>NZ_CP056199.1:1527724-1833268 GCF_013782625.1 Enterobacter sp. RHBSTW-00994 | reverse complement strand
TGACGTAGTCGTCTCTTCCTTCGTCACCGGTCCGAGTTATGAAATTCTACCGTTGAAAATCTATTCGATGGTGAAAGTCGGTGTCTCACCCGAGGTGAACGCACTGGCGACAATTCTGTTGGTGTTATCGTTGGTTCTGGTCATCGCCAGCCAGCTTATTGCTCGTGATAAAACTAAAAGCCAGGTAAAACAGGCTACTCTCAGGGGACGTTAAAATGAAAAAATGGTCACGCCACCTGCTCGCGGCAGGCGCGCTCGCACTGGGTATGAGTGCTGCACACGCGGACGACAGTAAAACACTCTATTTCTACAACTGGACCGAGTATGTGCCGCCAGGTCTGCTGGAACAGTTCACCAAAGAGACGGGCATTAAGGTTATCTATTCCACTTACGAGTCGAATGAAACCATGTACGCCAAGCTCAAAACCTACAAAGATGGCGCTTACGACCTGGTCGTCCCGTCGACCTACTTCGTCGACAAGATGCGCAAAGAGGGCATGATTCAGAAGATCGACAAAACGAAGCTGACCCACTTCAACAATCTCGATCCCGAGATGCTCAACAAACCGTTTGATCCCAATAACGACTATTCCATTCCTTACATCTGGGGTGCGACAGCCATTGGCATTAACAGCGATGTCATTGATCCGAAAACCGTCACCCGGTGGGCCGATCTGTGGAAGCCAGAATACAAAGGCAGCCTGTTATTGACCGATGACGCCCGCGAAGTGTTCCAGATGGCGCTGCGCAAACTCGGTTATTCCGGTAATACAACGGACCCAAAAGAGATTGAAGCGGCGTATAACGAGCTGAAAAAACTGATGCCAAACGTAGCAGCCTTTAACTCCGATAACCCGGCAAACCCCTACATGGAAGGCGAAGTGAATCTGGGTATGGTCTGGAACGGGTCTGCATACGTCGCGCGTCAGGCGGGTACACCGCTGGAAGTGGTGTGGCCGAAAGAAGGCGGGATTTTCTGGATGGACAGCCTCTCTATTCCGGCAAATGCGAAAAACGTTGAGGGTGCACTGAAGTTGATCAACTTCCTGCTGCGTCCGGAAATTGCTAAGCAGGTGGCTGAAACCATCGGCTACCCAACACCGAATCTGGCCGCACGTAAGCTACTAAGCCCGGACGTCGCAAACGACAAATCGCTCTATCCGGATGCCGACACCATCAAGAACGGTGAATGGCAAAATGATGTTGGCGATGCAAGCCGTATCTATGAAGAGTATTACCAGAAATTGAAAGCGGGCCGCTAATCCGCTTCCCTTGCGCCTCACCCCCCCCCAGGGGTGAGGCCAGGTTAGTTGACGGTATTCTCTCCGGCCCAGATCGTTGCTGTACGCATAGCCTCAACAACATCATCATCCGTCAGCCCCAGCACGGCACACATTTGAGCGGTTTTATCCCAGTGTTGCTGTTCATAATCGCGACACAGCGTCACGATATCAGCCAACCGTCCTTTCTGCTGACACAGCGCTTCACTCACGCTCTGTGGAACCGCAATTTGCTTCATCAGCTCTTCAATGGGTAGCTCAAGGATAGTATCAAGCAGAGAGAACAGCCCACACAGGAACGCGTTCTCAGCCAGAGACGGCTCATTCATCTTCCCGGCAATCAGCTCGCAGAATTTCCCTCGCATCATACTCAGCGGATAAAGCTCGCTCACTTTGTCATTACCTGCCGAAGCCAGCACCACGACCGCAACAAAGCGCCGAAGCTGATTCTCTCCGAGATACATGAGCACTTCACTCAACGTTAACTTGCTGAAGTTATAGATGCCAGCGTGTTTAAATGCGGTATGTTTCATATAACGCATGATTTTGTAGGACAATGTCAGATCGGTTTTAATCAATGACTCGATAATGCGAAAATCGGGTTTATTGCGTCCCACTTCCATCTGCAAACGAAAAATCGCCAGCTGATTTTGTGATAATCGCCTGTATTTTATTATCTCTGGTCGGCAAAAGAAGTATCCCTGAAAGAGAGAAAACCCTGCATCACGGTACTTATTAAATTCCTCTTTAGTCTCAACTTTTTCAGCGAGATACTTAATATCCCCCATCATGTTTTCACGTTGACTTAGATAATCTTTAATTTGTTCAAGCGTATTATTCCTTACGTCAAATTTCAGAATGGAAATATACGGTAAAAAGATGTCCCATTCTGGAGCCAGGGTGAAATCATCCAGTGCAAAGCGATATCCACGAGCACTCATCGCTTTAACTGCCTGAAGAAGCGCCTCTCCCGGCTCAGCATCTTCAAGGATTTCAATAACAACACTGTCTTTGTCTAACGCTTCGGCGCAGTGATTAATCACCATCTGGAAAGGGAAATTGATAAATGAGGTATGTGTTCCGGCGATCCGGGCCGCCGGAACACATAAGAACTGATCAGAAATCATCCTGGATGTTGCATACTCCGCAGATACATCCGGAAAACGATTATTCATTCCATCCCTGAAAAGTAACTCATACGCAACCGTATTCATATCCCTGTCAAAAATGGGTTGCCTCGCGATAAATGCATACATATACCGGCCCCCTTATTGATTTTTAATTATTAGCATCTTCTTTCTTCAAAAGTATAACGAGCAACTTTGGCTGCTATTTTGATATGATGCACAAAAAAAATAACAACCACACTTATTAACCGGGTAATGGATTTAAGAAATTTAGATTAAATAATCGCGACGCTATACAGAAACTCGGCCCATTATCCGATAAATGATCTGTACATGCCAGGCATGGACGACATTATGGGAGAAGGGTATGAAAGATGTCATGGTTCGCAAAAAGAAAATAAAAGTTAAGACATTGATGCTGTTGTCTATTTTTATCACCGTCACGCTGGGGTTCACCGCGACGATCGGTTTTATGATGTGGCAGTGGATGTCGCAGCAAGAGGTGCTGGCAAAAAAACATGTCCAGCAGATTGCCCAGGTCCAGTCTTTAGAAGTCAGCAAGCAGATGGATTCAGCTCTGGCGGCTGCTCAGGATATCGGGAACAGCGCCCTTGCACTGCATGATGCCGGAATAGTTGACCGTCAGGGGCTAAATCACCTGCTCACCCATTATCTGGCGGCGCACCCTCATTTTTTGTCGATGTCGATGGCCTTCGAACCTAACGCTTTTGATAATAACGACGCTTCTTTTGCCGGCCAGAGTGGCGAAGATCCCGCGGGACGCTATGCGCGATACGTTGACCGGGACGGTGCAGGCAAACCCGCACTCCACCTGCTAACCGACTACGAAACACCCGGTAGTGGCGATTACTATCTGCTGCCAAAACAACGACAAAAAGATGTCATCATCGAGCCTTATATTTATCCCTACAATGGCGTGGATGTAATGCTCACATCGATTGCAGCTCCCATCATGCGTGAGGGACAATTTCTCGGGTCCGTGACATCAGACTTCTCTCTGGCGACGCTGCAAAAAATGATTAGCGCCATTAAACCCTGGAACGGAACAGGTTATGCCTTGCTCCTGTCGGCCGGACATAACGTTGTCTTCAGCCCGGAGAAGAACGACATTGCCAAACCTTATCGCGGCACAGTTTCAGGGAGCGAGGTCTTACGTTACACCGACCCACTGCTAAAAGAAGACGCGTTTATTACCTGGCAATCCATCAACATTGGCAATAGCCAGACTCCGTGGAAACTGGCAATTATCACACCAGTCAGTGAAGTGATGGCTGAAGCCAGACAATTCCTGATGAAGGCCATCGGCCTGATGATATTGAGCATCCTGGCGGTAAGCCTGGTGATGGCCCAGATCTTCACCCGTAAGGTTGACCGTCCCGTTGGCGGAGAACCATCGGAGGCCTCAGAGATCGCTCTGGCAGTGGCCAGAGGCGATCTCAATAACACGATCCCCGTTCGACGCGGCGATAACAGCAGTATTTTCTATGCTCTGCATACCATGCAGGCCCAGTTAAAACGTATTGTCGATAGCATTAATGACGCCAGCCATTCCGTACATGGTGGAACCAGTGAAATTGCAGCGGGCAATCTCGACCTCGCTTCCCGTACAGAAGAGCAAGCCGCTGCTATTGTCCAAACGGCCGCAAGCATGGAAGAGATTTCCGTTACGGTGAAAAATAATGCCGACAACGCGCACAAGGCGACACGCCTGACGGATAAAGCCGCATCTATTGCCGGTCATGGTGAAACACTGGTCAATGAAGTGGTGGATGTCATTGCCCGAATTGACGATAGTGCGCGCAAAATTGGTGAAATAAACAGCATTGTGGATGGGATTGCGTTTCAGACCAATATCCTGGCGCTCAATGCCGCCGTTGAAGCCGCAAGAGCCGGAGAACAAGGCCGGGGCTTTGCCGTTGTGGCTGGTGAAGTTCGCAACCTTGCGCAGCGTAGCGCCGATGCGGCAAAAGAGATCTCACATCTCATCGCAGAGTCATCGGGTCGTGTCAGTAAGGGCGTTGAACTGGTCAATGAGACTGGCGGGATGATGAAACAGATCATCGAGGCGGTGTCGCACGTGCATCTGGTGATCAATGAGATCGTACAGGCGCTGGATGAACAGACCCGAGGGATTAATCAGGTCAGCACTGCGGTTAATCAGATGGACAGCACCACACAGCAGAATGCCTCGCTAGTACAGCAGATTTCGGCTGCCGCGATGTCGCTGGAGGAACAGGCAAAATCACTGGAGAAAACGCTGGCATTCTTTAATTCGTAAGCAGTGAGATAAAAAAAAGCACCCGACTTTTGGGTGCTTTTGCTTTCAACAGGCATCAGACAAATAAACCGTCACAGCCCTTTCAGAAGTTTGTCCACAAACGCCGGGACGACGTCACTTGCCAGACCGTAGTGCTTCTCTTCAAACTCACTGCCAACCTGGCTGGGTTCCAGATTCAGCTCCACGGTATGTGCGCCCTGTAATCGCGCTTCATGAACAAAACCGGCCGCCGGATAGACATGCCCTGACGTACCAATGGCGATAAATACATCCGCCATTGCCAGTGCACTGTAAATTTCATCCATTCCCAGCGGCATTTCACCGAACCACACCACATGCGGGCGCAGTCGCGCGGGAAACTGACAGCAGTGGCATTTATCATCGGTCAGGACGTCATCAGTCCAGTCCAGAACCTGGCCGCTCCAGGAACAGCGTACCTTCAGCAGTTCACCGTGCATATGGATGATGTTGCGGTTTCCGGCGCGTTCATGCAGGTTGTCGATATTTTGTGTCACCAGCAGAAAACGATCACCCAGCGCCTCTTCCAGCCTGGCGAGTGCCAGATGAGCCGCATTAGGGGCGATTTCCGGCTGTTGAAGCTGACGACGTCGCGCATTATAAAACGCCTGAACCAGTTCAGGATCGCGGGCAAACCCTTCCGGCGTCGCGACATCTTCAACGCGGTGTTCTTCCCACAAGCCATCGGCCGCACGAAACGTTCGAATACCTGATTCTGCGGAGATCCCTGCCCCCGTCAGCACCACGACTCTTGGTTTGTCCATTGATTCTGGCATCGTCCTGTCTCTGAAAAAAATCCGCTGACGCAAGCGCTCACGCAAACGGCGTTTATTTTTACGAAAACGGCTGAGTCGACCTAACCGACGCGACAGCATAGTAACCTCGTAGACTAATCGGTGAGATGAAGGAACGCGGCTCCACGCATTCCTCCCGCATCCCCGTGTCGCGCTCGTTCAATACGCGGCACGCGGGCGACCGGCAATAAATGTCGGGGCAGACGCCCGGACAACTGTTCCGTGATCGCTGTAAAGTTTGACAACCCGCCCCCAATAACCAGCAAATCAGGGTCGACGATGGTCAGGATATTGCCCAGACAGACCGCCAGCAGATCGAGATAACGCTCAACATGTTCGCGCGCCTGCTCATCGCCTTGCTCCCACAACGTGATGATTTGTGGCGCGTCAAGTTTCTGATGATAGAAGTGTTCGTATAGCCATGCAAACCCACGACCAGAGAGATAATTCTCAATACAGCCATGCTGGCCACAGCCACAGCGTGTGAGCGGAAAATCACGCCCGACCACCTCCAGCGCATCCACTGGCAGGCGGATATGGCCAAATTCACCGGTAATGTAACTGCGCCCGGTAATCGGTTTGCCGTTAAAAACAATGCCTCCCCCAACGCCCGTACCGAGGATCAGCCCCATCACCAGAGGATACTGGCGAAACTCATCATCCCAGGCTTCAGAGAGGGCAAAACAGTTGGCATCGTTATCTAAACGGACATCGCGTTCAAGAAGGGCGGAGAGATCGGCACGCAAGGGTTTGCCGCTGGCCGCCGGAACGTTGGCGGCGTAAAGTGTTCCGTCGTCTGTTTCTGGCATCCCAGGAATGCCAATGCCGACAGAGCCTTTCACGCCAAAGCGCGAATCGGCTTGCGCCACCAGCGTCGCAATGGCTGTCAAAAACGCATCATAGCTTTCGCGCGGAGTGGGAACGCGGGTTTCCCACTGTAATTTGAGGTCGTCATCAAATACGCCCAACGCAATTTTAGTGCCGCCAATATCAAATCCATAATACATAACGCATTCCTCTTTCTGATTTAGCGGCCCGAAAACCGCTAAACCATGACGTAATTACTGGCCACTTAGCACCCTCGCCGGATCAATCCGGCTTGCGCGACGCGCTGGATACCAGCTTGCCAGCAGACTCAGTAAAAGTGCTGTAACCAGCACATAAATAACGTCCAGCCAGTGTAATTCTGATGGCAGGAAGTCAATAAAATAGATATCACCCGACAGGAACTGATGGCCGATGAGCTTTTCAATACCGTTGATGATCGGGGTAAGCTGTAGCGATACCACCACGCCAATCACCACGCCGCAAAGGCTGCCAAACAGCCCCGCCAGCAAACCATACCAGACGAAAATGGCGCGAATAAGACCGTCTTTCGCCCCTAAGGTACGCAACACGGCAATATCGCCACTCTTGTCTTTGACCGCCATCACCAGCGTC
This sequence comes from Enterobacter sp. RHBSTW-00994, assembly GCF_013782625.1. Taxonomy (NCBI): domain Bacteria; kingdom Pseudomonadati; phylum Pseudomonadota; class Gammaproteobacteria; order Enterobacterales; family Enterobacteriaceae; genus Enterobacter; species Enterobacter sp. RHBSTW-00994. Next base: position 1,826,310 of record NZ_CP056199.1, on the reverse strand, counting down.
GACACGATATTGAAGCATGCTACGCCGATCACCAGCACCATCGCCAGATACATGATGGCGCGGATCATCTGGATATCACGGTACATATAACCATATGTCCCGATCCAGCTCTTGATGTAGACGTAGTTATTCGTCACGCCGCCCGCATCCCGCACCAGTTTATTGGCGTTAAAGACATCATTCACCTTGATGGCAATCCCCGTCACGCTATCGCCCATGTCCAGATACTGGCGCGCGTCCTCCAGCGGAACCATGGCAAAACTGTGATCGAGCTGACCGCTGAGTTGCAAAATACCGGTCACATGGAGTCGGACACGTTTAGGCTGCTGTAATTTATGGTCGGCACTGGCGTTAGGGATCATGATCGATACCCAGTCACCCTGCTTCACTTTCAGGGCATCTGCCACGCCTTTGCCCATAATGATCTGTTGCTCACCAGGCTTAAAATTCGCCCACGCGTCATTCTGAACATATTTTGGTAATGCGCTTAAACGTTCTTCCTGTTGTGGATTAACCCCTTTCACCTGAATGGCACGCAGGTTTACACCGCTCTCCACCAGCCCGGTAAAATTGATATAAGGAGCGGCCGCAGCAATGCCGGGCACTTTTTCCACCTTCGCCAGAGCCTCACTCCAGTTTGTCCAGGGCTGGTTCACCGGCTCGATTTCACCGTGTGGTACAACCGCGAGAATACGGTTATTGAGCTCACGCTCGAAGCCGTTCATGGCACTCAGTCCCATGATTAACACCGCCACGCCTAGCGCGATCCCGACGGTTGAAATGACGGAGATCAGCGAGACCATGCCGCCACGACGACGGCCACGGCTAAAACGCAGGCCGATGAGTAACGATAACGGTGAAGCCATTACTCCGCTCCCATCAGCGTCAGTTCCGCATTCAGATGGCCATCACGCATCTCAAGCTGACGTCCCATTCGTTTTGCCAGTTGCAGATCGTGCGTCACCACCAGGAATGCCGTTCCTTGCGAAGCGTTCAGCTCGCCCAGAAGCTGGAAAATACTGTCCGCATTGCGCGCATCCAGATTACCCGTAGGTTCATCTGCCAGCACCAGGCGCGGAGTATTCACCAGCGCACGAGCAATGGCGACACGCTGGCGTTCGCCCCCTGACAGCTCGGATGGACGGTGATTTCCACGATGCCCAAGCCCCACAGCTTTCAGCATATCGCTGGCACGGGCGTTAATTTCTGCTGGTTTCTTTTTGCCAATCAACAACGGCATTGCCACGTTTTCAAGCGCGGTGAAATCGGGTAATAAATGGTGGAACTGATAGATAAAACCCAGCTCGCGGTTACGTAACTCGGCCTTCGCCGTCGAGGACATTTTGCTCATCGGCTGACCAGAGAAAATAACATCACCGGAAGTCGGCGTATCCAGCCCGCCCAGCAGGTGCAGTAAAGTACTTTTGCCGGACCCTGAGCTGCCGACAATCGCCATCATCTCCCCTTCCCCCACGCTGAAACTGACATTATGCAAAACATCAGTCTGCACATTGCCTTCCTGATAGCGTTTGGACAGGTTGTCGCATTGCAACAGGATCTTATTCATAACGTAAAGCCTCAGCGGGTTGAGTGGCGGCAGCGCGCCAGGAAGGATAAAGCGTTGAAAGCAGCGCAATGGCCATCGCAGCCAGTGCGATCCCGATCACCTGCAACGGTTCGATAGCAACCGGCAATGCCGCGCCATCAAGCAATGCGCCAATGATCGGCATTAAATTATTAAGCTGACTGGCAAGCAGCGCCCCCAGAACAGCACCGAGCAGTGCACCAATGATACCTGCGCTCGCCCCCTGCACCATAAACACGGCCATGATCTGGCGAGGCGTTAGCCCCTGGGTTTGCAGAATCGCAACTTCGCCCTGTTTTTCCATCACCATCAGCCCCAGCGACGTGATGATATTGAAGGCCGCCACCGCGACGATCAGGCTCAACAGCAGCCCCATCATGTTTTTTTCCATACGTACGGCCTGGAAAAGCTCGCCTTTACGCTCACGCCAGTCCTGCCATTTCGTCCCTTCAGGCAGCGTCTGCTGGCTAAGCACATCCACCTTGAGCGGTGCATCGAGCCATAGCCGCCAGCCGGTAATGTTTCCAGCCGGATAGCGCATCAGGCGCGACGCATCCTGAATGTTGACCAGCATCTGATAGCCATCGACTTCACTGTTAGCCGCGAACGTGCCAATGACGTTAAACAGACGCTGGCTTGGGATCCGTCCCATCGGGGTAAACTGGCTGGCCGACGGAACCATCACACGCAATTGATCGCCACGATTAACTCCCAGCTGCCCGGCAAGCTGCTCGCCCAGAATGACGTTGTACTTACCCGTTTCCAGGTCCGTTTGTTTAACGTTAACCAGATACGGCGTCAGTGGGTCCTTTTGAGCAGGATCGATACCCAGCATTACGCCCACCGCAACACTGCGCGCGCTTTGCAGCACCACATCACCTGTTGTTAACGGCGCAACACGCGTAACCCCTTGCAATTTTACTGCGCTTTCAGGCAGTTGCTGCGGGTTAACGGAACCAGAGGAAGACGAGAGAACGGCCTGCGGCATTAGCCCCAGGATATTGTTTTGCAGCTCGCGCTCGAAGCCATTCATGACGGAGAGAACCGTCACCAGAGCCATCACGCCAAGCGTAATGCCGATGGTCGAAAGCCAGGAGACAAAGCGACCGAAACGGTCCGCTGCGCGCCCACGCATATAACGTAAGCCTATGAAGAGTGCGACAGGTTGATACATGAAATCCGTCTGTTTGCTGATAGCAGACCCACGATTATATAAGCGAATCTATGAAGCGTAAATGACTGAAACCGTAAGCTTTGGTAATCATCTCGTCGAAAAAACCAGATAAATCATAGTGCTATCTGCAGATTCCGCGACACATAACCTCCACCTTTTCTGAAAATCGTGCTGATACAGACTGTTACCCATTACAACCCCTCCCCCTTCACCCAGGATTAACGGTTCGTTTATGGCAATACAGGTATCGGTTCCCGATGAAACAAAAAGCATTATGGATTAATCAGATAAAAGGGCTGTGCATCTGCCTTGTGGTAGTTTATCACTCAGTGATCACCTTTTATCCTCACCTTAGCGGGTTACAACACCCGATGTCCGGCCTCCTCGCCAAATGCTGGATCTACTTTAACCTCTATCTCGCCCCATTCCGCATGCCCGTGTTTTTCTTTATCTCCGGATATCTGATACGCCGCTATATTGATGACGTAGGCTGGCGAATCAGCCTGGATAAGCGGATCTGGAGCATTGTCTGGGTACTGGCACTGTGGGGAGTCTTGCAGTGGCAGGCGCTGAGTCACCTGAATGACTGGCTGGCCCCTGCCCGCCAACTGGCCACCTCATCCAACGCGGCCTATGCCGACTCAGTGAGCGGTTTTCTTTTGGGCATGCTCACCGCCAGTACCAGCCTGTGGTATCTGTACGCCCTGGTGGTCTATTTCCTGTTGTGCAAAATGCTGAGCCGCTGGAAGTTGCCGCTGCTGGGAATTCTGGCCCTGGCAAGTATTGCGATTAACATCCTGCCCCTTCCCTGGTGGGGAATAAACAGCGTGGTGCGTAACATGATCTATTACAGTCTTGGCGCGTGGTATGGCGCACAGCTTATGACCTGGATGAAGAACATGTCGCTGCGCCAACGCAGGCTGTCTATTACCCTTTTCGCGTCAGCATCGGTAATGCTTTGGTTTGCAAACATCCCGATCCTGCTCTCTCTGCTGTCAATCGTACTGATCATGAAACTCTTCTACACCGTTGAGCTGCATTATGCTGTACGGCCCAATACTCTGTTCAATGTCATCGGCTCGAACACCATCGCCATTTACACCACCCATCGAATTTTAATTGAGGCATTTAGTCTCATCCTGATCGGTGAATTGAATGCAGCCTCCTGGCCCATTTGGGCAGAGCTGACGCTGATTGTTCTCTATCCTTTTGCCAGTCTTCTGATTTGCACCCTTGTCGGGCTCGGCGCGCGCAAGCTCTCCACGACCCTGTTTGGTGATGTTTTCTTCTCACCCCCCGCCCGCCTCTCCCCGGCACAGGCTTCCTGATAATCCAGCCTTTCGCCCTCTAGCGAGGGCGTGTTTGCCTCTCGTGCGGTTGTGGTTTGCTAATGTAAAACGATCGAGGATAATAAAGACATTGCGTATCAGTGATATGCCCCAATACTGTGGTATACCCATAAGAGATTCTGACATAGCCATGCCTGAACACTATCGTTATTCCTTGCCCGGCAAAGCGGGTGACCAACGCCAGTTGGGAGAACTCACCGGTGCGGCCTGTGCCACGCTCGTTGCCGAAATCGCGGAGCGGCATCCAGGTCCCGTGGTGCTGGTCACCCCGGATATGCAAAATGCATTACGCCTGCACGATGAAATCCGCCAGTTCACCGATAATCTGGTGTTCAGCCTGGCCGACTGGGAAACACTCCCATACGACAGCTTCTCCCCGCATCAGGAGATCATCTCCTCGCGCCTCTCCACGCTGTATCAGCTTCCGACCATGCAGCGTGGTGTATTGATTGTTCCGGTGAATACTCTGATGCAGCGCGTCTGTCCGCACAGTTATCTGCATGGACACGCCCTGGTGATGAAAAAAGGCCAACGCCTGTCCCGCGACGCTCTGCGCGCGCAACTCGACAGTGCCGGTTATCGTCACGTCGACCAGGTGATGGAGCACGGTGAATATGCCACCCGCGGCGCATTGCTGGATCTTTATCCGATGGGGAGCGATCAGCCCTACCGTCTGGATTTCTTCGATGATGAAATCGACAGTCTGCGTGTATTTGACGCCGACACGCAACGCACGCTCGAAGAAGTAGGATCCATCAACTTGCTGCCGGCTCATGAGTTTCCGACAGATAAAACCGCCATCGAGTTGTTCCGTAGCCAGTGGCGCGACAAATTCGATGTGAAGCGTGATGCAGAACATATTTATCAGCAGGTCAGCAAAGGCACTCTGCCTGCCGGTATTGAATACTGGCAGCCGCTGTTCTTTAACGAGCCACTGCCAGCCCTGTTCAGTTATTTCCCGGCCAATACGCTGATTGTAAACACCGGAGATGTGGACAACAGCGCCAGCCGCTTTGAAAGCGAAACCCGCGCACGTTTTGAGAACCGTGGCGTGGATCCTATGCGCCCGTTGTTGCCACCAGAACAACTGTGGTTGCGTAGTGATGAGCTTAATACTGAACTCAAACGCTGGCCGCGTATCCAGCTCAAAACCGAAACCCTTGCAGATAAAGCCGCCAACACCAATCTGGCGTTCCAGAAGCTTCCCGATTTGGCGGTTCAGGCACAGCAGAAATCCCCGCTGGATAACCTGAGAAAATTCCTTGAAGCCTTTACCGGGCCGGTGATTTTTTCTGTTGAAAGCGAAGGCCGGCGTGAAGCGTTGGGTGAACTGCTTGGTCGCATTAAGCTCGCGCCGAAGCGGATTTTACGCCTGAGCGAAGCCACCGATAATGGTCGCTACCTGATGATAGGTTCGGCTGAACATGGCTTTATCGATACGCTGAACAACCGGGCGCTGATTTGTGAAAGCGATCTGCTCGGCGAACGGGTAGCACGCCGCCGCCAGGACAGTCGCCGCACTATCAACCCGGACACGCTGATCCGTAACCTCGCTGAGCTTCATCCGGGCCAGCCAATTGTTCACCTCGAACACGGCGTAGGGCGTTACGCTGGCATGACAACCCTTGAAGCCGGAGGCATCAAAGGCGAATACCTGATGCTCACCTATGCCAACGACGCCAAACTGTATGTTCCAGTGTCATCGCTACACCTGATTAGCCGCTACGCAGGCGGTGCAGAAGATAACGCCCCCTTGCATAAACTGGGCGGCGATGCCTGGGCGCGCGCGCGGCAAAAAGCGGCGGAAAAAGTCCGTGATGTGGCAGCGGAACTGCTGGATATTTATGCCCAGCGAGCCGCGAAAGAGGGATATGCCTTTAAGCATGATAAAGAGCAATACCAGTTGTTCTGCGACAGCTTCCCGTTTGAGACCACACCGGATCAGGCACAGGCCATTAATGCCGTATTGAGTGATATGTGCCAGCCCCTGGCTATGGACAGGCTGGTGTGCGGTGATGTTGGCTTTGGTAAAACCGAAGTGGCGATGCGTGCTACCTTCCTGGCCGTTGAGAATAACAAACAGGTTGCGGTTCTTGTGCCAACGACGCTGCTTGCCCAACAGCACTACGACAACTTCCGCGACCGTTTTGCCAACTGGCCCGTACGGATTGAAATGCTGTCACGTTTTCGCAGTGCCAAAGAGCAGACGCAAATCCTGGAACAGGCCAGCGAAGGGAAAATTGATATTCTGATCGGCACACACAAGCTGCTGCAAAGCGACGTGAAGTGGAAAGATCTGGGGCTGCTAATTGTCGATGAAGAACACCGTTTCGGGGTGCGTCATAAAGAGCGGATTAAAGCGATGCGCGCTGACGTCGACATCCTGACGTTAACCGCAACACCGATCCCACGTACGCTGAATATGGCGATGAGCGGAATGCGCGATCTGTCAATTATCGCCACGCCTCCGGCACGTCGTCTGGCCGTTAAAACCTTTGTTCGCGAGTACGACAGCCTGGTCGTACGCGAAGCCATTCTGCGTGAAGTGCTGCGTGGGGGACAGGTGTATTACCTGTTCAACGACGTAGAAAACATCCAGAAAGCGGCCGACAAGCTGGCAGAGCTGGTTCCTGAGGCCCGCATCGCCATTGGTCACGGGCAAATGCGCGAGCGCGAACTGGAGCGGGTGATGAACGATTTCCATCACCAGCGGTTTAACGTGCTGGTCTGTACCACCATTATTGAAACCGGTATCGATATTCCGACGGCCAATACCATCATTATTGAACGGGCCGATCACTTTGGTCTGGCACAGCTCCACCAGCTGCGCGGCCGCGTCGGGCGTTCGCACCACCAGGCCTACGCCTGGCTGCTGACGCCACATCCAAAAGCAATGACCACCGACGCCCAAAAACGTCTGGAAGCCATCGCCTCGCTGGAGGATCTGGGCGCAGGCTTTGCGCTGGCTACGCACGACCTTGAGATCCGCGGTGCAGGTGAATTGCTGGGCGAAGATCAAAGCGGCTCAATGGAAACCATCGGCTTCTCGCTCTATATGGAGCTTCTGGAAAATGCCGTTGATGCCCTTAAAGACGGACGTGAACCGTCGCTGGAAGATCTGACCAGCCAGCAGACCGAAGTCGAGTTGCGGATGCCTTCCCTGCTTCCGGATGATTTCATTCCGGATGTCAACACGCGTCTTTCGTTCTACAAACGGATCGCCAGCGCGAAAAACGAAAGCGAGCTGGAGGAGATCAAAGTGGAGTTAATTGACCGCTTTGGTCTGCTGCCAGATGCCGCCCGAAACCTGCTGGATATCGCCCGTCTTCGCCAGCAGGCACAAAAACTGGGGATCCGTAAACTCGAAGGGAATGAAAAAGGCGGTGTGATTGAGTTTGCCGAGAAAAACCACGTCAATCCAATGTGGTTGATTGGCCTGCTCCAGAAACAACCTCAACATTTCCGGCTGGACGGACCAACCCGTCTGAAGTTCACCCAGGAACTGGCAGAGCGCAAAACCCGCATGGAATGGGTTCGCCACTTTATGCGTCAACTGGAAGAGAACGCCATCGCTTAACCGGCTCAGCCTATGCCCCCGGTAACACAGTGATACCGGGGGTTACAATTTACAAACTCTTTGCAATCCACCTGGATTTCCCGACACTCCCATTCGCCATAATTATCATTACCCCCTTAGATAACAATAACCTCATTATTTATATGGATTATGGTGATGATGACACCTTCACGTTTTACTCGCTGGATAACCTTGTTTGCGCTGGCCGCTACGGTGGCGATTGCGCTTCCTGCACGCGCTAACACCTGGCCACTTCCCCCGTCGGGGAGTCGGGTGGTGGGCGAAAACCGTTTTCACGTCGTTGAAAACAATGGTGGTTCACTCGAAGCGATTGCAAAAAAATATAACGTCGGATTCCTGGCGTTACTGCAGGCAAACCCGGGCGTTGATCCCTATGTTCCCCGCGCAGGAAGCGTGCTGACCATTCCGCTGCAAACGTTGCTTCCTGATGCGCCACGCGAAGGCATTGTGATCAACCTTGCTGAACTGCGCCTTTATTATTATCCGCCGGGCAAGAATGAAGTCACCGTCTACCCAATAGGTATTGGCCAGTTGGGTGGCGATACGCTGACGCCAACAATGATCACAACGGTCTCGGATAAACGGGCTAATCCAACATGGACACCAACAGCGAACATCCGCGCCCGTTACAAAGCGCAGGGTATTGACCTACCGGCGGTTGTTCCCGCAGGCCCGGATAACCCAATGGGGCATCATGCTATTCGCCTCGCCGCCTTCGGAGGCGTGTACCTGCTGCACGGCACGAATGCCGATTTTGGTATCGGTATGCGCGTAAGTTCTGGCTGTATTCGCCTGCGTGATGACGATATCAAAACGCTCTACAGCGTGATCACACCAGGGACAAAAGTGAATATTGTGAATACGCCGATCAAGGTGTCTGAAGAACCTGATGGCACGCGGTTGGTCGAGATCCACCAACCATTGTCGAAAAACATCGGTGACGATCCGCAAACCCTGCCGATTACCCTGAATGACGCGATGTACCGCTTTAAAAACAGCGCCGGTACAGAAGGTGACGTGATGGAGCGAGCAATGGAAGCGCGTTCTGGTATGCCAGTGGATGTGACCCGGCATCATGATATTGCTCAGCAATCCCTGTAAGGCACGACGATAAAAAAAGGCCCCGCGCAAGCAGGGCCTTTTTTATTGCAGTGGCATAAATGAGGGTTTAGCCGTGCTTATTTGTAGATCACAGCAGTACCGTGCAGGGTGTTAGGACCTGTCACAGACGTAATGCGGAAAGATTTTGCGCCCATAGCTTCTGCTTTTTGTGCCAGTTGATCTTCCAGCGAGCTGAGATTAGTCCCTGCGTTGGCAGAAATTGTTCCTACTTTGTGTTGGTCTGCAGGAGTGGATTGCACTTCAACAGCAGCAAAGCTTGCAAAAGAGAGTGAGCTAAGCACAGCAGCAGCGATCAGGGTTTTTACGTTTTTCATGATTTTTACCTTTAGGCAGATGATTTTGAAGGTCGTAAGTTATTTACTTAACGATCGATAGATAAATAATAAGTGTGATCCACGTCACGCGTCAATATCTTTTTATAACGACCGTTAAATTAATTTTAATTCCGTTAATTTTCATACCCATATGATTAATTTATTTTTAAGCAATCAGCGCTGGTCGTGGCTCAGGAATATTTTTATAATGGTCGTTCAACAAACCAACAGAGGACCAACGGCAAATGACAACCGATATGACGAGTTGCGCAAAAAAAAGCCGTGGCCGACCAAAAGTGTTCGACAGGGAAGCGGCGCTCGATAAGGCCATGACACTCTTCTGGCAACATGGGTACGAAGCGACATCACTTTCCGATCTGGTGGAAGCCACTGGCGCGAAAGCTCCCACGTTGTACGCAGAGTTCACAAATAAAGAAGGGCTGTTCAGGGCTGTTCTGGACCGCTATATCTCGCGCTTTGCCGCAAAACACGAAGCCCAGCTCTTCTGTGAAGAGAAAACCGTTGAGCAGGCCCTGCGTGACTATTTCACCGCCGTCGCCACCTGCTTTACCAGCAAAGAGACACCGGCCGGATGTTTTATGATCAACACGTCGGCCACCCTTGCGGCATCATCCAGAGACATCGCCAATACGGTGAAATCGCGCCATGCCATGCAAGAAGAGACGCTGAGTTCGTTTCTGACCCAGCGTCAACAGCGCGGTGAAATACCTGCGCACTGTCATCCTCAGGAGCTGGCGCAGTACCTGAGCTGCATCTTACAGGGCATGTCAATCAGTGCCCGTGAAGGAGCTAGCCTGGAAAAACTGCAAAACATCACGCATACCACACTTCGACTGTGGCCAGAATTGCTTAAAGCATGATAATCAGGGCGGTTCGCCGCCCTTCCCCCTTTTCTTCCTCGCCATTGTTAAGTCTCTTCCCTCTCTAACCCCCTCATTTCTCTGGGTTGATAATGAGATTCTTTATCGGCAGTATTCGCATTTGCGTTTTTACATCTATTTCACACTGCACCACGTGGTGTTTTGACCTGCCCATAAAAAAGAGCGAATGCTCAACAAGGAATGATGATGAAAAAGAAGATCCTCTGGGTGCTCAATCCTGTATTGCTGGCAATCGCCATGCCGCTTTACGCCGACCAGACCAATGAAGATAACCTGGTCGTCAGTGCCAACCGCAGTCACCGTACCGTTGCCGAAATGGCACAGACAACGTGGATCATTGAACGCCAGGAAATTGAACAACAGGTTCAGGGCGGAAAAGAGTTCAAGGATGTTCTGGGACAATTGATTCCCGGAATGGATGTGAGTAGCCAGGGACGTACCAACTATGGAATGAACATGCGTGGCCGTTCTATCGTGGTATTGATTGATGGCGTGCGCCTCAACTCTTCTCGCACTGACAGCCGTCAGCTTGACTCTATTGATCCGTTTAACGTCGATCACATTGAAGTCATTTCGGGCTCGACCGCGTTATATGGCGGAGGCAGTACAGGGGGATTGATCAACATCGTCACGAAAAAGGGTCAACCTGAGACTCAGGTCGATCTTGAGTTGGGAAGCAAAACGGGGTTCAACAATAGCAACGATCACGATGAACGCGTTGCCACAGCCGTCAGCGGCGGTAACGACCATGCTTCTGGCCGACTTTCTGTTGTGTATCAACGCTTCGGGGGCTGGTACGATGGCAACGGTGATGCCTTAACCTTTGATAACACCCAGACGGGTTTGCAGCATTCGGATCGTCTTGATGTGATGGGAACAGGTACAATTGAAATCGACGATACTCGCCAGTTGCAGGTTGTGACCCAGTATTATAAAAGCCAGGGCGATGATGACTACGGGCTTTATCTCGATAAAAATATGAGTGCAGTTACAGGGACTGGAACAGCCCGTACTCGCAATGGTTTCAGTTCAGACCGTATTCCCGGGACAGAGCGCCATCTGATCAGCCTGCAATATTCTGATGCCGATTTCTGGGGACAGGAGCTGGTTGGGCAAGTTTACTACCGCGATGAATCCTTACGTTTCTATCCATTCCCGACCGTCGATAAAAATAAAAACATCACCAGTTTCGCGGCCTCTGAACAAAATACCGATCAATACGGAGCCAAGCTGACACTGAACAGTACACCGCTGAATGGCTGGCAGGTTACCTGGGGTCTTGATGCCGATCACGAGACATTTGATTCAAACCAGATGTTCTTTGACCTTGCCAACTCCGTCCCTTCTGGCGGTATGACGAACCGCTCTGTCTACACTACCGGCCGTTATCCGGGGTATAGCATCACTAACATCGCGCCATTCCTGCAAAACAGCTATGACATCAATGACATTTTCACCCTGAGCGGCGGTGTTCGCTACCAGTGGACAGAAAACCGCGTCGATGACTTTATTGGCTATGCCCAGCAGCAGGCAATCGCCAATGGTAAAGCATCCTCCGCTGATGCCATTCCTGGTGGTAAAACGGATTACGACAATCTGCTGTTTAACGCCGGGATCCTTGCGCATCTGACAGAACGTCAGCAAGTCTGGTTTAACTTCTCTCAGGGGGTTGAACTTCCCGACCCAGGAAAATATTACGGCAATGGGGCCTATAAAGCCGCAGATGCGCAGGGCCACCTGGCGCTCGGCAAAAGTGTAAACCCGAATGACGCAAAACTTGAGGGTATCAAGGTTGACTCCTATGAGCTGGGTTGGCGTTACACAGGAAACAACCTGCGAACCCAAATTGCGGCTTACTACTCGTTGTCAGACAAATCTATTGATATCAACCGCAGTGATATGACTATCGATGTTAATCCGCAGGAGCGGCGTATCTATGGCGTGGAAGGTGCAGTGGATTACTTCATCCCGGATAGCACCTGGAGCATTGGCGGGAATTTCAACGTCCTGAAATCCGAGATCAAAACTAAGGGGGCATGGGAGAAATGGGATGTCACGCAGGCATCACCGTCTAAAGCCACTGCGTATGTTGGCTGGTCGCCTGAACCCTGGACGTTGCGTCTTCAGACGCAACAAACGTTCGACCTGAGCGATGCCGCAGGGAATAAAATTGACGGCTATAACACCCTCGATTTCCTCAGCAGCTACCAATTACCGCTGGGTAAATTATCCTTCAGCATCGAAAACCTGCTGGATAAACAATACACCACCGTCTGGGGACAACGCGCTCCGCTGCTGTACAGCCCAACCTATGGCAATGCAGCACTTTACGAGTATAAGGGCCGAGGCCGTACCTTCGGTCTGAACTACGCCCTGACCTTCTGAATCCATAAAAAAAGCTCCTCAGCCTGAGCGCCTGAGGAGCTAAGTTCAGAGAACCGCTTTTTTACACTTTGTTATTCAGTATCAACTGGCCATTCCCGTCCAACGGAATTTGTGTGCCAGGGTCTTTGTCCATGCGGATTTTGCCCTGCTGGTCGCCAATTTTGTAGGTTACGTCGTAACCCAACATTTTGTCTGATTTGTCGTATACCGTTTTGCAACGCTGCTGAGTCGTGGTGTAAGTGTCATTATCCTGCATCGCGCCCTGCACCTGATTACCAGCATAACCGCCGCCCAACGCCCCCACAACGGTAGCGACGTCTTTGCCTCGTCCACCGCCAAACTGGTGACCAATCACACCACCCGCAACTGCGCCGAGAACAGACCCGGCGATACGGTTTTCATCCTGTACAGGACGGCGATGTGTAACAGAGACGTTACGACATTCCTGACGAGGCGTTTTGACGGTTTCTTTAATGGGGGTTGCCGAAACAACCTGCGCATACTGCGGACCACGATCAAGTACGTTGAGACTGGCAACCGCAGCCACACCTAACGCGGCAGCTACGCCAATCCCTATACCCGCCAACATTGATTTATTCACGGGACTTCCTCCTTTGTTGCTATTGGTAACAATTCTGCAAGTCAGGACAGATTTCGCCAATCAGAATAAGGATCAAAATACGGGTGATTTCGGGAATATATCGTATTTAAGAGAACTCTTAAGCACGCTAACAGGGAAAACCAGCATGATATGCTAAAAGCCCCACCAGAAGCCGGTGGGGCGAAGAGATTAGTGCAGCTTCAGACGCGGGCGGATCACGCGGTTAATTCTGCCCACCAGCATCATCAGCCCGGTTTTAAAGTAACCGTGTAGCGCGATCTGGTGCATGCGATACAACGAGATGTACACAAAGCGCGCGATACGCCCTTCCACCATCATGGAGCCACGCATCAGGTTACCCATCAGGCTGCCAACCGTGGAGAAGTTGGAAAGCGAAACCAGAGAGCCGTGGTCTTTGTAGACGTAGGATTTCATCGGTTTGCCTTTGGTTTGCGCCAGAATATTGTGCAGCACGAGGCTTGCCATCTGGTGTGCAGCCTGAGCGCGCGGAGGGACAAATCCCCCTTCCGGGCGGGCACAGGACGCGCAGTCACCAATCGCGTAGATCTCAGGATCACGCGTGGTTTGCAGTGTCGGTTCCGTCACCAACTGGTTGATACGGTTAGTCTCCAGGCCGCCGATATCTTTCATAAAATCAGGCGCTTTAATGCCTGCAGCCCAGACCATCAGGTCCGCTTCAATGTACTCACCATCTTTGGTATGCAGACCACCGGCATCAGCACTGGTCACCATAGTTTGAGTCAGCACGCGTACACCCAACTTGGTCAGTTCGTTATGTGCTGCGCCAGAAATACGTGGAGGCAACGCAGGCAAAATGCGCTCACCGGCTTCAACCAGCGTCACATTCAGCGCTTCGTTAGTCAGCCCTTTGTATCCGTAGCTATGCAACTGCTTCACCGCATTATGCAGTTCTGCTGAGAGTTCAACGCCCGTTGCGCCACCACCAACAATGGCAATATTCACCTTGCCATTCGCACCCATATTACTGGTGTACTTCAGAAACAGATTCAACATCTCCTGATGGAAGCGACGCGCCTGATGTGGGTTATCGAGGAAGATACAATGATCTTTTACGCCCGGGGTGTTGAAGTCATTTGACGTACTTCCCAATGCCATCACCAGCGTATCGTAAGGCAGCTTGCGTTCCGGTACGAGCAGATCACCTTTTTCGTCGCGCAGTTCCGCAAGCGTAATGGTTTTGCTTTCGCGATTGATATCAACAACCGAACCCAACTGGAACTGGAAATGATGATTACGCGCATGCGCCAGATAGCTCAGCGCGTCAACGCCTTCATCCAGCGATCCTGTAGCCACTTCGTGCAACAGCGGTTTCCACAGGTGACTGTGGTTACGATCCACCAGCGTAATTTTGGCTTTTTTGCCGCGACCCAGCTTTTTACCCAGTTGTGTAGCCAGCTCCAGCCCGCCAGCACCACCACCCACAATCACTATCTTTTTCAATGGCGTAGTCAACGTGACCCCCTCAAATTATTAACCAATTGTTAATTAAAAGTTATAAACATAACCCTTAATTAACAACAAGTTACAACACTGAAACCATTCAGGTGCATTGAGAATAACACGTCAGGCGCATTGGTCATACCAAAATTGATATGCATCAAGTTTTGATGTCTGAAAATCATACAGTTTCAGAAAAAAGAAGGCCCGGTAAGTAAAACTTACCGGGCCTGATAAGGTCGCAAGGATTGCTCAGCCTAGCGTTTTAAAGGCTTTGATGCGTTGCAGGTGCGGGGAGATATTCTTGAACTTATGCGTCTGTTCTTCGTCCCAGACGATTTCATAGTAATGATGTAACAGTTCCGCAGCACGCGTGCTGCTAAGCGCTTCATCATTGCGCGATAATATCACCAGACAACGATCGCGATTCTTCTCACGGAAGTTGCTGACGCATTTTGTCGCGATGTCCTCATATTCTTCAGGTCGATCTATCTTTCCTTCCATGTTCTCGTACGGGAACAGATTAGGATTGAATACCACCTGACGCATATCGCACAAGAATCCGATACGTTCTGCCCAATACCCGCCCAGCCCAACGCCACAAATCAGCGGGCGCTCGTCAACATTGAGCTGCAGCATTTTGTCGACTTCCTTAAGTAAATGCTGCATATCATGCTTCGGATGACGCGTGCTGTAACTAATCAGCCGTACGTCCGGATCGATAAATTGCAGTTGCAGCACCTTCTCATGATTACCAGGGCTATTTGAGTCAAAACCGTGTAAATAGATGATCATCGTCTTCTCACCACGCTACACCCTCCGGGAGGGATTAAAGGCCTGCTTTATGTGCCAGCCAGCGCTCATTCAGCGCCTCAAGCTGTTCATTGATCGTCTTCCAGCGCGCGGAACTCATCAGCTCCTCACGGCTAAATGAACCTTTATGATACAATTGCGTAACACGCTCAGCATTGATCGGCGACAGGTTATCCAGCACGCTCACCGCCCCTTTACGATTATTGCAGACCAGGATCATATCGCAACCTGCGTCCAGCGATGCCTGTCCACGCTCCGCATAACTGCCCATGATAGCCGCGCCTTCCATGGACAAATCATCAGAAAAAATCACACCGTTAAAACCAAGCTCACTTCGTAGCACCGTTTTTAGCCAGTGCGCAGAACCACTCGCTGGCCGAGGGTCAACATCACTGTAGATAACATGCGCGGGCATGATGGCATCCAGTTTGTTATCGGTGATAAGTGAGCGGAAAACAGACATATCTTTAGCGCGAATGTCTGCTTCCGGACGCGGATCGCGAGGCGTCTCTTTATGAGAATCAGCCGTCACAGCACCATGTCCTGGAAAATGTTTCCCGGTGGTTTTCATTCCTGCATCATGCATTCCATCAATAAAACACGTGGCCATCGCCAGCGCCGTTTGCGGATCGGCATGATATGAACGCTCGCCAATCGCAGCACTGATATGCCCGACATCCAGCACCGGTGCAAAACTGATGTCGATATCCATAGCAATCATTTCACTTGCCATTAACCAGCCGGCATCCTGCGCCAGTTGACCTCCCTTCTCCGTTCCCAGCAGCGCGGCAAAAGATTGTGCTGCCGGCAAGCGGGTGAATCCTTCGCGAAAACGCTGTACGCGCCCACCCTCCTGATCCACGGCGACCACCAGACGATGGTGCGATGTCGCACGAATTTGCCGAACCAACTCACGCAGTTGCTCCGGGTCGTGATAGTTGCGGGTAAACAGAATCAGGCCGCCAACCAGAGGGTGCGCCAGAATCTCGCGCTCCTCCGCATCCAGCTCAAAACCTTCGACATCCAACATGACTGGACCCACACGAACCTCTCTTATCCTTTAATGTGTAACTGACGCCAGACGTCATCTGCCAGCGCGATAAATTGTTTGTCACCGGACTGCTGCCAGCGCAGCTCAAACCACCCAGCCATCAGCATTAATACCCACGGTCGCCAGGCTGCGACCTGCTGACGTAACTGCCTGATATCGATGTTTGCAATCTCAGCATACGTCAGTAGCAGACACTGACGCGCGGCTTCATCGGGAGTCCAGACGGCGGCAAGCTCAAGGGCTACATCGCCATCTCCTGCATACTCCCAGTCAATCAACCGCGCCCCGGCAGGCGTATGGACAATATTTCCGGCATGGACATCCATATGCAGTGGGGCGATCCTCAGTGGCCGCGGTTCCCCATGTTTACGCAGTTGCCTGAGCTGAGCCAGCCAGAACGGTGTCCTCCGGGCGGGAGCGGCCTGTAGCCAATACTGCTCAAGCAGTGGCGTAAGCGCGATTCGCCAGCCCAGACGCCGTTGACGGTGCAAATCATACAGCATGCTCACCAGCGTCGGAGCATCCGGCAGTTCACTTTTGATCTCACCCACAAGATACTCGACCGCCATCCACCCTTGCATAAAGAAACGAGGCCTGGGCACAAGGGTGGCCGGAAGGCGCATCAGCGTATGGAATTGACGGCGAAAATGGAAGGCAGGAGCTGAGCGATCGTGGTGTTGACGCAATACCAGCCGATGCTCACCCAACTCAATAAGACAACTCGCGCCGCCAAGCCCGGACTGGGCTTGCGGCGCGACAAGACGATATTGCGGGAAATAACGCGTCAGGAGTTCATCACGCGTGATGTTATTGCTGCGTAACCGCACCTTTACCTGACCAGATAATCTCGCCTGTCTGAACCAGCATCAGTTGCATCTGCAGCGCTGGCGTATTGATGTTGCCCGTGGCATTGGAATACAGCACGTACTGTGCACCGACGTTACGGGCAATGCCGATCGCTTTACTGCGCGAACCCAGACTGTCCTGTGGTGACAGGCCTAGCTGTTGTTTTGCCATCGACAGTTGTTGTGCAGACACCAGCGTAAATTTGCCGTTGTTCGCTAGCGCATTGCGCAGCGTTTCCGTGGCATCGCCCGTATCAAGCGTTCCATTAGTGCGGTTATTCACGCTGTCCACCAGCAGAACACTGCCTGCCGTCACGCCCTGAGCTTGCAGCATTTTCCCCACCATTGGCTGCATTGCGCCGTTCCAGTCGTAATGACGAACCCGGGGTGCGGGTTGTGCATTTTCATCCGTATGTTCGATGGGACCCGGTTGAGCCGGGATCGTGGGAACAGATGGCACAGTTGGTTCGGGCTGTGTCGGCTGTGTGGGTTGTTCCGTACCCGGTTTAGCCTGCTCCACAGGGGCTGGCTCCTGTCCTGGTCGCGTCATACACCCAGCCAAAAAGAGTGCAAATGCCGTAACGAGCGCAAAACGGCTCATATTCTTAATCAAGGTTCACCCCTTACAAATAAAGATAAAGTCTCACCTTATGCGCACCCAAATAATTTGCGCTACCGTAGAGCGTGACCGACGAATTTGCCGGTATCGTAACGCTACGCGGCGCTTCAAGTGGGTGCATTTCAAGACCTCTTACGTCATACCAGTAAAAGCGATAATGCACCGTTACTGGTTCGTGTCGTTCGTTATAAAGCGTAGAGGATGCAGAAGGCTGGATTTCACTAATGGTCAACGAAGGCTGCTCTGCCGTAATACCGGCAGCCAGCACAGAGGACTCCATAACCAGCGTCTGTTCATCGCTAACCGGAATGGCGGGTCGCGCACTGCACCCGACTATCGCCAGCGTAATAAACAGCGCTGCAATACGTCCTCTTAACATGTTAAAGACCTTTATGTGTCAGCATCGGACCTAACGGGCGTCCGCCCAACAGGTGCATGTGGATATGATAAACTTCCTGCCCACCATGGCGGTTACAGTTCATGATCAGACGATAGCCGTCTTCAGCAATCCCTTCCTGCTCCGCGATCTTCGCGGCCGCCGTCAGCATACGACCTAATGCCACTTCGTGCTCAGCTTTCACATCATTCACGGTCGGGATCAGAATATTAGGAATGATCAGGATGTGCGTCGGAGCCTGGGGTGAAATGTCCCGGAAAGCCGTCACCAGCTCATCCTGATAGACGATATCCGACGGGATCTCGCGGCGAATAATTTTACTGAAAATCGTTTCTTCAGCCATGACCTTTTCCTTTTCTGTTTAATCTGGCGTGGTGCGTCCGTCAGTAACACACCTTGTCGGTATTACTGTGTGACACAACACAAGAGTATGAGCGAGTTTCTCCTGTCCTTTCAACCTTATCCCTCGATTTCTTTCCTTATTGCCTACTGGCAGCCCGGAGAGTCACCACTCTTACTCTCTGATTCACTGAAACATTATTTCAGTTCCATTCGAAACATCTGTTTACACAGCTAATCACAATGCGTATATTTCGCATTTGCATTTTCATGCGCATTTTCAACATATAAAACGACGCCAGCTCAACACACCGGGACTGACGCTCGACCTTCACCATTCATTAAGGGTTTGATGATGTCTTTCATTAATCACACCAGGGATGGGCAACGTCAGCCTGTCGCAACGCCTTCGTTGCTGGCAGCCTGCATTGCTATGGCATTGACGCCAGCCGTAAGTTTCGCCGCCTCTTCTACTGAAGATACCGTTGTTGTCGACGGTGGATCTGATAATACACAGCCTTCATCCTCCGGCCAGGATCAGGACTACAGTGTAAAAACCACCACTACCGGCACGAAGCTGTTACTCGTCCCGCGTGATATTCCGCAATCTGTCAGCGTGATTAGTCAGCAACGAATGGCCGATCAGAACCTGCAATCTATTGGTCAGGTGCTAACAAATACCACAGGGGTAACTGCTCAGGTACAGGATAGCGACCGTAGCGTATTTTACTCTCGCGGCTTCTTTGTGAGTAATTATGCTTACGACGATCTGCCAACATCCATCAGTGAAGTATGGAACTTTGGTGATACCGCTGCCGATACGGCAATCTACGACCGCATCGAAGTTGTTCGCGGCGCGACGGGTCTGATGTCGGGCACGGGTAACCCCGCCGCCTACGTCAACATGGTACGTAAGCATGCAGACAGCAATGAATTCAAAGGCAATGTCTCTGCCAGCTACGGCAGCTGGGATAAACAGCGCTATGTGCTGGATCTACAAGCGCCACTGGTGGAGTCCGGTAAAGTCCGTGGTCGCTTGATCACCGGTTATCAGGATAATGACAGTTTCGTTGATAACTACCACTACCGTAAAAAATTCCTGTATGGCGTGGTTGATGCCGATGTTACTGACAGCACCACCCTCTCACTGGGTTATGAATACCAAGAAAGCAAAACAGAAGACCCGACCTGGGGCGGCCTGCCGACCTGGTACAGCGACGGTAGCAAAACACATTACAACAAGAGTCAGACAGTTGCCCCTGACTGGGCTTACTCTGACAAAGACAACACCCGGATATTCGCCAACCTGACCCAACGTTTCGACAATGGCTGGGAAGCCCATGTCAACGGGATGCATGCTGAAACGAATTTCGACTCCAAGCTGATGTACATGTCGGGTTATCCGGATAAAGACACTGGTGCAGGCATGGTGGGTTATGGTGGCTGGAACCGTGGCGAGCGCAAGCAAGATGCAGTGGATGCCTTCCTGCGCGGCGGCTTTGATCTGTTTGGTCGCCAGCATGAAATGATGTTTGGCGGCAGTTTCAGCCGTCAGCGTAATCACTACGATAACACTATGCCAGATGCACAGTACGGTATGGTTGATGTCGGTAACTTCAAGAACTGGAGCGGCAACATCGCGGACCCACAATGGACCCCGTGGAAGCTCTACAGTCAGGACGATATTCGCCAGACCTCAGCCTATAGCTCAGCTCGCTTCTCTCTGGCCGACCCACTGCACCTGATCCTGGGGGCACGTTACACCAACTATAACATTCGCTATAACCCTGCCGGCTCCCCGGACACCAGACTGGAGAGCACTAAAGATGAAGTGACGCCATATGCAGGCCTGGTTTACGACATCAACGAAGACTGGTCGACCTATGTCAGTTACACCTCTATCTTCCAGCCGCAGGACAAGCGTGATGCCAATGGCCGCTATCTCGATCCGACCACCGGGAAAAGTTATGAAGCAGGCGTGAAAGCCGACTGGTTCAACACGCGCCTGACCACGTCGATTGCTGTGTTCCGAATTGAACAAGATAACGTCGCCAATAACACTTACACCTATATGCCTAGCGGTGAGTCCATTTACGAATCTCTGGATGGCGTGGTGAGCAAAGGTATCGAGTTTGAACTGAACGGTGCGTTAACCGACAACTGGCAATTGACCTATGGTGCAACCCGTTACATCGCCGAAGATAAGAGCGGAAACGCAGTAAGTTCCGATCAGCCTCGCACCACCATGAAGTTGTTTACCCGTTATCAGTTGCCTATGTTGCCGGAACTGACCGTGGGCGGAGGTGTGAACTGGCAGAACAAAACCTGGACAGATGTAGCAGGTGCTCCCGCAAACAGAACCCGTGCAGAACAGGGCAGCTATGCACTGGTTAACCTGTTTAGCCGTTATCAGGTTACCAAAAACTTTGCCGTGCAGGGGAATGTTAATAACCTCTTCGACAAAGAGTATTACGATTACGCCGGTTCGTACCTGGTATATGGTGCGCCGCTTAACTTCTCTGTTAGCGCAAGCTACGACTTCTAAGCATGCATTTCCAACAAAGGGAACCTGAGGGTTCCCTTTTTTTGTCCTAAATCTTCCGTCCACTCAGCGGGGGAGACATCAGTAAAAATCCGCCTTCTTAGAAGGCGGCATTGGTTACGCCCTGAAAGGGCGTACTAAAAACCTAAGGAAGAAGTCTCTGCCAGTCCTGTGAGATTTAAATCCAAAGACAATAAGGCAGAGCCAAAGCCTGTTGATGACCACGCCCACAGGACGTGGTTTTCAGTCGGCAATAAAAAAGGCAGCCTTCTGGCTGCCTTAGTCTCCCCGAATCACAACTTAGTTGCTGCGGATGTATTCATCCATTTCGGTTTTCAGGTTATCGGATTTAGTACCGAAAATTGCCTGAACACCAGAACCTGCAACAACTACGCCTGCTGCACCCAGTTTTTTCAGGCCAGCCTGATCAACTTTAGCAACGTCAGCCACGCTGACACGCAGACGAGTGATACATGCGTCCAGGTTAGTGATGTTTTCTTTACCGCCGAATGCTGCGATCAGTGCCGGAGCCATCTCGCTGGTTGCACCCGATTTCACGTCATCGGTAGCATCTTCACGGCCTGGTGTTTTCAGGTCCAGTGCTTTAATCAGCACGCGGAAGATGGTGTAGTACAGCACGGCATAGCACGCACCCACGATTGGGAACAGCCAGAGCTTGCTGCTGTTACCAGACAGAACGATGAAGTCGATCAGACCGTGAGAGAAGGACGTACCGTCACGCATACCCAGCAGGATACAGATTGGGAACGCCAGACCCGCCAGAATCGCGTGGATAACGTACAGAATCGGTGCAACGAACATGAAGGAGAACTCGATCGGCTCGGTGATACCGGTCAGGAACGAGGTCAACGCTGCAGAGATCATGATACCGCCCACTTTTGCACGGTTCTCTGGTTTAGCAGAGTGCCAGATAGCAATTGCAGCAGCCGGCAGGCCGTACATTTTGAACAGGAAGCCGCCAGACAGTTTGCCTGCAGTCGGGTCACCTGCCATGTAGCGTGGAATATCACCGTGGAAGACCTGACCCGCAGCATTGGTGTACTCACCAATTTGCATCTGGAATGGAACGTTCCAGATGTGATGCAGACCAAACGGCACCAGGCAACGCTCGATGAAACCGTAGATACCAAACGCCACAACTGGGTTCTGGTATGCCGCCCACTGAGAAAAGGTCTGGATAGCAGAGCCGATCGGTGGCCAGATGAAGGACAGGATCACGCCAGTGAAAATCGCTGCCAGACCAGAGATGATCGGGACAAAACGCTTGCCCGCAAAGAAGCCCAGATACTCAGGCAGCTTGATGCGATAGAAGCGGTTAAACATGTACGCTGCAATAGCACCCGAGATGATACCGCCGAGAACACCGGTATCAGCCAGGTGTTTCGCTGCGATTTCTTCAGCAGGTAAGTGCAGTACCAGAGGCGCAACTACAGCCATGGTTTTTACCATGATGCCGTAGGCGACAACTGCGGCCAGAGCGGATACACCGTCGTTATTGGTGAAGCCCAGAGCAACACCGATAGCGAAGATCAGCGGCATGTTAGCAAAAACAGACCCGCCTGCTTCGGCCATCACGTGGGAAACTACGGCTGGCAGCCAGCTGAAGTTTGCAGAACCGACACCCAGCAGGATACCTGCGATAGGCAGTACGGATACTGGCAGCATCAGCGATTTACCGACCTTTTGCAGGTTAGCAAATGCATTCTTAAACATAATTGAGAGTGCTCCTGAGTATTTGTGCTTTTTTTTACGCTTTCACGCATGGGCTCGGGGGGAGGACCGCGCCGTGGACAGGACATCTAAGCGCCCTTTATTTATTACACAGAGTAAAATAAATCCCTCTGACTTTGTTTGACGGCTATCACGTTTCAGCTTAAGGCGGACGAAAAACTTTCAGAGATTTACAAAAAGCATTTCTGGATGTGTCTAAATACACCGTCACCGCCCCAAATGAGGCGGTGAACTTTACTCGCTTTATTTATTAATTACGAGCCTAAAAAAAACAGGTGTATCAAACAGATTGCAGGCGGGCGGGGTCGATATGGAACAGCGTAGAGAAGTTTTCCGTCGTTACACGTGCCAGCGCTTCAATACTGACACCTTTCAGGACGGCCATATACTCCGCCACATCTCTCGTCATCGCTGGCTGATTTTCTTTACCGCGATGCGGTACTGGGGCCAGGTAAGGAGAGTCAGTTTCCACAAGCATGCGATCAAGAGGCACATAACGTGCCGCATCACGAAGCTGCTCAGCGTTACGGAAGGTCACAATCCCCGAGAACGAGATATAAAAACCTAAATCAAGCAGCTTGCCCGCCGTTTCTCTGTCTTCTGTGAAACAGTGTAGTACGCCACCGCAATCCGTCACCTTTTCTTCCTGGAGGATAGCAAGCGTATCCGCCCGGGCATCGCGGGTGTGTACAATAACCGGCTTATTCAGCTCACGACCAATGCGGATATGATGACGGAAAGACTCCTGTTGACGTGGCTTTGTTTCAGGCGTGTAAAAATAATCCAGCCCGGTTTCCCCCATGGCTACCACGCCCTCTTCCGCCGCCAGACGCCGCAGATCTTCTACATCGTACTCTTCGTCCTGATTCAAGGGATGTACGCCACAGGAAAAGACCACGTTATCGCGAACGCCTACCAGGTCACGCATAGTGCGATATCCCGGTAAAGTCGTTGCAACGGCCAGACAAAATTTCACATCACGGGCGGCGGCTTTTGCCAGCACATCGTCCACATTTTTATGCAGGGATTGATAATCCAGGCCATCGAGATGGCAGTGTGAGTCGACTAAAAACATGATGTCTCTCTCAGAGATGGGAAACAGGCAGCAATGTGCCTGGTTGCAGGTAATGTTCGATACGCAGTAACTGGTCTGTAAGTAAAAGCTCGCGATTCAGCCCGGTCACTGTTAAAAGTTGTTCACGACTCTGGCAGACATCGTGAAGGATGGCTCGTAGTGAAGCACCTGAAAGACGGTTTGCCAGCGTATTAACCAGTACCCAGACGTCTGGATTGGTTAATAGCGTTGCCCCTTGTTGCACTTTCAACGCATCAAGAAGCAGTGATGCCAGCCAGTGCAAACGTTCAGCACCCTGTTCATGGTTCAGAATACCTAACAAGCTCAACCAGTCACGGCTTTCCAGTGCAGACTCAACGCCCTGGCACAACAAGGTACGTTGCGACCAGACTTCAGGAGTCAACATAGCCAGTGCTGCAGCAGGCGCGCCGCTGCAAAGTCGTAATGCCGCGAGCGCCTCGTCTTGTGACGTTGTCACCTCGCGCTCCAGCCACGCTAAAGCCCAGTTTTCCTGGGGGACTGAAAGGTGATGAAGCCGACAGCGGCTACGTAATGTCGCCAGTAATCGGCCAGGTTCACGGCACGTCATGAAGAACCAGGTCTTTTCTGGCGGCTCCTCAAGCGTTTTTAATAATGCATTGGCCGCTGCCTCTGTAAGAAGAGCAGCATCTTTCAACCAGACAACCTTCGCGCCCCCCAGTCGGGCATGCTCATACAGCTTTTCACTGACTTCACGCACCGCATCAATGCCAAGCGTATTCTTCCCTTTCTCCGGCTCAAGGGTGTAATAGTCAGGATGCGTACCCGCCTGCATTAGCTGGCAGCCCCGGCATTTGCCGCAGCTCTTATGCCCTTCTGGTTGCTGACACATCAAAAACCGGGTGATGGCGTAAATCAACGCATCATCGCCCATTCCAGGTAACGCCTGAATCAGTAATGCATGATGCCCCCGACCAGCCTGATAGCTGCTAATCAGCTGTTCAAAGTGCGGGCGCAACCATGGATACCATTTCATGCCTGCAGCTCCTGTAGCCACTGAGTAACCGTTTCACGAATTGAATGGGTCACGCCTTCCAGTGATTGCGTAGCATCAATAGTTCGAATCGAACGATCCTGCCCGGCCAACTCCAGATAGCGAGCACGTGTACGGTTGAAGAAGTCCAGCGACTCTTGTTCAATGCGATCCAGCTCACCGCGAGCGCGAGCGCGTTTCAAGCCAACTTCCGGAGTCACATCCAGATAAAGTGTAAGATCTGGACGGAAATCCCCTAGCACAGCATCTCGCAGCGTCGCTAACATGTTCTGATCAATACCACGTCCACCGCCCTGATACGCCTGAGTAGACAGATCGTGACGATCGCCAATCACCCACTGACCTTTAGCCAGCGCGGGCTTGATGACCGTCTCAACCAATTGCACGCGCGCAGCGTAGAACATCAGCACTTCGGCTTTGTCATTGATAACTTCGTCGCCAACGGATTTGATATCCAGCACCAGGCTTCTCAGTTTTTCAGCCAGTTGTGTACCACCCGGTTCGCGGGTGAACACCATTTCCGTGATGCCCAACTCTTTGAGCGTGTCGACGACCACATTGCGGGCGGTGGTTTTCCCTGCCCCCTCTAGTCCCTCAATGACAATGTATTTACTGCGCATTTTTTTCCTTAAGTGCCTTCAGATAATCCTGAACAGAGCGATTGTGACTGGTAAGGTTTGTATTAAAGGTATGTCCACCTTTTCCGTCAGCCACAAAATAGAGATACGGTGTTTTTGCCGGATGTGCGGCGGCCTGTAATGATGCCTCACTCGGGGTGGCAATCGGGCCTGGCGGTAACCCACTAATCACGTAGGTATTATACGCCGTTGGCGTCTCCAGATCTTTCCTGCCGATCTTCCCGGTATAGTTTTCACCCATTCCATAGATCACCGTAGGATCGGTTTGCAGGCGCATGCCGATACGCAGTCGGTTGATGAATACTGAGGCCACCTGGTCACGTTCTGCTGCTACAGCCGTCTCTTTTTCGATGATTGAAGCCATCGTGACGAACTGGTTTTGATCTTTGTAAGGCAACCCATCCACACGCCCTTCCCATGCTGCATCCACTGCCGCGACCATCTTTTTGTGTGCGCGTTTCAGGATAGCGACATCGGTTGTGCCAGCCGTATACATCCACGTATCAGGCCAGAACCAGCCTTCAACCCACTCAGGGTGTTCAAATTTCAATACTTCAGCAACGGTCTGATAGCTATCATCTTTCAACGTATGCTTGATGTAGGGTGCGTCGCGCAGTTGTTTGAGATAATCACTCACACGCATTCCTTCAACAAAACGCAGCGGGAACTGCGCTTCTTTACCACTTTCCAGCAGTTGCAGCATGTCTCTTACCGTCATACCTGGAATAAAGCGATAAGTACCGGCTTTGAAATGCGATAATTCAGGCTCAAGACGGAGGAGCCACTGAAAGACTCGCGGCCGATTGATAACCTTATCACCATAAAGCTGCTCGCCCAGAGCCAGCCGCCCTGTACCCGCTTTCAGCGTAAAAATGGTCTCTTCTTTGATCAGAATTTTACTGTCCGCCAGTTGGCGGACTTTCCACACCCCAGCCCCACCAGCGATAGCCAGCACAACAACAAGGAGGAGGACAAAGCGCAACATTTTCTTCATGACGACCTGGTTTTTTCACATAACGGGGCTAAAAACTGAAAAAGTTCACGGGATGACCAGCGTTGTTCCCCATAAGTACACACGGGGACAACAGGCATCAATGCGTTACAGATGACAACTTCATCTGCGGATGATAGTGCATCCAGACTTGCGTTAACTTCGACAACGCGGAAGCGAGAGCGTGCCAGGTGTTGTAAACAAAACTGGCGCATGATGCCATCCACACCCGCTTGTTCCATCCCTGGTGTGAACACATCTGCGCCCTTCCGCCATAATAAATTAGCCGCACAGCATTCCGTAATGACCCCTTCGCTGTCAAGAACCAGCGCTTCGTCAGCATCTGACTGTTCAAGATGAGCGCGGATTAAGACCTGTTCAAGGCGATTGAGGTGTTTAATACCTGCAAGCATGGGGTTTCGCCCCAATCGTACCGGACTTAATTCAAGCCTAATCCCGTCACGACGCCAGCGGTCGTAATGGGCCGGATAATCCGAAACGGAGAGTATGCGGGTGGGATACTGGCAGTTAGCACCGCTGTAACCACGGCCACCGCTTCCCCGACTGATAATCACTTTGAGCACACCGGTTTCTTTTCCTGCTGCCAGCCCGATCATTTCGCGCTGAAGCTCATCCCATTGCGTAAAAGAGATCAGCAGTCTCTCACAGGCACTCTTCAACCGCCGGATATGTTCGGCGAGAAGGCAAACCTCTCCGGAAAGGATCCTTGCAGTCGTAAAACAGCCATCACCAAACTGAGTCGCCCTGTCACTTGCAGGTAAGTAATCTTG
Organism: Enterobacter sp. RHBSTW-00994; assembly: GCF_013782625.1. Lineage (NCBI taxonomy): Bacteria > Pseudomonadati > Pseudomonadota > Gammaproteobacteria > Enterobacterales > Enterobacteriaceae > Enterobacter > Enterobacter sp. RHBSTW-00994. The sequence goes on along the minus strand of NZ_CP056199.1, from coordinate 1,798,915 downwards.
CTCAAGGCCATTAATTAAAAACATGGTGGCTCCTTATGCGTGGTGATTCAGTCTGGCAGGCAGAATGACACCGGACAAGGGGATAAAACTGAATAAAAAAGGTCCGACAAGCGGACCTTTTTTATTTTCCATCTGGCAATCAGTCTCAGACTTTTTTAAAGATCAGAGAACCATTCGTACCACCGAAGCCAAAGGAGTTGCACAGCGTATACTCCATGCCACTCACCTGACGAGCTTCGTGCGGAACGAAGTCCAGGTCGCAACCTTCATCTGGATTATCCAAGTTGATGGTCGGCGGAACAGCCTGATCGCGCAGCGCAAGGATGGAGTAGATAGATTCTACTGCACCCGCCGCACCTAACAGGTGACCGGTCATGGATTTTGTAGAACTCACCATAACACTGCGTGCAGCATCACCAAACACAGACTTAACGGCCTGAGTTTCGGCTTTATCCCCTGCTGGTGTAGATGTACCATGAGCATTGACATAGCCGATCTGGCCTGGTGTGATGCCCGCATCGCGGATCGCATTCACCATTGCCAGCGCAGCACCCGCACCATTTTCCGGTGGAGATGTCATGTGGTAAGCATCACTACTCATGCCAAAGCCAACGATTTCAGCATAAATTTTCGCGCCACGTTTTTTCGCATGTTCGTACTCTTCCAGTACGACCATACCCGCACCATCACCCAGCACGAAACCATCACGGTCTTTATCCCACGGACGACTTGCAGCCTGCGGGTTATCGTTACGGGTAGACAACGCACGTGCTGCACCAAAGCCACCAACACCCAACGGGGTACTGGCTTTTTCAGCACCACCTGCAACCATCGCATCAGCATCGCCATAAGCGATAATACGCGCCGCCTGGCCAATATTATGCACACCGGATGTACAGGCAGTCGCGATAGAAATGCTTGGGCCACGCAGGCCAAACATGATGGTCAGATGACCTGCCACCATATTAACAATCGTTGACGGAACGAAAAATGGGCTGATCTTACGTGGGCCACCATTCATCAGTGATGTATGGTTTTCCTCGATTAAGCCAAGACCGCCAATCCCGGAGCCAATTGCGGCACCAATACGGGTTGCGTTCTCTTCCGTTATTTCAAGGCCAGAATCCTGCATGGCCTGAACGCCAGCGACAATTCCATATTGAATGAAGGCATCCATCTTGCGCTGTTCTTTGCGCGAGATGATCTCTTCACAGTTAAAATCCTTTACTAAGCCAGCAAATTTCGTTGCATAGGCGCTAGTATCGAAATGGTCGATTAGGCTGATGCCGCTCTGACCGGCAAGGAGAGCTTTCCAGGTGGACTCTACGGTATTGCCGACAGGAGACAACATGCCAAGTCCGGTCACAACTACACGACGCTTAGACACGTTTGTCCTCCAGGGAGGGATAAAAAAAGAGATTTGTGGGTCTAAAAAAGATAAAACTCAGGCGGTCGAATGACCGCCTGGAGATGTTCACTTACGCCTGGTGACCGTTGATGTAATCAATGGCAGCCTGAACGGTGGTGATTTTCTCAGCTTCTTCGTCCGGAATCTCAGTATCAAACTCTTCTTCCAGAGCCATTACCAGCTCAACGGTGTCAAGAGAATCTGCGCCCAGGTCTTCAACGAAGGAAGCGGAGTTCACAACTTCTTCCTGCTTAACGCCCAGCTGTTCGCCGATAATTTTCTTAACGCGTTCTTCGATAGTGCTCATACTCTTAAATTTCCTATCAAAACTCGCTTTCGCGATGGTTTTCGTAGTGTATAAAATGTTGAAAAATTTGCAACTAAATCCCGGCAGGTCTTACCACGATTTTACGTTATTTTGAGGCCATTCGCCCTAATAACGCAAATATTTTTCATCGTGGTTAAACCATGTACATCCCGCCGTTGACGTGGAGAGTCTCACCAGTGATGTAACTCGCCTCGTCAGAGGCTAAAAATGCAACCGCGCTGGCAATTTCTTTTGGATCGCCTAAACGACCCGCAGGAACTGCTGCCAGCGTACCCGCACGCTGCTCATCAGTCAGCGCACGCGTCATGTCCGTTTCAATAAAACCCGGAGCAACAACGTTTACAGTAATACCGCGGGACGCGACTTCACGTGCCAACGATTTACTGAAACCGATCAGACCTGCTTTCGCCGCAGCGTAGTTAGCCTGACCAGCATTTCCCATGGTACCAACCACGGAACCAACAGTGATAATACGGCCATGACGCTTTTTCATCATAGCGCGCATTACCGCTTTTGACAGACGGAAAACAGATGACAGGTTGGTTTCGATAATATCGTTCCACTCATCATCTTTCATTCGCATCAGCAGGTTGTCGCGAGTGATACCGGCATTATTTACCAGAATATCGACTTCGCCAAACTCTGCACGAATATTTCCCAGAACAGATTCGATAGATGCAGGATCGGTCACATTCAGTACCAGACCTTTACCATTTGCACCAAGATACTCACTGATGGCCTGAGCGCCATTCTCGCTGGTTGCTGTACCAATCACTTTCGCGCCACGCGCAACCAGTGTTTCAGCAATTGCACGCCCGATACCACGGCTTGCGCCGGTAACCAGTGCGATTTTTCCTTCAAAACTCATGGTATTCCTCTTTTATTGCGAGAGTGCCGCTGACATCGCTTCCGGCTCGTTAATCGCCGAGGCAGTCAGGGTGTCAACAATACGTTTTGTCAGACCGGTGAGGACTTTACCAGGACCAACTTCATACAGATGTTCAACGCCTTGCGAAGCCATAAACTCAACGGTTTTCGTCCACTGTACAGGGCTGTAAAGCTGGCGAATCAGTGCATTACGGATAGCTTCCGGTGCAGTTTCGCATTTAACATCAACGTTGTTCACAACAGAGATTACCGGGGCATTAAACGTAATTTTTTCCAGTTCAACCGCCAGTTTATCTGCTGCAGGCTTCATCAATGCGCAGTGAGATGGCACACTTACCGGCAGCGGCAGCGCGCGTTTTGCACCAGCTGCTTTACAGGCAGCACCGGCACGCTCAACCGCTTCTTTATGACCGGCGATAACCACCTGCCCAGGAGAGTTGAAGTTTACCGGTGAAACCACCTGACCTTCCGCCGATTCTTCGCATGCTTTCGCAATAGCGGCATCATCCAGGCCAATAATCGCTGACATTCCGCCCGTACCTTCCGGCACAGCTTCCTGCATGAATTTACCGCGCATTTCGACCAGGCGAACAGCATCCGCAAATGCAATCACTCCAGCACATACCAGAGCAGAGTACTCACCCAGGCTGTGACCAGCAAGCAGAGCAGGCGCTTTGCCACCCTGCTGTTGCCACACATGCCACAGTGCAAATGATGCGGTCAGCAATGCAGGCTGTGTCTGCCAGGTTTTGTTCAGTTCTTCAGCCGGGCCCTGTTGCGTCAGTGCCCAAAGATCGTAGCCCAGCGCATCGGACGCTTCACGGAACGTCTCTTCAATTACCGGATAGGTCGCCGCCATATCAGACAGCATACCCATAGCCTGAGAACCCTGACCTGGGAACACAAAAGCAAATTGCGTCATCTTTTTATCCTTATACTAGAAACGAACCAGCGCGGAACCCCAGGTGAAACCGCCACCAAAGGCCTCAAGCAAGACAAGTTGACCGCGTTTGATTCGTCCATCACGTACCGCCTCATCAAACGCACAAGGTACTGATGCCGCAGAAGTATTACCGTGACGATCTAAAGTCACAACAACGTTGTCCATCGACATACCCAGTTTTTTGGCCGTTGCGCTAATGATACGCAGATTCGCCTGATGCGGTACAAGCCAGTCGAGCGCAGTGCGTTCGAGATTGTTTACTTCCAGCGTTTCGTCAACGATGTGCGCCAATTCAGTCACTGCCACTTTAAACACTTCATTACCTGCCATTGTCAGGTAAATCGAGTTGTCCGGATTCACGCGATCCGCGTTAGGCAGCGTCAACAGCTCGCCGTAGCTACCGTCAGCATGTAAATGCGTGGAGATGATACCAGGCTCTTCTGACTGCCCGAGCAGCACAGCGCCAGCACCATCACCAAAAATAATAATTGTCCCGCGATCTTCTGGATTGCAGGTACGTGCCAGAACATCAGCACCGATAACCAGCGCATACTTCACTGCGCCAGATTTCACATACTGATCGGCAATGCTTAGTGCATAGGTAAACCCTGCACAAGCAGCGGCAACATCGAATGCCGGGCAGCCCTTAATGCCAAGCATATTTTGAACCTGGCATGCCGCACTTGGAAACGCATGAGTCGCGGAGGTGGTAGCTACCACAATCAAACCGATCTGTTCTTTATCGATGCCAGCCATTTCGAGTGCGCGCTGTGCGGCCTCATAGCCCATGGTAGCAACCGTTTCATCTGGCGCGGCGATACGGCGTTCACGGATACCTGTGCGTGAGACAATCCACTCGTCAGACGTATCTACCATTTTTTCCAGGTCGGCGTTAGTTCGCACTTGTTTTGGCAGATAACTGCCGGTACCTATAATCTTCGTATACATGTACGCTCAGTCACTTTTTGCTAATACAGATTCCAGGCGAGCGGCAATCCGCTGTGGGACTTGTCGCTGCACCGCCTGCACTGCCTGTTCAATCGCGACAGAAAATGCTCGCTGATTGGCAGCACCGTGACTTTTAATCACAATGCCGCGCAATCCTAACAGACAGGCGCCATTATACTGGTCGGGGTTGAGGTGACTGAATCGCCGCGTCAGGCTTTTTTGTAACCAACGCTTCAAAATAATCAGCCACCAGGACCTTTTTTTCCCTTCGCCCTGCGATTTAAGCAGCGAGAGGAACATTCTTACGACCCCTTCCATGGTTTTCAGGGTTACATTTCCGGTAAAGCCATCACACACCAGCACATCAGTTTTTCCCGTCAGCAACTCGTTAGCTTCGAGATAACCAATATAGTTGATAGAAGGAACCTGTTTGAGTAATTCAGCAGCATCGCGAATGCTGTCCAGGCCTTTTGTCTCTTCTTCACCGATATTCAGTAACGCCACACGGGGATTATTGATTCCGAGTACATCTTCAGCCAGCACTGAGCCCATTACGGCAAACTGCGCCAGCATTGTACTATCACAATCGACGTTTGCACCCAGATCAAGCACCACCGTTTTGCCCTTTTGCTGGTGCGGCAGTACCGTCACCAGCGCCGGACGCTCAATCCCCTCGATGGGTTTGAGCAGTAATTTTGCAAGTCCCATCAGCGCACCGGTATTTCCCGCGCTGACGCAAGCCTGCGCTCGCCCTTCTTTCACCAGCTCCAGCGCAACTCGCATAGAACTACCACGGCTATTGCGAATAGCCTGTGATGGTCGTGCATCACTGGCAATAACTGACTGCGCAGGAATTATCTGCAGACGAGAACGTTGTTCGAAGTCAGCTTTTGCAAGTAATGGCGTGATGGTGTCGGGATTACCGACTAAAAGAAGTGTGAGTTGCGAATTAGAATTCAGTGCCTGCAATGCTGCAGGCACTGTCACGGATGGGCCAAAATCTCCCCCCATGACATCTAACGCCAGGGTTAGACGTGTCAAGGTATCTTCGCTGCCCGGTTTGGTGATTCCCCGCTTGCGCGGGGAAATCCTCACTAAGCCTCATCACGCTTGCGCGTGATTACTTAGTGATAACCTTGCGGCCGCGGTAGAAACCGTCAGCAGTGATGTGGTGACGCAGGTGTTTCTCACCAGAAGTCTTGTCTACAGACAGGCTGGTAACTGCAGTCAGCGCGTCATGGGAACGACGCATGCCACGTTTGGAACGGGTTGGTTTATTCTGTTGTACGGCCATGGACCTTACTCCTCAATTACTTACGCTTTAAGCTGGCTAATACGGCAAATGGGTTTGGTTTTTGCGCTTCATCAGGCAATTCCCCAAAGACCATGTCCGCCTCGGACACTTCACAGTGTTCAGAATCATGCACCGGAACTACTGGCAAGGTGAGGATGATTTCATCTTCGACCAAAGCAAGCAGATCGACTTCACCGAATTCGTTAACCTCAATCGGCTCATACGCTTCCGGGAGTGCTTCAGCCTGTTCATCAGAACGAACCGGACTGAAACAATATGTTGTGTGAACATGTTGTACAAACGGTTTCCCGCAACGCTGACACTCGAGCGTTACCGTCACCTTTGCATCGCCGGTCAAAACGGCAAGGCGCTGGTTATCGATAGCAAACGACATGCTACATTCTACATCACTGTCCACACTGACTACAGATTCGGCAATACGTTCAGCCTGATCGGAAGTATAGATACCTTCGTAATCAAGGCGTTTTTGAGCCGTACGAACCGGATCAAGAGTCAGGGGTAATTTTACCTTTTGCATAGGGCGCGCATATTAACTTTGTAACGTCATATAGTCAAAGAAAAAGGCAACCTGGGCTGCCTTTTGCCAATTATTCGCACACATTGCGGCCAGTAGTTTAAAATGGCTGGCATCGATACGCTATATCTGGTGATAAAAATATGCCAAATCTCGTTCTCGCCTCGACATCACCCTACCGCCGAATGCTGCTGGAAAAGCTCGGGATCCCATTTGAATGCGCAGCGCCGACTGTAGATGAGACGCCACAACCAGGAGAATCACCACGTCATCTGGTCACTCGTCTGGCTCAGGAAAAAGCACAATCACTGGCCGCTCGTTATCCCGCACATCTGATTATAGGTTCAGATCAGGTTTGTGTACTGGAGGGTGAAATCACCGGAAAACCTCATACTGAAGAAAACGCGTGCCGGCAGCTCATGAGCGCACGCGGCAATATTGTTACCTTTTATACCGGGCTTGCACTGTATAACTCTGCATCCGGGCATTTACAGACCGAGTGCGAACCTTTCGATGTACACTTTCGCCATCTCAGCGAGCAAGAGATTATCGACTATGTGCGTCGGGAACGTCCACTGAACTGTGCTGGCAGCTTTAAAAGCGAAGGCCTGGGAATTGCGCTCTTTGAAAAACTGGACGGCCGTGACCCAAACACGCTTGTCGGGCTTCCACTAATTGCCCTGTGCCAGATGTTGCGCCGCGAGCACTTCAATCCGCTGACGGCATAAAAAAACCGGCTACAGCCGGTTTCTTTATCACATTGCGTTTCTCAAAACCTTAAGGCAACGCTTCAGTTGTTCATCCATTGGCGCTTCAATACGCATCACCTCACCCGTTCCCGGATGGGTAAACTTCAGCGCTGCGGCATGCAGGAACAGACGTGATAACCCCGTCCCGGCGAGTTGCTTATCGAACTCACGGTCGCCGTAGCGATCGTCGAATGCGATAGGATGTCCGGCATGTTGCGTATGGACACGGATCTGGTGTGTGCGACCCGTGACCGGGCTACAGCGTACCAGCGTGGCAAATTCATAACGCTCTTCTACTTTGAAACGCGTTTCTGAGGGTTTGCCTTCCTGGCTTACACGCACAATGCGCTCGCCGCTTTGCAGAATATTTTTCAGCAAAGGAGCCTGAACTACTTTGACATGGGATTGCCACTGACCACGGACCAGTGCCAGATAATCTTTCTGCATCCCCTTCTCGCGTAATTGCTCGTGGAGCGAGCGCAAAGCAGAACGCTTTTTCGCCACCAGAAGAACACCAGACGTATCACGATCCAGGCGATGCACTAACTCCAGGAAGCGCGCCTCTGGTCGTAATGCCCGCAGTCCCTCAATGACACCGAAACTTAGGCCGCTACCGCCGTGTACTGCTGTACCGGAAGGTTTGTTCAACACCAGAATATGATCGTCCTCATAGAGGATCACATCACTCAGGGCCGCGACTTTCTGCAACTTAGGTGAAACCACTTCCTCTTCACGCTCCGCAACGCGGACAGGAGGGATACGCACTTCATCGCCGGCTTCTAGCTTGTACTCAGGCTTCACGCGCTTTTTGTTCACCCGAACTTCGCCTTTACGCAAGATACGATAAATCATGCTTTTCGGCACACCCTTTAATTGAGTGCGCAAAAAATTGTCGATTCGTTGCCCTGCGTAGTCATCCGCGATGGCAATTATTTTTACCGATGGAGTCTCTGTTTTCATGGTTGGCGATTCTAAATATCGTCAGCCATTAGCGCCACTCATTTTTCTATGCTTATATTTACTTTTATCCGGCCCGCTTCCCTTTCACGCAATCGATTTGGTGGTTATTAAACCAATCACCGCTTTGAAGTGGAGAAACTGTGAGTAACCGGGTGATAATTGGTAAAAGTCATCTTGCTATAACCCGGCGAGCAGTGGAATAATGAGGCTGTTTTCCGTGTTAAATCCTGGTTAAGTAAGGATGTCGACGGAATGACCAATTTTGTCTGACCGATCATCCACGCAGCAATGGCGTAAGACGTATTGATCTTTCAGACAGTTAGCGGGCTGCGGGTTGCAGTACTTCCCGGTAAATGGAATATTCTCTGGAGAGTTTTACCCAGGCTGTTCCCCTGATAATTGCGCTGTATTTCCCTATGAAATACAGGCAACCGACACTCTGCGCCTCTTAAGCGAGCGACAACCGTGAGGTTGGCGACGTGAACAGTCACGAGGCCATCGGTTCATACCCCGGAAAGCGTCACCTTGCCCGCAGCTTTGTCGTCAATGTAAGAATAATGAGTAAGTTACGATGAAAAGAATGTTAATCAACGCAACTCAGCAAGAAGAGTTGCGTGTCGCCCTTGTGGATGGGCAGCGTCTGTACGATCTGGATATTGAAAGTCCTGGACACGAACAGAAAAAAGCGAACATTTACAAAGGCAAAATCACCCGCATTGAACCCAGCCTTGAAGCCGCATTCGTTGATTATGGTGCTGAGCGTCACGGTTTCCTTCCTCTTAAAGAAATTGCCCGCGAATACTTCCCTGCCAACTATAACTCCCATGGTCGCCCGAACATTAAAGACGTTCTGCGTGAAGGCCAGGAAGTCATCGTTCAGATCGATAAAGAAGAACGCGGCAACAAAGGCGCTGCGCTGACCACCTTTATCAGCCTGGCAGGTAGTTACCTGGTTCTGATGCCAAACAACCCGCGCGCGGGTGGTATCTCCCGTCGCATCGAAGGCGACGATCGCACTGAACTGAAAGAAGCGCTGGCAAGCCTCGAATTGCCAGATGGTATGGGTCTTATCGTTCGTACTGCGGGCGTGGGTAAATCTGCAGAAGCGCTGCAGTGGGACCTAAGCTTCCGCCTGAAGCATTGGGAAGCTATCCAGAAAGCGGCTGATAGCCGCCCTGCACCATTCCTGATTCACCAGGAGAGCAACGTTATTGTACGTGCTTTCCGTGACTACCTGCGTCAGGACATTGGTGAAATTTTAATTGATAACCCGAAAGTGCTTGAGCTGGCTCGCCAGCACATTGCGGCATTGGGGCGCCCAGATTTCACCAGCAAAATTAAGCTCTACACCGGTGAGATTCCGCTGTTCAGCCACTATCAGATCGAATCTCAGATCGAGTCTGCCTTCCAGCGTGAAGTGCGTCTGCCGTCAGGCGGTTCCATCGTTATCGACTCCACGGAGGCGCTGACCGCTATCGACATCAACTCCGCACGTGCTACTCGCGGCGGAGATATCGAAGAAACGGCCTTCAATACAAACCTTGAAGCTGCCGATGAGATTGCCCGCCAGTTACGCCTGCGTGACCTCGGTGGCCTGATCGTTATCGACTTCATCGATATGACGCCGGTACGCCACCAGCGTGCGGTAGAAAACCGTCTGCGTGAAGCGGTACGCCAGGACCGTGCACGTATCCAGATTAGCCATATTTCTCGTTTTGGCCTGCTGGAAATGTCGCGTCAGCGACTCAGCCCGTCACTGGGTGAGTCAAGCCACCATGTGTGCCCACGCTGTAGCGGTACGGGTACAGTGCGTGATAACGAATCGTTGTCTCTCTCTATTCTGCGTCTGATTGAAGAAGAAGCATTAAAAGAGAACACCAAAGAGGTTCATGCGATTGTGCCTGTGCCTATCGCGTCCTACCTTCTCAACGAAAAACGTGATGCAGTTAGCGCTGTAGAATCACGTCAGGGTGGTGTTCGTTGCATCATCGTGCCAAACGATCAGATGGAAACGCCACACTACTCCGTGCTGCGTGTCCGCAAAGGTGAAGAGACCACTACACTTAGCTACCTGCTGCCTAAGCTTCATGAAGAAGCAATGGCTCTGCCTGCAGATGAAGAACCCGCTGAGCGCAAACTGCCTGAGCAGCCAGCGTTAGCCACTTTCATCATGCCTGAAGCACCGCCAGAACCTGTGCAGGAAAAAACCGTGGCACAACCTGCCACGCAGAAACCTGCGGCGGCAGCGAAAGCATCGTCAACTGAACCTGGTCTGCTGGGTCGTTTCTTCGGCGCACTGAAAAAAATGTTTGCAGGCGAAGAAGTTCAGCCGGAACAGCCGAAAGTCGAGCCAAAAGAAGAGAAACAAGAACGTCCGCAGGATCGTCGTAAACGACAAAATAATCGTCGCGACCGTAATGATCGCAACGATCGTAATGAGCGCCGTGATAATCGTTCTGACAACAACGAAGGCCGCGAACCGCGCGAAGACAACCGTCGTAACCGCCGCGAGAAACCACAGCAAAATGTGGAAGATCGTGAAATTCGCCAGCAGGCGGGTGATGAGCCGGAAAAAGCCAAACAACGTGACGAGCAGCAGCAACCTCGCCGCGAGCGCAACCGTCGTCGCAACGATGAGAAGCGTCAGGCGCAGCAGGAAGTTAAAGCACTTAACCGTGAAGAACCTGTTGAGCAACCGGAAGCGGAACAGGAAGAGCGAGCACAGGTTGTTATGCCACGCCGTAAACAGCGCCAACTGTCGCAGAAGGTGCGCATCGGTGGTGAGCAAGCGGAAAATACCTCTGTGGTCACCGATGAGCCGAAAGCGGATATCGTGCCGAACACGCAACTGGCAAAAGTTGATCTGCCAGCCGTTGTCGACAACAGCACCGAACACGATGAAAACAGTGAGGGCCGTGATAACGCCGGTATGCCTCGCCGCTCCCGTCGTTCCCCACGCCATCTGCGCGTAAGCGGCCAGCGTCGTCGTCGTTACCGTGATGAGCGTTATCCGACTCAGTCCCCAATGCCACTTACCGTAGCCTGTATGTCTCCGGAAATGGCTTCAGGTAAAGTCTGGATCCGCTATCCGGTTACACGCCCACAGGACCAGCAGACCGAAGAGCGCGTCGCTAGCGAAGAGGCATTTGCTCCTGTCGAAACAGCACACGAGGTGGTGACTGAAGCCGCTGCCGTTATTGAGTCGCAGACTATTGTGGCTGAGCCACAAGTTGCTGAAGTGGAAACTGCGCATCCTGAAGTGATTACTGCACCGGTTGATGCCGAACCGCAGATCGTTCCTGAAGCAGAAACCGTGGTTGCCGAACAGGTTACTGAAGAGGCTGAACCTGCTGCACCTGCAGCTGTTGTCACCGAAGACGTTGTGGTTGAGGAAACGCCAATAGCGGTTGAAACCGCCCTTGAGCCGGTAAAAGCCATTGAAGTGGCTGAAGTTAGTGTTCCAGAAGTAAATGCTGAGCCGGTCGTTCATGTCACCGAACAAGCTCACGTTGCTTCTGCGCCAATGACTCGCGCACCTGCCCCGGAATACGTTCCGGAAGCGCCACGTCAAAGCGACTGGGTTCGCCCGGAGTTTAACTTCGAAGGTAAAGGTTCCGCTGGTGGTCACAGTGCTACGCACCAGGCCACAGCTCCTGCAACCCGCCCACAGCCTGTTGAATAAACAGAGGTAAGATCTAAAAAGCCGACCTCCGGGTCGGCTTTTTTATTTACGCTGGCTTCACAGGCGTTCTCATTCCCGCAATTTCTGGCATCACCAGCCTCATCATGTCAAGAAACCGCCGCAATCTTGCCGGGTAGTACCGGGACCACGGATAAACCAGATGAACGGGCAATGCTTTCGGCTGCCAGTCAGGCAACAGATGAACCAGCCGCCCTTCCCGAATATCGTCGTCAACAATCCAGCTTGAGACAACCGCCACACCCAGCCCCGTCAGCACCGTATTACGTGCAACATACAAGCTGTCGGTACTCAGACGTGGCGTAATGGCAATTCGGGTAGGCTGTGGCGACATGCCGTCAAAGAGTTCGATGTGTTGCTGGTAGAAAGTATTGATGGCAATCCAGGGAAGACGCGCGAGATCGTCTGGCGTCCGTACCGCTGGAAACTGGGCTAAAAGCGCCGGTGATGCCACCACACTTCGGGGAACTTCCGCCAGCAATACGGAAACGGTAGCGGGGTCAATGTCAGCCCCAACACGGATCGCGCAATCAAGATTGTCGCTCAGAAAGTCTACCGACTTATCGTTCAGCATCCACTCAACGATTAGCTGCGGATACCGCTGCAAGAACTGTGTTAAGGGGTTAAGGAGCTGCTCCTGGCCGAATGCATGTGGCACACGAACCCGTAAAACCCCAACAGGCTCATCTTCGGTCTGTCCAACTTCATCTTCCAGCGCCAGCCAGCTATCAATCACTCGTCTGGCATGCTGATAACAGCGCTCGCCGTCATCGGTGAGCTTTGTGGCATGGGTTGTGCGAAGCAACAATTTTACACCCAATAGTGTCTCCAGCGACTGCAGACGTCGGCTCACCGTAGCCTGTGTTGTCTCGAGCTGCCTTGCTGCCGCAGAGAGTGAACCCGTTTCAACAATGCGAACGAATGTTCGCATTAATTCCACTCTATCTATACGCTCAGATCGTTTCATATTGTTAATGGTTATACGTATAACGTATAACGTATAAGTGTTTTACCACCGGGCACTCTACCACCGCAAGGCGCAGTACTGAAAAATAGCCTCACACCATGACTGAGGAACGTCTTATGAAAACAAATACTGCCACCCATGCCGCGAGTCGCTGGGTTATTTTTATGCTGGCTCTTGGGGCTGGCTTTAGCGTGGCGTCGATTTATTACGCGCAACCGCTGTTACCCCTGATGGGTTCCGGCCTTCATTTGAGCATTGAAGGCATGGGGATGGTCCCCACTCTGACACAAGCAGGTTATGCACTGGGCATACTCTTTCTTCTGCCTCTGGGTGACCGCCACGATCGCAGAACGCTAATCCTGCTTAAGAGCGCCGCGCTGGCACTCTTCCTGTTGGGCTGTAGCCTGGCCGGGCAATTGCACACGTTATTACTGACAAGCCTGCTGATCGGGATGGCTGCAACAATGGCCCAGGATATTGTTCCAGCCGCTGCAATCCTTGCGCCAGAAGGAAAGCAAGGCAAAACCGTAGGTACTGTTATGACGGGCCTGCTACTGGGTATTTTACTGTCCAGAACCGTCAGCGGTGTGGTAGGCGAAGCCTTCGACTGGCGAGTGATGTATCAGTTGGCTGCAGCGAGCATTACCTTCATCGGCGTCGTGATGTGGGCTGTCCTTCCCCGTTTTGCGATCCACTCGACGCTGAGTTATCCGGCGTTAATGCGCTCAATGGAACATCTGTGGCGTCGCTACCCGGCATTGCGTCGTGCGGCACTGGCTCAGGGTTTTCTCTCGATTGCCTTCAGCGCATTCTGGTCGACGCTCGCCGTTATGCTGCTTGAGCGTTACCAGTTGGGCAGTGCTGTAGCAGGCGGATTTGGTATCGCGGGGGCAGCAGGTGCGTTAGCAGCTCCGTTGGCAGGTGGTCTGGCAGACAAACTGGGCGCAGGAAAAGTCACGCAACTCGGTGCGGCGTTGGTAACACTCTCCTTTGCCGCAATGTTCCTGATGCCAGCTCTGGGTGTTCACGGGCAACTGATTCTGATCTCCCTCTCCGCCGTCGGCTTTGACCTCGGTCTGCAATCAAGCCTCGTCGCACATCAGAACCTGGTCTACAGCCTCGAACCACAAGCTCGGGGTCGCCTGAACGCATTGCTGTTTACCGTGGTGTTTATTGGAATGGCCCTGGGCTCCGCTTTAGGCAGCAACATTTACAGCGTTGCTGGCTGGTCAGGCGTGGTGGCACTGGCTACCGTCTGTGGCGCAATCGCCCTTGCTATTCGATTTATTGAAAATGCGCGAGTAGCAGCCTCTGTGCAGACTCCGTCACTGTAAAAAAAATGCCCAATCCAGAAACCCGGATTGGGCAGCAAAAACATGTCCAGTTTCAAGACATGTTCTAAGAGGTCTGAATGTTATTTATTAAGCTGGAACAGAGACATACCCTGCATGTCACTGAACGCTTTATACGATGCCTGCAATGCAGCCTGCTGCATGGTGTAAGACGAAATAGCCGAGTTCCAGTCAACATCAACCAGGTCACTCATCTGCTTAGTCTGTCCCAGTGCCCGATCGTCACCCAGCGTATCGAGTTGACTCAGTTCATTCATCTTTGTACCAATGTCTGCACGAACCGTCAGAACGTTCTCCAGCGCATTATGCAAACCGCGATTAGCCACACTCATATTGGCACTTTCAATCTCAGCCTGAGCCTGATTGCCTTCAACCGGAGTGTTCAACGAGGTGATCACATTATCCAGGATCTTGAAGAGGTTCTTTTCCGGTGTAGCACCACCAGGTTCTGGGGTTGCGTTGCTGGTAAAGCTGGCAAAAACCTCAGTTCCGGTATGGCTAATCTGCATGGTACGTGCCGCATCAACCTGCTGGCTAATTGCCGTGCTTCCGCCATTGTAGTCACCGGTTGCCTGGTCAAAAGCAGCCGCTTCAGTGTTATAGCCCGCAAAGATATAACGACCATTTCCATCGGTGCTGTTTGCAAGGTTCATCAATTGATCGCGCAACCCTTTCAGGTCGGTCGCCAGAGAAGCACGGTCATTATCACTTAAGGTTCCATTGGAACCGTTAACGACTTTCTCCTGCGCGCTCTGGATGGCCTGTGTCACCTGGGTTAACACGCTCTCTTCCAGAGAGACTTTCTGCGAGGCGAAAGTACGGGCAAGCGCAAACTGGCTATTCTGAGTTTGTGCCTGAGACAGAACCACAGCCTGTGAGGCCGCAATGGGGTCATCCGAAGGGCGGTTAACACGCTTGCCCGTCGACATTTGCTCGCCATAACCCAACCACTTGCTCTGGGAATCAGTGATCCCCCGCATGTTCTGCTCATACATCATCTGGGTGCTAATACGCATTGTTCACCTCAGCCTTAGCGAATGTTGATTATCGCGTCAAACAACGTACTCGCTGTCTGCAGCACCTGAGCGTTTGCCAGATAATACTGTTGATAGCGCTGCAGGTTACCGTACTCTTCATCAAGGTTAACCCCGGAGATGGACTGCTGCTGGTTGCTCAGTTGCGTCACCACGTTTGCTTTAGTTGCGCTACTCGTCTTCAGTGAAGACGTTGTACTTCCCACGGTACTGACCAGCGACGCATAGGCATCGTTGAAGGTTTTATTCCCGCCCACAATCTTGCTGTTCTGTAAATCCAGCATCTTCTGGCCATTGCGGTTGTCACTGTCACCGCCGCCGCTTACCGATGCCATTGCCAGTTTGGATTCATCGCTAATCGCCAAATCCATATTCACGATAACGTCGACAACTGGTTTTACGGTGAAGCTGTCTTTCGTGTTTGCTGTCCCGGTGACATTAACAGTAAGACCATCAAACGTCATGTTGCCGCTGCCATCGGGCGTTGCCGTAAAGCTTGTTTTGTCAGCAGTACGAGTAACGGTCCAGTTTGTTCCGTTAAATTCCAGCTTATAGTCTGTGGCCTGCACTTTACTACTGGTAGCAACAGAGGCAGTGACCGCAGCAGTTCCCCCATTCTTGCTGTTGCTCAGCACCGCTGGAGAACCGAAATCAAATAATTTACCGCCTGCCACACCGCTTGCATCGAACCCAGCTTCATGCTGAGTGTTCATTGCGTCAGCAAAAGCGAGAGCCATCTGGTTGAGGTTGTTACGTGCTTTATCCAGATCTTCTGAACGGAACGTTAACAATCCGCCTAATGAGCCAGTGGTCAACTGTTTCTCAGGGATCTCAACATTTCCCGATGCCTGGTCAACAAAAGCAACAGTTGTGCGTGAAGGGTCTGCACTGGATGGAACAGCCGCAAGCTGACCTGCGGTGCTTCCCTGAACGAGGCTATAGCCATTCGCCAGGGCAATGTTCATTGTGCCACTATCCTGAACAGACACTTCCACACCAACAATCTGGTTCAACTCGTTCACTAGTTGATCGCGTTGATCGAGCAAATTGTTCGGCGATGCGCCCGCACCCACGCCGGTCAGACGAGAAATCTGATCGTTCAGGTTTGCGATCTGCTTAGCGTAGTTGTTGATCTGATCAACACTGGTAGAAATCGCGGTATTAACCTGTTTATCCTGGTCACGCAGGTACTGGTCATTCACCTTGAACTGGTTTACCAGCCCATCCGCTTTGCCCAGTACAGTCTGACGCGCCGCAGGATCTTCGGCATTACTCACCAGCGTTTGCAGGCTGGTAAAGAAACTCTGCAAAGTGGTCGACAGCGAATTTGTGGTATCAGAAAGAACGTCGTCAATTTTCGACATCTGCTGATAGCGTGTCGTCAGGCCACTGCTCTGCGTTTGTGCTGCACGCAGTTGGTTAGTAATGAATGAATCATATTCACGCTGCACACCGGAGACATACACCCCGTTGCCTACCCAACCACCACCGGTCAATGTGCTGTTTGATGCGGTCAGCACTGTACTTTGGCGGGTATAGCCTGCCACGTTATAGCTTGAAATATTATTACTGACGGTATTCAGTGCAGCCTGTGCGGCACTGAGGCCACTCATGGCGCTGTTAATCAAACTGGACATGGGGGTTCCTTTTATACTTTCAGACACGAGTCCTGATGAAGGTTATCGGCAGCCTCCATCGGGACTTGAGAACTTTCAGAACAGATTTTCAATATCTGTGCTATAGGCTTTGCTGACTTTCTCGCCCATCGATTTCAATTGCTGGATCATGCTGGTCAGCTTACGCGCATAGTTAGGATCGGTTGCATATCCGGCATTTTGCAGCGCTTGCGCGCCCTGCTCTGGCGTTGCCGCCTGAGTCACTGCGGTATAACGCGGATTTCGGCTAAGCAGGCCAACATAGTCCGAGAGCGCTTCAAGGTAAGAGCTGTATACGCGGAATTTGGCTTTGACCTTAACAGCAGCACCGTTTTCATATTCAGTGGTGGTAATTTCTGTCGTCGGCCCTTTCCAGCCTGAAGAAGCCTTCACGCCAAAAATGTTAAAGCTTGGCTCGCCGTTTTCCTTACGAATTTGCCGCTGACCCCAGCCAGACTCGAGCGCCGCCTGGGCCAGAATAAGGTGATGCGGCACGCCACTCTGTTCACTGGCCAGACGTGCAGGCAAGGAAAGCTGCGCCAGGAAGTCTTTGCTGTCTCCAGAGAGCGGCTCATCACTTCCCCCGGAAGTCTTCGGCATTGCTTTACGCACCATTTGCGTCAACGCCTGGTTCTGATAACTGGTCACCGTTTCCAGATCGAACTTCATCGGCACTTGCTGAGGCTGGTCCTCTGGCTGTACACCTTGTGCGGCAGCAGTCTGCCTCACAATCATGTCAGCCAGACCCAGGCCTTTACCGGCGGTCATCTGCTGTGCAATCTGCTGGTCGTACATGCTGGTGTACAGTCGCGTTGAATCACTGCTGAAAATCCCGTCTTTTGGCAGGGCTTCACGCATGCTTTTCAACATCATCTGTACAAACATCCCTTCAACCTGGCGGGCAACCGGGCGGATATTCGCTGCCGGGTCTTTACCTGCTTTCGTTTTCAGGTCATTGAGCGACTGGGCATCCCAGGCGGCACTGGTCAGCAGTTTGCTATCAGTCAGCATTAGATGATTTCCAGTTTGGCACGCAGACAGCCTGCACTTTGCATGGACTGCAGAATGGACATCAGATCCATCGGCGTTGCACCCAGCGCGTTAAGTGCGCGCACTACGCTGTTCAGGTTGGCACTGGAGCGTACACTTTGAAGTGACCCTCCACTCTGGCGCAAATCAATCTGCGTTTGCGGAGTAACAACCGTCTGACCACCACCAAATGGCGTATTCGGCTGGCTCACGTTGGCCGAGCGGTTCACCGTCACAGAGAGATTACCCTGTGCCACAGCACAACTGTCCAGCGTCACTTCACGGTTCATGACTACCGATCCGGTACGGGAGTTGATAACGATTTTAGCGTCCTGCGGTGTGACATTAACTTCCATATTCTGGATATCTGCCAGCAGGCGAACCTGATTACTGCCACCGCTGGAGACACGAATTTGAACAGTACGCGCATCCAGCGCTGTCGCACTCCCGTAGCCACGGCCACGGTTGATGGTGTCGGCAATCTGTTGTGCCAGCGTAAAGTCGTCGTCGTTCAGCTGTAAATTAATGGTGTTGCCCGTCCCAAACTGAGTCGGCAATTCACGCTCAATGATTGCACCGTTGGTGATACGCCCGCCATTCAACTGGTTTACCTGAACGCTGCTGCCTCCCGCTGATGCACCTGCACCACCAACCAGAATGTTACCCTGAGCCAGTGCATACACCTGACTATCGACACCTTTCAGTGGCGTCATCAACAACGTACCACCACGCAGGCTTTTGGCGTTACCCATAGAGGAAACCACCACATCGATGGTTTGCCCCTGGCGTGAAAATGCCGGGTAAGAGGCCGTCACCATAACTGCCGCCACGTTTTTTAACTGCATATTGGTCCCGGCCGGTACGGTAATACCTAACTGGGAGAGCATGTTATTTAAACTCTGTGTCGTAAAAGGCGTTTGAGTCGTCTGGTCACCTGTACCATCCAGACCGACCACAAGGCCATAGCCAATTAAGGAGTTTTCTCGCACGCCTTGTACACTGGTGAGATCGCGAATGCGCTCAGCCTGGGCGAAGGTCGCCACCAGGGCCAGCACCACTGCGAAGAGGGATTTAAACATAGGTCACCTCGATTACATCGGCGATAAATTAAGGAAGAAACGTTGCAGCCAGCCCATATTTTGCGCTTCGTTGATATAGCCGTTACCGACGTATTCAATGCGCGCATCCGCCACCTGAGTGGACGGAACGGTATTGCTGCCACTGATGGTGCGAGGGTTAACCACACCAGAGAAGCGGATGAACTCAGTACCCTGGTTGATGGCGATCTGTTTTTCACCCACAACGTGTAAATTGCCGTTAACCAGCACCTGGTCAACCGTTACCGTCAGCGTGCCGCTAAAGGTATTGCTGGCGTTCGCCCCACCTTTACCATTAAAGGTATTGCCGCCAGAAGCATCAACATCAGCACGCGCATTACCAAACAGCCCTTGCAGGTAACGCGGAACAGTGTCGAAACCGAAATTCGTTTTGCCATCGCGGCTGGCATTCGCAGACGAGCTTTTGCTCGCACTGACGTTTTCCTGCAGCACAATGGTCAATGTATCGCCGACATTACGTGGACGACGGTCTTCAAACAGCGGTTGATAGCCATAATTAATCGGCTGCGCGGTCTGGAAAATTGAGCCGTTCACAACAGGCGAAGGACCTGGAACGGGTTGGGCGGTAGTCGCACCCTGCACCAAAGGTTTCGACGGGATCAAGGCACAGCCACTCAGAGCCACAGCCAGGACAGTCACTATAGGATAACGAAACGCCGCGTTTTTTTGCATTGCCTTCATCTTCGAAAACAGGGAGCCGGCGCGGCACTTACCGCACCGGACTCCACCTTAGAGTTGCGTCAGTTTTTGCAGCATCTGGTCAGTCGTCGACACTGCTTTACTGTTAATTTCATACGCGCGCTGGACCTGGATCATGTTCACCAGCTCTTCTGCAACGTTTACGTTAGAGGTTTCTACATACCCCTGATACAGAAGGCCTGCACCGTTAAGACCTGGGGTACTTTCGTTCGGCGTGCCGGAGGATTGCGTTTCGGTATAAAGGTTCTCACCAATGCTTTCCAGACCCGTATCGTTCATGAAGGTTGTCAGGTTAAGCTGTCCTACCTGTACTGGTGCGGCCTGACCTTGCTGCGTCACACTCACCACGCCATCACGCCCAATGGTGATACTCAGGGCATTAGCCGGGATCGTGATCGCAGGCTGAACCTGGAAGCCACCCGCCGTGACCAACTGACCATTCTGGTCCACCTGGAAAGAGCCATCACGGGTATAGGCTGAGGTTCCATCAGGTAACTGAACCTGGAAGAACCCCTGACCTTTAATCGCCACGTCTTTGCTGTTATTGGTCTGTGACAGGTTGCCCTGGCTGTGCAGACGTTCGGTCGCAACCGGGCGAACACCTGTACCAATCTGCAAACCGGACGGCAGCGTCGTTTGCTCAGAAGACTGCGCACCCGGCTGACGAATGGTCTGGTAAAGCAAATCTTCGAAAACGGCGCGCTGACGTTTAAAACCATTGGTGCTAACGTTCGCCAGGTTGTTGGCGATAACATCCATATTGGTTTGCTGTGCGTCCAGGCCGGTTTTCGCGATCCATAAAGAGCTGATCATAAGAAGTCCTGTTAACTCATAGCCAGTAGTTGGTTAGCTTTGCTCGCGTTTTCATCCACGCTGCTGATAACCTTCATCTGCATTTCAAAACGACGTGCGCTGGCGATCATATCGGTCATCGCTTCAACCGGTTTGACGTTACTGCCTTCCAACACACCCGACATCACGCGAATGCTCGGATCGGCCTGTAAAGCGGGCCCACGTGCTGCCTGTGCTGTCGCGGTAAGACGGAACATGCCGTCATCACCACGCTGCACTTCTTTACCATCGGCTTTTACCAGCTTCAGACGCCCAACTGGCGCAACGGTATTTGCCGGGTCACCCGGGTTTAATGCCGAGATGGTCCCGTCCGCCGCGATGGTCAGCTCAGATCCTTCCGGCACGGTGAGCGGTCCAGCTTCACCAATCACCGGGTGTCCCTGAATCGTTAACCGGCCGGTCGCATCCACCTGGATATTACCGTTTCGGGTATAGCCTTCGCTGCCATCAGCTGTTTGCACGGCCAGCCAGCCATCCTGTTGCAGAGCAACGTCCAGCGGGCGTGAGGT
Organism: Enterobacter sp. RHBSTW-00994; assembly: GCF_013782625.1. Classification (NCBI taxonomy): domain Bacteria; kingdom Pseudomonadati; phylum Pseudomonadota; class Gammaproteobacteria; order Enterobacterales; family Enterobacteriaceae; genus Enterobacter; species Enterobacter sp. RHBSTW-00994. Next base: position 1,777,947 of record NZ_CP056199.1, on the reverse strand, counting down.
GTAATCCATCTGGCCTGGCGTCATGTCAGCACCAGGCGTGGAGGCAGTCACCAGCGTACGCGTCGGTAATGACAGCCCTTCTACCGGCACGGCGCGCAGCGCATTAAGCTGAGCGCGAAAGCCAGGTGTAGAGGCATTCGCCAGGTTACTGGCGGTAACCGCCTGCTGATTGAGCGTCTGGCTTGCCGCGCCCATCGCTGTATATATTGCGTGATCCATTGCGCTTTCCTGTCAGCCGCTTAACGCAGGTTAACCAGCGTGTTGAGGATCTGATCCTGGGTTTTGATCGTCTGCGCATTCGACTGATAGTTACGTTGCGCGACAATCATGTTCACCAGCTCTTTACTCAGATCGACGTTAGACGCTTCCAGCGCACCGTTTGTCAGTGTGCCGAAATTACCCGTACCAGCTGTCCCTAACAGTGCGACGCCTGAGGACTGAGTGGCAGACCAGACGTTATCGCCTTCCGATTGCAGACCTTCGTTGTTCGCAAAGTTCGCCAGCACGATCTGGCCCAGAACCTGTTTCTGCTCGTTCGAGTAGTTACCGACAACAGTACCGTCGTCGTTGATCTGGTAGCTCACCAAATCACCGGGTTTGTAACCATTCTGAGTAGTACTGACGACGTTGTTCGCGCCCGTGTTCTGCTGCATAGAGTTCAGGAAACTCAGGGAGAACGTTGCTGGCGTCGCGCCACTGAGCGCATCCGTCGTAATGTTAATCGCTGGGTTTGCGTTCGGTGTACCACTCAGCACGCCAGCTGCATCGTAGTTATAGATCCCGTTCAGATTGCCGCTGGTATCAAAGCTCATCTGTGCCGCTTTGGTTGTCGCGGCATTCGCGACACTGCCGTCCTGGGTGTAAAGATCCCATTTGTTGTTTGCTGTTTTGACATAGTAAACATACATGTTGTGGGCATTACCCTGGCTGTCGAATACCGTCACAGTCCCTTTTTTGTTGTAGCTATCCGAGTTTGTCGGATCAAAGGCCGCTGTAGGAATCGTATCCGTGGAGTTCAGGTTGATCTGCTGAGTCGCCGTGGTGGTCGACTTAGCTGCCATCAGGGTATTCGGGATATTGATCGCCTGTGGGTTCGCACCGGTCTGAACGGATGGAGGCGTCCCCGCAACCGGATAACCGGTCAGCTGCAGGCCCTGCATGTTCACCAGGTTACGGTTTTCGTCCAGCTTGAACTGGCCGTTACGGCTGTAAAACACAGAGCCGTTGCTATCAACCATACGGAAGAAACCGTTCTGGCTGATGGCAACGTCCAGGCCACGACCGGTATTGGTGGTCGTACCGTCGGTGAAGTCCTGAGTGATGCCAGCGACTTTAACGCCCAGGCCAACTTTGGAACCGGCAAACATATCTGCAAAAGAGGCAGAACCGGATTTAAAACCATAGGTCGCGGAGTTGGCGATGTTGTTGCCAATGACATCCAGGTTGGTGGCCGCAGCATTCAGGCCGCTGACCGCTTGAGAAAAGGCCATGACTTACTCCTGATAAGTGTTAAGGCTTAGATAATCTGCCGAACTTCGTCGAGTGTGGTAGTACCTGAAGTACCCAAATCCAGTTTGTTACCATCACTGCCTTTAATCACCCCCTGAACAAGGGCAAATTGCAGTGGCTGAGCGGTCAACTGAGTTGTTCCGGAACTGGCGTTGATGGCCACTTTGTACGAACCGTTTGGTGCGGTAGTCCCATCCGTCAGGCTGCCATCCCAGGTAAAGGTATGAACACCGGCTTTCAGTTCACCGATATCAATCGTACGCACAACGTTGCCACCGGAGTCGGTGATCGTTGCCGTCACTTTGTCGGCTGCCTGCTGCAGCTCAATGCCAAATGGTGTTGTTGATGTGGTGGTGGTTCCGTCTGTCGTGCTCGACCCCGCCAAAATGGTTGTACCCGGGATCATGACACCGTGACCAATCAGGCTCGCAGCCTGCAGTGACTGGCTGCTGTCGATTTGACCAGAAACTGACCCCAGCGTGGTGTTGAGTTTTTCAATGCCACTCACCGTACTGATCTGCGCAAGCTGCGTAGTCAGTTCGTTATTCTGCATCGGGTTTGTCGGGTCCTGGTTCTTCAACTGCGCGACCAGCAGCGTCAAGAAGCTGCTTTGCAGGTCGGATGCGCTGTTTCCCGTCAGAGAAGTGGAACTGGTTGAACTCGTTGCAGTCGAGTTCGTCGTATCATTCACTTTTACAGCGATGGACATGCGTGTCTCCTTTACTGGCCGAGAGTGAGCGTTTTGAGCATCATGCTCTTCACGGTATTAAGCACTTCGACGTTTGCCTGGTAGCTGCGAGACGCAGACATGGAGTTAACCATTTCGCCCACCACATCCACGTTTGGCATTTTTACGTAACCGCTGGCATCTGCCAGAGGGTTACCTGGTTCGTAAACCAGCTTGTCTGGTGCCTGGCTTTCTACCACTTCAGAGACTTTCACGCCGCCCGTCGCTGCACCCGGTGCAGCATCGACCTGAAAGACGACCTGTTTCGCACGATAAGGCTGCCCATCAGGTCCGGTTACGCTGTCGGCGTTAGCCAGGTTACTGGCGGCAACGTTCAGACGTTTAGACTGTGCCGTTAGCGCCGAACCGGCGATATCAAAAATATTCAGCAAGGCCATTTACTAGTTGCCCCCCTGCAGGACGCTCATCATGCCTTTGATTTGTCCACCGAGTAGGGTCAGTCCTGTCTGATATTTCAGGCTGTTATCGGCAAACTGTGTACGTTCCCGGTCCATATCAACGGTGTTGCCGTCGAGGGAAGGCTGGTCGGGAATGCGATAAAGTAAGTCAGTCGTTGGCGCAGTCATCGCCTGAGCGGGAATATGGCGTGAGGATGTCAATGCAAGTGCAACCCCCGTACCTTCGGCACGTCCACGCTCCATCACTTTTTTTAGCTCACTGGAAAAATCAATATCGCGCGCCTGAAACCCTGGGGTATCCGCGTTAGCGATGTTGGCGGCCAAAATCTCCTGCCGCTGGGCACGTAAATTGAGCGCTTCCTGCTGAAAACGTAACGCGGCGTCGAGTTTATCGAGCATGTCTCCTCCGCTGATGGCAAAATTTCAGCTCACAGCTTAAATCTCAACCCGTGTCCCTTATCGACGGAATAAGCACAAAATGCGTCGCTATTTATTGCGTTGATGAGAAACCACTGCAGGTAGAATCGTCCCAACTCTGGAAACGGTGGAACGTGCGATGTGGACATTAAAAAGCGGCCTGGCGGCAACCTTATTGCTTTTAAGCCCCCTGGTGCAGGCTGATAATCTGAGCGATCAACTGACCGCTTTTTTCACCCAGCAACTGGCTGGCTTCAGCGATGACGTATCCGTCACCGTCCGGACACCCACGAATCTTCTGCCTTCATGCGAGCAACCCTCTTTCAGTGTCACCGGCAGTGCAAAGCTGTGGGGAAATCTGAATGTGCTTGCGCGTTGCGCCAATGAGAAGCGCTATTTACAGGTTACCGTACAGGCCACGGGTAATTATGTTGTGGCGGCATCCCCGATTGCGCGCGGTAGCGTACTTCAGGCGGATAGCGTCACACTGAAGCGGGGGCGGCTGGACCAGCTTCCGCCACGAACCATGCTCGATATCAGCCAGGCGCAGGACTCCGTCAGCCTGCGTGATATGGCGCCAGGACAGCCAATTCAGCTCTCCATGTTGCGCCAGGCATGGCGGGTAAAAGCGGGTCAACGGGTGATGGTTGTTGCTAACGGAGATGGGTTTAGTGTCAACAGTGAAGGGCAGGCGCTAAACAACGCTGCCGTTGCCCAAAACGCCAGGGTCAGGATGTCCTCAGGCCAGGTGGTGAGCGGAACCGTCGGTTCTGATGGGAATATTCTGATTAACCTATAATCTTTTTAAAGATTTCGCGGCGGCTGCCGATAAATATTGCACTAATGATAATATCTGGCGCAAACGCCGCGAACCCTCGATGAGGACAACACCATGAGCATTGATCGTACATCGGCCCTAAAACCGGTTAGCACTGTACAACCTCGCGAAACGAATGACGCTGCACCGCAAAAAACGCGTCTGGAAAAAACATCGACGGCCAACAGCACCAGCGTGACGCTGAGCGATGCGCAGGCGAAACTGATGCAACCAGGCAGCAGCGATATCAACATGGAACGTGTTGAAACGCTGAAAACGGCAATCCGTAACGGCGAACTGAAAATGGACACCAGCAAAATCGCTGACGCGCTGATTCAGGAAGCTCAGAGTTTCTTACAGAGTAATTAACCCTATGAGTCGACTGTCAGAAATACTGGATCAAATGACGGTTGTCCTGAACGACCTGAAAACTGTAATGGATGCAGAGCAGCAGCAATTGTCTGTCGGTCATATCAACGGCAGTGCTTTGCAACGCATTACGGAAGATAAAAGCTCACTTCTGGCGACGCTGGATTATCTGGAGCAGCAGCGACGTGCAGAACAAGATCCACGACGCAGTGCCAATGATGAGATTGTTGAACGCTGGCAGACTATTACAGAAAAAACCCAGCATCTTCGCGACCTTAACCAACATAACGGTTGGTTGCTGGAAGGACAGATAGTCCGTAATCAGCAGGCCCTTGAGGTGTTAAAGCCGCATCAGGAGCCAGGACTGTACGGTGCGGATGGTCAAACATCCAGCTCACGTTTGGCGGGCGGAAAAAAGATTTCGATTTGATCGCATAAGCGACAAGTTATGTTTTGGGGAGCACCTCTGGTGAACTCCCCTTTTGGCGTTTATGCCGTACGGCGGGCAAACTCTTTCACTTTAAAGCCCAGAACCGCAAGCGTTGCAAAGTAAGCAATGATCCCCACAATGACCACGGCCATCAGACGCATCAAGCGGTAAGGCATTGTTCCTGAAGACCATTCAGGCATCACGTACATCATCCCCAGCAGCGCGGCAGACATCACCAACACAGCAATTACCAGGCGAACCAGGAAACTCGTCCAGCCGGGTTGCGGTGTGAAAATATCTTGTTTACGCAGTTGCCAGTACAGCAGTGCCGCATTGAGACAGGCCGCCAGACCAATCGACAGAGACAGACCGGCATGCTTCAGGGGGCCAATAAATGCCAGGTTCATCACCTGAGTCATTATCAGCGTCACTATAGCGATCTTAACCGGTGTCTTAATGTTCTGACGTGAGTAGAAGCCCGGAGCCAACACCTTCACAACAATCAGCCCCATTAATCCTACGGAGTAGGCCACCAGCGCACGCTGGGTCATTGCCGCATCGAAGGCCGTAAATTTACCGTACTGGAACAGAGCAACGGTCAGTGGCTTTGCCAGAATGCCTAATGCGACTGCGCTTGGCAGTGCCAACAGGAAGCAAAGGCGTAAACCCCAGTCCATCAAACGACAATATTCATCATGATTGCCGCTCGCGAAACTTTTTGACAACGAAGGCAGCAGAATCGTCCCCAGCGCCACGCCTAATACCCCCGACGGAAACTCCATCAGACGGTCAGCGTAGTACATCCATGAAACCGAACCGGACACCAGGAAAGAGGCAAAAATAGTGTTGATGATAAGCGAGATCTGGCTGACAGAGACCCCCAGGATCGCCGGTCCCATCTGCTTGATCACACGCATTGCGCCTGCATCACGAAAATTAACGCGAGGCAGAACCAGCATTCCTATTTTTTTCAGATGCGGCAGTTGATACGCGAGCTGCAGTACGCCACCTACGGTCACCGCCCATGCCAGCGCCAGTACCGGCGGGTTGAAATGCGGTGCAGCAAAAAGGGCAAAGCCGATCATGCTGACATTCAAAAAGGTCGGCGCAAACGCCGGAACAGAGAAACGGTTCCAGGTATTGAGTATCGCCCCCACCAGCGAGGCCAGTGAGATCAACAGGATATAAGGAAACGTAATGCGCAGGAGCTGCGTGGTCAGTGTAAATTTATCTGCCGTATCAGCAAAGCCCGGCGCAGTGACCATAATGACCCAGGGGGCTGCCAGCATCCCGATAACCGTCACAACGGCCAGGGCCAGTGTCAGCAAGCCGGAGACATAGGACACAAATACGCGGGTAGCATCTTCGCCCTGCTTACTCTTATATTCCGCAAGAATCGGAACAAATGCCTGAGAAAATGCCCCTTCCGCAAAAATACGGCGTAGCAGATTGGGTAATTTAAACGCCACAAAAAAGGCATCCGTTGCCATGCCTGCGCCAAAAACCCTCGCCACAATCGCATCACGCGCAAAGCCGAGCACGCGAGAAAACATGGTCATCGAGCTGACTGCTGCCAGCGATTTTAATAAGTTCATTAACGTGAATTTCCACAACCACACGGCAAAACGCCTGCAATGCAGGCGTTGAAGAAGCGCTTAGTCTACCTGGATTTAAGCGAATTACTATCGACAGATGTTACAGCGGGTTATTCACTCATGGCGTCTCGCCAGAGCTTATCCACAATGCGCTGGGCTAAAATGGCTTGCTCACCCGATGTCTCAGGAACCGTCTGATTTTGCACACAAGAGATGAAATGACGAGCACACCCGGCAAAACCACGCTGTTCCAGCGTACTCTGCCAGCCAGGAACAGGAAGCGTTACCACGCCGTCGCCCTTCTCTTCCCGCCATTCACGCATATCGGTGATGTCGTACAGCCCACCCTCTGTAATGGCCTGAACCGATTCGCGCTGACTACCGGCGCGGCGGTGCATGCTGGTCGTGATCTGCAGGTGGTCATGTGCAAAATGGTGTTCAGCATAGACCATTTCGCCCTGCTCGTTAGTTACCAGCGTGCCACTTTTCAGTTGCGCATTACCGCCTGTTAGCCACAGAGCCGTATCGACAACGTGGAGATAATCATCCAGCAGGGTGAACCGCAAATCGTGCGGACCAATACTGTCGGTACGGTGTTTATCCATACGCAACGAGGCAAGATCACCTGGCTGCGCTTTCAGTTGCTGATAAAGCGGGGCAAAGCGGCGGTTGAAACCCACCATCAACGTCAGTTTTTTACGGGAAGCCAGCTCAATCAGGCGCTCTGCATCCTGAATATTTTCTGCCAGGGGCTTATCTACGCAGACGTGAACCCCGGCATTCAATAATTTGCTGACCACCTGGTAGTGTGTTGCCGTCGAGGTATGCACAAACACCGCATCACAATCACGGGCTAACGCCAGCATTGAGTTGGCATATGGCATCCGCCAGGTTTCGCAAATACGCTCCGCCTTCTCGCGCGTTGGCGACCAGGCTCCCTGTAGCGTCCAGTCCGTCGATGCACCTAATACGGGCAACCAGGCTTTCTGGGCAATACCCCCTAACCCAACAACGCCTACGCGTAATTTTGCCACCCTTAATCCCCCAAATGAGCCAGCAACGCATCCAGGCGCTGTTTTAGTCCGGCGACCTCATCTTCTAGCGCCTCAACACGCGCAAGCAAACTCTCATCAACGACAGATGACGCCGTTTCCGACGCGCTCACCGACGCGGCATCAACATCACCGCTAAACAGATGCATGTAGCGGCTTTCGCGTTTACCCGGTTCTCGCGCAAGGCGCACAACGTAAGGCCCATCATCACGGGCGGCGAGCCCTTCCAGCGTCTGCTCAACCTCTTGCATGTCACTGAATTCATGCATTCGGGACGCACGAGTCCGCAGCTCACCCGGCGTTTGCGCGCCGCGTAATAGTAAGGTCGTTATCACAGCCACTTCAGCCGGACTCAGCTTCAAATCGCCAAATTCGGAATTACAGAAGCGCTGTTCGTATTTAGTGACCCGGTTACCAAACCCGCTAACGGTGCGCAGATAATGACGTTTGACCAGCGCATCCAGAATGTCCTGCACATCATGCTCGCCCAGGTTCATTACTGGCTCTCGGTTGGTTTTCTGATTACAGGCCATCGTGACAGCATTAATGGAAAGCGGGTACTGTTCCGGCGTGGTAACCTGCTTTTCAAGCAGACAACCAATGACGCGCGCTTCAGCGGCGGTTAACTGATATTTCATCTTCACTCCTTAACGACCTGCGGTCCATTCTTTGGTGGTTAACGCCGTCAACACGTGATCCCGCCACTCACCATCAATCAGCAGATAATCTTTGGCATAACCTTCTTTTTCAAACCCCAGTCGCGCCAGCAAATTACCGCTGCGCTGATTATGCGGCATGTAATTCGCCATAATACGGTGGATATGCTGGGTACGTTGCATATAGCGAATCGTCGTCGTTAACGCTTCATACATCAGCCCTTGTCCTTGCCATTTCTGTCCAATGGAATAACCGAGGTAGCAAGCATGAAACGAGCCACGCACCACATTCGAAAAGTTGGCGATACCGATAATCTCTTTTTCTTCAGGATCTAACAGAGCAAAATAAAACGCTGTCCCCTGCTTGTGAAACTCGGTGATCATGCCAAGACGCGCCTGCCAGCCTGATGGATAACAATGACTCTCATCCCGAACCGGTTCCCAGGGCTTTAAAAACTGACGATTCTCAGCGTAATAATCCGCCAGCCGCCAGGCATCACGCTCATGCACCAGACGAACAACCAGCCTGTCTGTCGTCAGACGCACTTTTGGCACATTGCTGCGATAGCCAAACATCGATACCACTCCTTCCCGTGACTTCTGCTCACCCTAATAGCTTTACTATACCTGCGCGTTCGCTTTCTGTGAAAACAGTGACATACCATTTTGCGTACTTTTCATCTTTTTCGATGAGAACTCTCTATCAAAGCACCCTTTTGATAAAAAAATATTGTCGCTGGTTGGGTGGGAAAACAGGCGGCAACACCGCAGAATATTAGCGTGCTCACCATCTTCTTTTCCCTGGAGGGGAAATGTCCCGCGTATCGCAGGCCCGTAATCTGGGTAAATATTTCCTGTTAGTTGATAACATGCTGGTCGTGCTCGGCTTTTTTGTCGTTTTTCCCCTCATTTCTATTCGCTTTGTGGATCAAATGGGCTGGGCGGCATTAATGGTCGGCATCGCGCTCGGCTTACGTCAGTTTGTTCAACAAGGGCTGGGCGTCTTTGGCGGGGCTATTGCCGACCGGTTTGGCGCAAAGCCGATGATTGTCACGGGGATGCTGTTACGTGCGGCCGGATTCGCCACTATGGCGATTGCGCATGAACCCTGGCTACTGTGGTTTTCCTGCTTTCTCTCCGGTATTGGCGGCACACTGTTTGATCCTCCACGCACCGCGCTGGTGGTAAAACTGATTCGACCACAACAGCGTGGCCGGTTCTTCTCCCTCCTGATGATGCAGGATAGCGCGGGTGCAGTGATTGGTGCACTGCTGGGAAGTTGGTTGTTGCAGTATGACTTCCGGTTAGTCTGTGCGACGGGTGCGATACTGTTTATTCTGTGTGCGGGCTTTAATGCCTGGCTCCTGCCGGCATGGAAACTTTCTACCGTTAAAGCGCCCGTGCGTGAAGGTCTTGGCCGCGTGCTGCGTGACAAACGCTTTGTCACCTATGTATTAACGTTGACGGGTTACTACATGCTGGCCGTCCAGGTCATGCTGATGTTGCCCATCATGGTTAACGATGTTGCCGGTTCTCCGGCGGCCGTTAAGTGGATGTATGCCATTGAGGCCAGTCTGTCACTGACGCTGCTCTACCCGATTGCACGCTGGAGCGAAAAGCGATTCCGGCTTGAACATCGTCTGATGGCTGGGCTATTGCTGATGACATTAAGCATGATGCCTATTGGCCTGGTGAATTCGTTACAGCAACTTTTCATGCTGATTTGTACCTTCTACATCGGTTCTATTATCGCCGAACCGGCCCGTGAAACGCTCAGCGCCGGTCTTGCGGATGCCCGGGCACGCGGCAGCTATATGGGATTCAGCCGTCTGGGGCTCGCTTTTGGTGGCGCATTGGGTTATGCCGGTGGCGGCTGGTTGTTTGATGCAGGTAAAGCAATGAATCAGCCTGAACTGCCGTGGATGATGCTCGGCGTTGTAGGCTTTATGACCCTTTTCGCATTGTGGTGGCAGTTCAGCCCAAAACGCAGTGCCCGCAGTATGCTCGAACCCGGCGCATGACAAACGGATGGGCGGTATCCTTGCGTTATCAGTTTTTTCTGCTGGTTTGTGCTGTATCAGCCTGACATACTGACGCGTCAGGACAGATGCGCCGATATCATGTTGAGGAACCCCATGAACAAGATCGTCATTGCCGCGGCGTTGATCGTCAGCGGCCTGCTGGTAGGTTGTAACCAGCTTACGCAATATACCGTCAGTGAGCAGGAAATTAATCAGGCGCTGGAAAAACACAATAACTTCGCCAAAGACATCGGCGTGCCGGGTGTCGCTGATGCCCATATCGAACTCACCAATCTCGCCAGCCAGATCGGACGCGAGGAACCCAACAAAGTGACCCTCTCCGGCGATGCCAGCCTGGATATGAATTCGTTGTTTGGTAGCCAAAAAGCGAATATCAAACTGAAACTTAAAGCGCTGCCGGTCTTTAATAAAGAGAAAGGGGCTATCTATCTTCAGGAGATGGAAGTGGTGGATGCAGACGTCTCGCCAGACAAGATGAAGCCCGTATTGCAGACCCTGATGCCTTATCTGAACCAGTCATTGCGTAATTATTTTAATCAGCAACCTGCGTATGTCCTGAGTGAGGACAAGAGCAAAGGTGAATCACTGGCGAAAAAATATGCGAAAGGGATAGAGGTGAAACCGGGTGAAATCATTATTCCCTTCACCGATTAACCTTACGGGCGCAAATGCGCCCTTTTTTTTTGCGGAAACGTGTGCAAACGAAAACGTTTCCGCATATGATTTGTGTCCGGCAAAAACAGCCATCCTAGTGACTGATTCCTGACAAGCCGGAGCACATCCATGACTGCACAACCCCAGGTTCTTAAAATCCGCCGCCCTGACGACTGGCATATCCATCTGCGTGATGGCGATATGCTAAAAACCGTCGTGCCTTATACCAGCGAAATTTATGGCCGCGCGATTGTTATGCCTAACCTGGTTCCGCCTGTCACCACCGTCGATGCCGCTATCGCTTATCGCCAGCGAATTCTTGCTGCCGTTCCGGCTGGACATGACTTCACCCCGTTAATGACCTGTTATCTGACGGACACACTCGACCCAAATGAAGTCGAGCGCGGGTTCAATGAAGGTGTGTTTACGGCAGCCAAACTCTATCCTGCCAATGCGACCACCAACTCCAGCCACGGTGTCACCAGTATCGATGCCATTATGCCAGTGCTGGAAAGAATGCAAAAATTGGGCATGCCGCTGTTGGTGCATGGTGAAGTCACTCATGCCGATATCGACATCTTCGACAGAGAAGCCCGCTTCATTGAAACAGTGATGGAACCTTTGCGTCAGCGTCTTCCTGGTCTGAGGGTGGTGTTTGAGCACATCACAACAAAAGATGCCGCTGATTATGTGCGTGAAGGTAATGAGCTTATTGCCGCAACGATTACACCTCAGCATCTGATGTTTAACCGTAACCATATGCTGGTAGGCGGCGTGCGTCCGCATCTGTACTGCCTGCCGATCCTCAAGCGAAATATCCATCAGCAGGCATTGCGTGAGCTGGTTGCCAGTGGTTTCACGCGCGCTTTCCTCGGGACTGACTCTGCGCCTCATGCCCGCCATCGTAAAGAAGCCAGTTGTGGTTGTGCTGGCTGTTTCAATGCCCCGACGGCCCTCGCCAGCTACGCGACCGTGTTTGAAGAAATGGGCGCGTTGCAGCATTTCGAAGCCTTCTGCTCGCTTAATGGCCCACGTTTTTATGACCTGCCTGTCAATGACACCTTTATTGAACTTGAGCGCAAAACAAGCCAGGTTGAGGAATCTATAGCCCTGACGGATGATACGCTGATCCCGTTCCTGGCGGGTGAAACCGTACACTGGACGATAAAGCGCTAAAAAATGAACGCCCCTGGTTGTAAAGCTTAGAACTTACCTGTATAAATAAACAGTATATTACACAGGGGGCATTTATGCGTATTGAAGTCACTATTGCCAAAACAACCATCCTGCCAGCTGGTGCGATCGATGCACTGGCTGGTGAGTTATCCCGCCGTATTCACAGCTCGTTTCCAGAAAATGAAGGTTCCGTAACAGTTCGTTATGCTGCCGCGAACAATTTGTCCGTCATCGGTGGCGCGCGAGAAGATAAAGATCGCATCAGCGAGATCCTGCAGGAAACGTGGGAAAGTGCTGACGACTGGTTCATTACTGATTAAAACTTGCTCCCTCATTGTGTTTTTTGCCGGGTCGCCCCGGCTTTTTTTCGTCTTAATCCATTACGTTCAAATTAATTGGCCATCTTCTTTAAAAAACGTGAAGCAGATGGTGATTTATTGTTCGAACAATCCTAAAAAACAGAAAAATGTGTTGCCAGCTATTTATTTTTCCAGGCATAACCCTTATTTATTGATATACTGAAGTTGCTTCAGAAAAACATGCATTGAACCTCAAAGTCGTTGTCTTCTAACACGTATTACGGGGGTTATAATGGAAAAGAATAGTGAAGTCATCCAGACCCACCCGCTTGTTGGCTGGGATATCAGTACCGTAGATAGCTACGATGCTTTGATGCTGCGTTTGCACTACCAGACCCCGAATCAACCAAACCGTGAAGAAGCGGAAATTGGACAGACGCTGTGGCTAACCACAGACGTTGCCCGTCAGTTTATTTCTATTTTGGAAGCAGGTATTGCAAAAATAGAATCTGGCGACTATCAGGAAAATGAGTATAAACGGCATTAATCTTATGCCCACTTTTCACTCAACAGGCACCCATGCGGTGCCTTATTTATTTCTCCCTTGTATAAGCCTGTGATGTTAATTACTCTGCTAATCAAAGTGCTGATTAAGAGATCCTCATGAAATACGACCTGATCATTATTGGTAGCGGCTCCGTTGGTTCTGCCGCAGGTTATTACGCGACGCAAGCTGGCCTCAAGGTTCTGATGATTGATTCGCACCTCCCTCCGCATTCGGAAGGAAGCCATCATGGTGATACCCGCCTTATTCGCCACGCCTACGGCGAAGGAGAGCGTTATGTACCGCTGGTATTACGTGCTCAGACACTTTGGGATGAGCTCGCGAAACAGACAGAAGAACGCATTTTTGACCGCACAGGCATTATCAATCTTGGTCCCGCTCACTCTGCATTTCTGACCACCGTCGAGCAAAGTGCTCGCGAATTTAACCTGGATGTTGAACGTCTTGACGCGACGGCCATTACGAAACGCTGGCCAGAAATTCAGGTTCCCGATGATTACATTGGGTTATTTGAAGCTAATTCTGGCGTGCTGCATTGCGAAACAGCCATCAAAAACTGGATTGATCTGGCGGCTAAAGCAGGCTGCGCGCAACTGTTCAATTGCCCGGTCAATGCAATTGAACATCTCGCCGATGGTGTCATAGTGACAACACCGGAGGGCGAATATTCAGCATCCCGACTGCTGATCAGTGCGGGAACCTGGGTGACAAAACTGTTGCCTGATCTGCCCGTTCAACCGGTCCGCAAAGTCTTCTCATGGTTCCAGGCCGATGGTCGTTACAGCACCCAGAATCATTTCCCGGCATTCACTGGTGAGCTCCCGAACGGTGACCAGTTCTACGGTTTTCCCTCTGAGAAAGATGCGCTTAAAATTGGCAAACATAATGGTGGACAACCCATCACATCACCAGAGGACCGTAAGCCATTCGGTACGTACCCGCAAGATGGCTCAGAAGCCTTCACATTCTTGCGTAATGTGCTGCCGGGAATCGGTGGATTACTCTATGGGGCAGCCTGTACCTATGACAATACGCCGGATGAAGACTTCATCATCGATACCTTACCAGGCCACAGCAACACCCTGCTGATCACTGGGCTCAGTGGTCATGGTTTTAAATTTGCATCTGTCCTTGGCGAAATTGCCGCGCAATTTGCGCAGGGTATGACCCCGCAATTTGATCTGACGCCCTTCGCGTTATCCCGTTTTGACCGATAATACAATGCGGGTTCCGGACATCCGGAACCTGTTCTTTAACTCTGACTAGCTGATACCTATGCGCAAACTCTTTGGTTACCTCATCAATAATATACGCGAACATTTAATGCTCTATATATTGTTGTGGTCACTACTGGCAATCATTGATTTTATTTACATTGTATTTTATTGAAAAGAAAGGCTGACAATTATTGACGATATTATATATTTCTTTAATATTTAAAATCGTTGACCAACCTCATCCCTGCAAGCCTACTCACCGTATTGCACGAATCCTTTGAATTACATTTCACGATCACTTTCAAAACACCTGAAATAAATAAAATAAAAAACGTTATCTATATATTTCAGTTGCAATTACTTTTTTTACCCGTCATTTTTACCTCTCAGTTTATTAAGAATGGTAAACCTCATGCAATTTCGTAATTCTCCTCAACGCTACGGAATAATATCCATGTTTTTGCACTGGATATTCGCCATTGCTGTCTATGCCATGTTCGGAATTGGGCTTTGGATGGTGACGTTGAGTTATTATGACGGCTGGTATCACCAGGCTCCCGAATTGCATAAAAGCATTGGTGTACTATTGATGATGGGTCTGGTGATCCGCGTCGTCTGGCGGCGCATCTCCCCACCACCACCTGCACCCAAACACCATACTCGCCTTACTCGCCTCAGTGCGACAACAGCCCATATTGCGCTCTACGCCCTGCTCTTTGCCATTCTGATTAGCGGCTACCTCATCTCAACGGCTGACGGCAAGCCCATTAGTGTATTCGGGATTTTCGAGATTCCCGCCACACTGGCTGATGCCGGATCTCAGGCTGACACCGCTGGCACTCTGCATCTGTGGCTGGCGTGGAGCATCGTGATCCTGTCTGTCCTCCATGGGCTTGCCGCACTCAAACACCATTTTATCGATAAAGACGATACGCTAAAGCGCATGCTGGGCCGTTCGTCAGTTGACTCTGGAGCATAAAATGAAAAAACACCTGCTGGGTATCGCATTAGGTTCACTGTTATTTACTGCCGGTTCTGCTATTGCCGCTGACTATAAAATTGATAAAGAAGGTCAGCATGCCTTTGTCAATTTCCGTATTCAGCATCTGGGATATAGCTGGCTGTATGGTACGTTTAAAGATTTCGATGGGACATTTAGCTTTGACGATAAAAACCCGGCATCGGATAAAGTGAACGTAACCATTAATACTAACAGTGTGGATACCAATCACGCAGAGCGTGATAAACATTTACGCAGTGCCGAATTCCTGAATGTATCCAAATTCCCGCAGGCGACATTTACCTCAAGCGAGGTGAAAAAGGATGGAGACAAGCTGGATATTACCGGTAATCTGACGCTCAATGGTGTAACGAAACCGATCACGTTGGATGCAAAATTAATCGGTCAGGGGGATGATCCGTGGGGCGGCAAACGCGCAGGCTTCGAAGCAACCGGTAAAATTCGCCTGAAGGACTTTAACATCACCACCGATTTAGGCCCGGCGTCTCAGGATGTTGATCTGATTATTTCCGTAGAGGGTGTACAGCAGAAATCCTGATATATAAGCCCGGAGAGCAGAGGCTCCGCCGGGCTTTATCTTTACTCAGGGTCTGGAATACCCAGTTTGGTATTCAGTTGACCGCGAGATTTATTGAAAATTTTATTCCCGTTTTCGCGTCCTGCACGGCGACGGCGCTGCTCTTCTTCAGGCAGTACACTCTCTTCGCTACACAGCTCACTACAGCAGCCATGATACTTTTCAGCACAGGCCGGGCACTGGATAAACAACAGGTGACAACCGTCATTTTTACAGTTCGTGTGCGTGTCACATGGCGTACCACATTGATGACAGTGAGCAATCACGTCATCTGAAATACGCTCGCCCATACGCTCATCAAACACAAAGTTTTTACCGATAAAACGTACCGGTAATCCCTGCTCACGGGCACGACGGGCATATTCAATAATCCCGCCTTCTATGTGCCACACTTTGTTAAATCCATTGTGTTTCATCCACGCACTGGCTTTTTCACAACGGATCCCGCCCGTGCAGTACATAATGATTTTTTTATCTTTATGTTCCTGCATCATTTCAACGGCTTTAGGCAGTTGTTCGCGGAAGGTGTCTGCCGGGATTTCCATGGCATTTTCAAAATGCCCGACTTCGTATTCGTAGTGGTTGCGCATATCAATGAAAACGGCATCGGGATCGTCCAGCATCGCATTCACTTCAGCCGCTTTGAGATATTCACCCACATCTGCTGCATTGAACGCTGGATCCTCAATACCATCTGCCACAATGCGCTCACGCACTTTCATGCGCAGCACCCAAAATGATTTACCGTCATCATCGAGCGCAACATTGAGGCGCAAATCTTTCAATGCAGGATCGAAGGCATAGAGAAAGTCACGAAATGCATCCACATGACTTTCTGGCAAACTGATCTGTGCGTTAATGCCCTCACGGGCCAGATAGACTCGTCCAAATACATTCAGTTCAGTAAAAGCCTGATACAGGGCATCACGTGTCGTCTGTGGATCATTGATCGTAAAATATTTGTAGAATGAGATGGTTGTACGCGGTTCGGTTTCAGCCAACATACGCGCTTTTAACATCTCATTCGAAATGCGGTTGTGTAACACTGGCATGGTGTACAAGTCCTGCAATCGTTAAGAGAAAGAAAATCGGGCCGCATCATATAGCAAACAATGACAATTTACATCCACACATTTTGCGCTACATTTCATGCAACCTGGCTATTCAGTTATAACATTCGTGTTATTAGCACGCATTGTGATGCCGGAGATTTTGGCTAAGCCTTAAAAAATGAGACAATAAGGCCATCAGGACGTAAGAAAACAGGACAGACATGACCCAGTTACCAAAATTTACTGCCACCCTTTTACACCCCCGCTATTGGTTGACCTGGCTTGGCATTGGCTTTTTGTGGCTTATTGTACAACTTCCCTACCCGGTGATTTTCCGCCTGGGTAAAAGTCTGGGTCACCTTGCTCAAATAATCATGAAACGGCGCGCCAAAATTGCGCACCGCAATCTTGAACTCTGCTTTCCTCAGATGAGCGAATCAGAACGACAGAACATGGTGGCGAAGAATTTCGAGTCTGTCGGCATGGGTCTGATGGAGACGGGCATGGCCTGGTTTTGGTCCGACAAGCGCATGGCTCGCTGGATGGAGGTTGCCGGAACCGGCATGGATCCAGTACATACCCTCCAGGCGAATAAAACAGGTGTACTGCTGATTGGCGTGCATTTTCTTACCCTGGAAATAGGGGCCAGAATGTTCGGTATGCAAGCCCCCGGCATTGGTGTTTACCGCCCCAATGACAACCCTGTGATTGATTTATTGCAAACCTGGGGACGTATGCGCTCCAACAAAAGCATGATCGACCGTAAGGATCTTAAAGGCATGATCCGCGCCCTGAAATCAGGCGAAGTTATCTGGTATGCCCCCGATCATGATTACGGCCCACAGGCCAGCGTCTTTGTTCCGTTTTTCGCGGTCCCCGATGCGGCTACCACAACCGGGACATGGATGCTGGCCCGCATGTCGAAAGCCAGCATTGTCCCCTTTGTTCCACGGCGTAAACCAGATGGCTCAGGCTATCAATTAATCATGCTGGAACCGGAAAACTCACCACCTTTGGATGATGCAGAAACCACGGCAGCCTGGATGAATGGCATTATCGAGAAGTGCATTATGATGGCTCCGGAGCAGTATATGTGGCTACATCGTCGCTTCAAAACCCGCCCAGAAGGCGTTCCCTCCCGGTACTGATCCCCCTGCGGCCCTCGTGGCCGCATGTTGTTTTAGCATTAAAAGCCCCCCGACGTTGCAGCAATCATAACCCAGGCGCATAATTAGCAGGCTTATTACCTCTACTTTCATGGTGCTCAGCACCTCGCAATGCGGATTGTTATGCCACCCAATGATGCCCCCATAAACTGGAAACGTAACCTTGCGGTTGCCTGGCTCGGCTGCTTTCTCACTGGTGCAGCGTTTAGTCTGGTCATGCCTTTCCTCCCGCTCTATGTCGAACAACTTGGTGTCACTGGCCACAGTGCGCTCAACATGTGGTCGGGGCTGGTTTTCAGCATCACCTTCCTGTTTTCAGCTATTGCCTCTCCTTTCTGGGGTGGCCTCGCTGACCGTAAGGGACGCAAAATCATGCTGCTGCGTTCAGCACTCGGCATGTCCATGATTATGGTGTTAATGGGATTTGCACAAAACGTCTGGCAATTCTTAGTGTTGCGGGCATTACTTGGCCTGTTAGGCGGTTTTGTCCCCAATGCTAACGCCCTGATTGCCACACAAATTCCTCGTCATAAAAGTGGCTGGGCGCTAGGGACTCTGTCTACGGGAGCGGTGAGCGGCGCTCTGTTAGGGCCACTGGCAGGCGGTTTACTGGCAGATAACTACGGCTTGCGTCCCGTCTTTTTCATCACAGCCAGCGTGCTCTTCGCCTGTTTTATTGTGACATTGCTGTGTATCCGTGAGAATTTTACCCCTGTACCGAAAAAAGAGATGCTCCATGCGCGTGATGTATTGGCCTCGCTGAAAAATCCCAAACTTGTGCTGAGCCTTTTTGTTACCACAATGATTATTCAGGTCGCGACCGGTTCCATCGCCCCCATTCTGACGCTGTATGTTCGCGATCTTGCCGGTAATGTCAGCAATATTGCCTTTATCAGCGGACTTATAGCCTCAGTTCCTGGCGTCGCCGCGCTGCTCAGTGCACCCCGGCTGGGTAAACTCGGAGACCGAATTGGTCCGGAAAAAATCCTGATTTGTGCCCTGGTGATCTCCGTCTTATTGCTTATCCCTATGTCGATGGTGCAATCGCCATGGCAGCTCGGCGTGCTCCGTTTTCTCCTGGGAGCTGCGGATGGGGCACTGTTACCTGCCGTTCAGACATTGTTGGTTTACAACTCCACCAATCAGATCGCAGGTCGTATATTCAGCTATAACCAGTCATTTCGCGACATTGGCAATGTTACCGGACCGCTTGTCGGGGCGGGTATTTCTGCTACTTTTGGTTTCCGCGCCGTCTTTATCGTGACGGCGGGTGTCGTGTTGTTCAACGCCCTTTATTCATGGATTAGCTTATCCAGAGCATTGCGGCCTTCATCCACTGAAAAGACAGCGCAAAATAACCCAGCACACAATTAAGCCAAACGCGTGATGCTTATTTGCGTCTTCATACTTGCAAAATCGGAGAATCAGCTATTCTTTCCCTGAATACCATCTCGAAAAACAGGGAGACACCGATGACCATGTACGCCACGCTGGAAGAAGCTATTGATGCCGCTCGTGAAGAATTCCTTGCCGACAACCCTGGTATTGAGGAAGAAGATGCTGACGTGCAGCAACTCAATATTCAAAAATATGTGCTGCAGGACGGCGATATTATGTGGCAAGCCGAGTTCTACGCGGAAGAAGGTGAAGAAGGCGATTGTTTGCCAATATTGAGCGGTGAAGGTGCTCAGGCAGTCTTCGACGGTGATTATGATGAAATCGAGCTACGACAGGAGTGGCTCGAAGAGAATACCCTGCATGAATGGGATGAAGGAGAGTTCCAGCTTGAACCTCCTCTGGATACCGAAGAGGGACAAACCGCGGCGGATGAATGGGACGAGCGTTAAGCGACGTTTATTCGTACGGACCGTGCTGGGCATCGATGGGTAACAACAACGTGTCGAACACCAATGAAAACGGTAAGTCGAGTACAGTCAGGTAGCGCCATGCCGAATCGCGGACATCCCACTTAACGCCTGGGTAATATTGATTTCCGTGGCCTTGCCCTGGGATAGTGCGACTGATTATGCTGCCGCACCCCGTCAGTAAACACGCCATCAGCATGACGATGAGTATTCTCATGTGAAAACCTCGTGAAAAAAATACCGGCCAGATGGCCGGTATTTTTATGTTGTTGCTCGGCTTATTTCGACTTCAGCGCCAACGGATTGAGCTTAAGTGCCTCGTAGTAGCTTACCCAGGACGAATATTTCTCAGGGGCTGACCACACCCGGTAGTGCAGACGAGACATCGTCACTGGATCGCTCAACAGGACCAGACGACGGTCACGATTGAGTTTTTCAGGTGTCTCATTCAGCGCTTGCTCAACATGACGATCACGGGCAATTTCCAGCACCTTGCTCGCACGGTGACGAGCTGTTGCCATGGCGGTTGCGAGGGCATTAAACGATGGGTGGAATACCGCGTGGAGGAAACCATCATCCAGCGAGCGCGCACGGTTGAGTGCCAGATACTTATCGGTATCCACCAGCACCTGTGGCGGAGAATACTCTTCCGGGATCAGGAACAGCTTCCAGCGTTTGGTACGCAAACCCATTGTAGACCGACTGGAGATCACCGACACAAATGGCGACAAGATCAGGGAGAAGACAATCGGGGCTAGCCAGAACAAGAAGCGCAGATCCAGCCAGGCCATACCCACTGCCCACACCAGCCCCAGCAATAACTGGGAACCATGACGCATAAAAGCTTCACTCCATGGAGTGGAGTCGTCGTCACGCTGTGGAGAGTTCCACACCACTTCCCAGCCCAGGAATGCACTCACCACAAATACGGTATGGAACAACATACGGACAGGCGCAAGCAGCACAGAGAACAGCACTTCAAGCAGCAATGAAAGCGTCACGCGGCAGAAGCCACCATACTCTTTCGAGCCTTTGCACCAGATCAAGATGATACTGAGCAGTTTAGGCAAGAACAGTAGCACCATCGTTGACGCAAACAGCGCGATCGCCAGTTCCGGACGCCACTGTGGCCACACCGGGAACAACTGACGTGGTTGCAGGAAATACTGCGGTTCCGTCAGAGCATGAACCACCTGCAAGGCGGTAGAAAGCGCGAGGAACATAAACCACAATGGCGCTGAAAGGTATGACATCACCCCTGTCAGGAACACGGCACGGTGAACCGGGTGCATTCCTTTTACGAGGAACAGACGGAAGTTCATCAGGTTTCCGTGACACCAGCGGCGGTCACGCTTGAGTTCATCCAGCAAGTTCGGTGGCAGTTCTTCATACGAGCCGGGCAAGTCATAGGCAATCCAGACGCCCCAGCCTGCACGACGCATCAACGCTGCTTCCACGAAGTCGTGCGACAGGATCGAACCTGCAAACGACCCTTCACCGGGCAGTGGCGCAAGCGCACAGTGCTCAATGAACGGTTTCACGCGGATAATCGCGTTGTGCCCCCAGTAGTGCGATTCACCCAGTTGCCAGAAATGCAAGCCTGCAGTGAACAACGGTCCGTATACACGCGTTGCAAACTGCTGGCAACGTGCATAGAGCGTGTCCATACCGGATGCTTTAGGCGACGACTGAATAATACCCGCATTCGGGTTGGCTTCCATCAGACGAACCAGGCCGGTCAGGCACTCGCCTGTCATCACTGAGTCAGCATCCAGCACGACCATGTAGCTATACTGATTGCCCCAGCGACGGCAGAAGTCATCAATGTTGCCGCTCTTACGCTTCACACGACGACGGCGACGACGGTAGAAAATCTGCCCTTCGCCCTGCACTTCGGCAATCAGTTCCATCCAGGCTTTTTGCTCAGCAACGCAAATGTCTGGATTGTAGCTGTCGCTCAGAATGTAAACGTCGAAATGCTCGGCGTTACCGGTCGCCTTAACGGACTCCCAGGTCGCACGTAACCCCGCGAATACGCGATCCACATCTTCATTACAGATAGGCATAATCAGCGCGGTTCGGTGTTCAGGGTTGAGAGGTTCGTCCCCCACCGTCGACGCCGAAATACTGTACTTATCCCGCCCCATCAGCAATTGCAGGAAGCCCATGAGTGCCGTCCAGAAGCCAGCCGATACCCAACAGAACAGGACAGCGAACAACAACAGGATGCCGCTTTGCAATATATACGGCAGCAACTGCATAAAGGAGACCCACAGATCCTGACCTGTCATATCAGCAGGGTTGATCAGCGCCCAGCCTTGATAAGGCAGAATGGTCTTCATGTACCAGGTTGCAACGACCGTTTGTGCAAGGGTCAATACCAGCAAGGTATAGCGGCGAATTGTGCCAACGGTTCGCCATTTCTGCTCAGACGCCTGCTGCTCTTTTGTCAGTCTGGACAAATAACGCGGCGCCACTTCACGCCCACGCAAACGATCCCAGAAACGCCCAACCGGGTTGGTACGCCACGGATCTGGAAACATTGATGACCGCGTTGCTTTAGGCATCGCCTGAAGCTGATCACGGCCTTCATCATCTTTGATCAGTTGCCCTTCCGCCAACGAGTCTGGCCACGCTTGCTCCAGACGCGCTTTTACTGACCCGAGCGGAGTATCATCATCACGCGTAAACTGATGATGTTCACCATCCAACGCGGTGTGTACCGCGAGGATGTTGCTCTTAGGCAGTGCCGCTTTTTCGGTATCGGTCAGCGGCATGGCATCAATATATTCAGTTGTATTATTCATTGGCAGGTAGCTGATAGCTCCAGGTTTCACTCAGCGGCTGATCGTCGCTGACCAGCGCAGCGCGCATTTCAGTGGTCTGTTTCGGATCTTTCACTTTCACGCGCAGGGTTAAACGCCACCCTTTCGTCACCGGGTTATAGCGTACGGTGTTCTCAACAATTTCACCGTTATCGCCAATGCTGGTTTGGGCAGTCACGGCTGTATCAGGAGCCAGTTTTTTCATGTCCTGACCTGCAAAATCCACCACAAACGCAAGCGTGCCATCAGGCTGACGGATAAGATTTGACTGTTTCACGTCGCCTGTAGAACGACGCGTTTGCATGACATAGGCATTGTCCGGCGCATGCAGTTTGTCTTCGTCGCGGCTAAAGGTGATGGTGTATTTGAAATTCATCTCTTTACCCGCATCAGGAAGCTGATCCGGCGTCCAGTAAGCCACGATGTTGTCATTGGTTTCATCGTTTGTTGGAATTTCAACCAGTTCGACCTTCCCTTTGCCCCAGTCACCTTTCGGCGTGACCCATGCACTTGGGCGAAGGTCGTAACGATCGTCCAGGTCTTCAAAGCGGGAGAATTGACGGCCACGCTGCAACAGACCGAACCCTTGTGGGTTTTCCATTGCAAAGCTGCTTACTGCCAGATGTTTCGGGTTGTTCAGTGGACGCCAAATCCACTCGCCGTTGCCAGCATGGATGGACAGGCCGTTTGAGTCATGCAGTTCAGGACGGAAGTTGGTCGCCGGTGACGGCTGGTTCGGCCCAAACAGGAACATACTGGTTAATGGCGCAACGCCAAGTTTGCCCACTTTGTCTCGCAGGTAAACTTTCGACTGCACGTCTACGACCGTATCGCGACCAGGCATAATGACAAAGCGGTAAGCCCCTGTCGCACGCGGTGAATCCAGCAGTGCATAAATCGTCAGACGTTTATCCGCAGGTTTTGGACGTTCAATCCAGAATTCACGAAAACGCGGGAACTCTTCGCCAGACGGCAGTGCGGTATCAATGGCTAAGCCGCGCGCTGAAAGTCCGTACACCTGGCCTGCGCCAATCACACGGAAATAGCTTGCACCGAGCATGCTGACAATTTCGTCGTTCTTATCTTTGCTGTTGATCGGGTAAAGGACTTTAAAGCCCGCGAAACCAAGATCTTTAACCGTGTCTTTGTCGTGCTGCACATTGCCAAAATTGAAGTAATCCGGGCTGTACTTGATTTTACGCACTGCGTTTGCCGTCACTTCATTGATGGCCACGGGTGAGTCGAAGTACATGCCCTGATGATAAAATTCGAGCTTGAACGGGGTTTTTATATTGTTCCAGTACGCTTTGTCGTGATTGAACTGGATCTGTTGATAGTCCGCGTATTTCATGTCGCGGAAAACGGAGGGCAGGTTACTTTTCGGCGCTTCATAGCTCTTGCCGGCCATCGATTTTGCCTGTTTTGCGACATCGTCGATGTTAAAAGACCAGGCCGATGAGGTATACAGGGACAACACCACTGCCGCACCCAACCAACGCATTTTCATCATTTGTGGTTTATGTTTCATAATAAGTAAGCACTTCCCCCTTTGTGTGCTTATATCGATCCGATCCATTTTAATGGAAATCCAGGTAATCCGACAACAATATCGCCGCTTTGTTTAGCCGCTGGCTCATGGATTAAGCAAGTGATAGAACCCACTTTTCACTTTGCGTGCTTATCCTGGAGACAGGATATCGGTCTTGGTGTAGGGTTGCTTTCGAATGTAACCATTATGAGTCTTAGGGATAAGGCGAAAAGTCTGAGAATGCACAACGTTATATGAGCACTATATCTGCAGCTGTACCTGCGCAACGTGAATATTTCCTCGACTCGATCCGGGCATGGCTGATGCTGTTGGGGATCCCTTTTCACATTTCTTTGATTTACTCAAGTCATACCTGGCACGTGAATAGCCAGGAGCCCTCTTTGTGGCTCACGCTGTTCAATGATTTTATCCATGCCTTCCGCATGCAGGTATTTTTTGTCATATCAGGCTATTTCTCCTACATGCTTTTCCTGCGCTATCCGCTGAAACGCTGGTGGAAAGTGCGTGTTGAGCGCGTGGGTATTCCCATGCTGACAGCGATTCCTTTGTTAACGTTGCCTCAGTTCATCATGCTGCAGTATGTCAAAGGCAAAGCGGAGAACTGGCAGAATCTTTCGTTGTATGAAAAATACAACACGCTGGTCTGGGAACTGGTTTCCCACCTCTGGTTCCTGCTGGTTTTGGTCGTGTTAACAACAGTCAGCCTGTGGATTTTCAGCCGCCTACGCCGCCACCTGAGCGATAAAACTGACCGGTTTTTCGCCAACGTTACCTTTGGCAGATTATCCCTGCTCTTTTTGTTGCTGGGTGTGTCTTACGCCGCAGTGAGACGAATAATCTTTATCGTCTATCCCCCCATACTCAGTGATGGGTTGTTTAATTTCGTGGTAATGCAGTCACTGTTCTATATCCCATTCTTTATGATTGGGGCTATGGCGTTTGTCTATCCTAAGCTCAAAGCGCTCTTTACAACCCCTTCGCCATGGTGTGCCGTCGGGGCCGTACTGGCATTTACCGCTTATCTGCTCAATCAACGTTACGGGAGTGGTGATGCCTGGATGTATGAAACAGAAAGTGTGATTACGATGCTGCTGGGGCTATGGATGGTCAATGTGGTATTCGCCCTCGGCCATCGACTTTTGAATTTCAAATCAAGCCGGGTGACTTATTTCGTCAACGCGTCGCTGTTTATTTATCTGGTGCATCACCCGTTAACGCTTTTCTTCGGGGCGTATATCACACCGCACATCGCCTCTAACACGCTGGGGTTTTTCACCGGACTGGTGTTTGTGATTGGCCTCGCGCTTGTCATGTACGAAATTCATCTGCGCATCCCTCTGCTACGCTTCCTGTTCTCAGGTAAACCGCAGACCAAAGCTTGATCACTGTCGCGGCGTAATTTTTGCGCCGCGGCAACTTTTACGCACCAAACTCCTGTTCACGTTCAGTAAGACGTTGTCGATAGAGCTGGGTCGTTTCCTCGTCATAGCAGACAAAGAAAACCTTCTCAGGCATGGGTTTGAGCGAGAGATATCGGTACACGGTATCAACGGCTATCGCCGCAGCCGCCGCTTTTGGATAGCCATATACACCTGTGCTAATAGCCGGAAATGCCATAGTCTGATAACCATTGTCTGCGGCAAGACGCAGGCAATTACGATAAGCATCCTCCAGAATACGGGCCTCATGATGATCCCCGCCATGCCATACCGGCCCCACCGTATGAATAACCGCTTTCGCCGGAAGATTACCCGCGATGGTAATAACAGCATGCCCCGGTGGACACTCGCCCTGTTGCTGACGAACAATCTTGCAGGCCTCAAGTAATTGCGGTCCGGCAGCACGATGGATAGCGCCATCAACACCACCGCCCCCCATTAATGATGGGTTTGCGGCATTGACCACCACGTCGACGTTTTGCGTCGTAATATCACCATGAATAATTTCAATTTGCGGTTTCATAAACACCCTCTGCGAGCCGCCTTTTTCTTAAGTGTATCGCAGAGACGATGTTGAGAAAAAACTATTGCGTGAAAAGCTCTTCCGCCGATTGGCGGAAGAGTGAGGGATTATCGATATTGAATTTGTACGATAGCGAGCGATTTTTCAGGGTCAAGATATCTCATACTTACCGTGGCCACATCGGGATTTGCACCGCGCCCATTCAGCACATCTTCATACTTTATCATGCGCGTTTGCATGCCCTTATTTTCGGGGCATGAAATTTCAATCTTATGATGTTGCGGGGATATTTCGCAGGGATTAGCCACTATCGCTCCACGAAAATGAATAACGCCCCCATCAACGACGGTTGCAGAAAAAGCAGGGGTTAAGACTGTAGACACTACCAGGCCAAAGCCGGAGATCAGTTGAGCGGTGGAGATGGTCATTAGATAGACTCCTCTATGAAAATCTTCCCTGGGAGAATCAAAACTCCCTTATGACAGACTCAGAATGAGGCGCTTAGCCATACTTTTCTTCAGCGCCTGATATCATCATAGTGACTCCCTGCCACTCTGCCATCCCACTCAACGCATTGATTTAGTGAATGGTTTTTGTGCGTCAGCTTGAAGGGGGTGACCATTGCTGTGATAAGTGAAGTTGCTTCCCATCAGAGACGGTGACGGTAATGTTCACCGCGTCACCCGTGTCTATATTTAAACTCAGTCTCATTAAATCAATCGTCTGATTAGCAGGTATAGAGAGGGTGTTTTGTTGCTGCGAAGTACTTTGCCCCCCCTGCCCTTGTCGCGTAGAAAGGATATGCACCTGACACTCGCAGGGTTCCGTCAGCGTTACCTGCGGAATAATCGTCGTCATATTTCCTTGCTGCGAGGTTTTGAAGGTGATCTGACTGGAGAGCGCCGCAAGGAGTAGTAAGGTATGCATGATGAACTCCCGAAAAAAAACAGGGCATATGCCCTGTTTTTTTGTAGCACAGATTTCGGTATTAATACTGATGAGCTGTCGCGTGGTTGCCAAAACCAACCTGGTGAACAGTCACAGTTGAGTTGGAAGCAGTCTGGTCAACCGCAGCACCGTTACCACCACCGTACTGGCTAACTGTCATAGTAGAGTTTTTGCCATTCCACTGGTCAAGTGTTGCGCTGTTGCCAAAACCATGCTGAGTCAGGCTAATGCTACTGTCATCAGAACCCTGTCCGACATCAGCACCGTTACCGCCACCACTCTGTTTAATAGTCAGGCTTGAATTTCGAGCATCTGACTGCAAGGCGACAGCTGAGTTACCACCACCGTATTGGTAAATGCTCAGAGTTGAGTTCGGGCCGCTATTATTACCACCGTGACCCCAGCCCAGTGAACTGCTCTGGTCAATAAGACCAGCCATAGCACTACCAGAAACTACGATTGCTGCAAGTGCTGCCACTTTGATAAATTTCATGGTAAAACCCCCATCGGATTGATTAAAGTCGCCGCTAATAACTAACGTTGAATAACGCGGATTGCCATTTGCGACTGTTTCTGCACTACAACTGCGGTTTTCTGCGTACCGTACTGCGTAATACTTGCTCTGTTACCCGACCCTTTTTGAATAATCATCGCAGTATTACCATATGCACCTTGCGAAATACTCGCATCATTCGAACTTCCACTCTGAGCGATATATGCAAAGTTATAAGTCCCTGATTGATCAACTTTCGCTCTATTGCCTACCCCATCCTGGGAGACAACGGACAATAATTTAGAACCGTCCTGACGAACCATGGCGTTATTATTCACGCCCTGCTGACCAATAATGGCTGCCTGATTTAATGAAGATCGACTTAATTCATTAATCGCGAAGTTGTATTCAGCATTTGCCAAATCCGAACTTGCCGCAATTACAAAGCCAGGCGCACCCAGTAATGTAAACATCATGCATAACGATGTGTTCTTCATGTTGTCACCCTGGACCTGGTTATAAATAAAAAAAATAACCGTGAAACCGTGACCTCGTGTTAACGCGACTCGTTTTTTGTTAACGCTGCGTTACGATGAAGAGTATGTCTATCGAAACATTTTAAATATCTCACCCGCGAGACTTATTTTTATTCCTCGTTTCACCTCAAAGTATTAATTAATGCAAAAAATTGCTGTAATCAGCGCAGGTTAGTTTTTTTTGATTTTTTTTAATGACGAGGTTGTACGACTCGCTAAGGTGCTGTCCAGCCTTTCCATTTCAAGGCTTAAGCCTGCATCTGGATGACATTTCACTCAGGGCGTGACACGAGGCATGTTTTCTTAAGTGGTTTTCTTCGTCAGTCTATGGCTTAGGTTTTTTTCCAAACTCATACCTTTACAAAGTTAACTGAAAATAAAAAATAACAATAAAAATCATCACACTATAAATATTTGTATGATTTTTGAAATGTGTGCACTGTTATTAACATGTACAACTTTCCTATCAAACAAGAACATTTATAAAGGTCGAT
The DNA here is from genome assembly GCF_013782625.1 of Enterobacter sp. RHBSTW-00994. NCBI lineage: Bacteria > Pseudomonadati > Pseudomonadota > Gammaproteobacteria > Enterobacterales > Enterobacteriaceae > Enterobacter > Enterobacter sp. RHBSTW-00994. The sequence goes on along the minus strand of NZ_CP056199.1, from coordinate 1,749,515 downwards.
TTTCACAAATTAATATTGATTTTTACATTCCGTTACATGTTTAACACTTGCTTTAAAGTTCGTAATAGCTAGATTGAAATCAGATGTAAGAAATTTGTTTTATATTTACCTCCCCGTGGAGGTTCTGGTCTGATTCTACACACAGCAGTGCAACATCTGTCAGTACTTCTGGTGTCTCCTGATGTTTATTCAGGTGACAGCTGCCAGGTGTCATAAAAAAGTGGGGTTTCATCATGTATAATGAAGTCCATAGTTTACATGGTCATACATTACTGTTGATCACAAAGCCATCTTTACAGGCGACAGCTTTATTACAACATTTAAAGCAATCATTATCATTGAACGGGAAATTGCATAATATTCAACGTTCTTTTGATGACATTGCACCTGGCAGCATAATTCTTCTCGATATGATGGAAGCTGATAAAAAGCTTATCCATTACTGGCAAGATAACTTAAGCAGGAAAAACAATAATATCCGCGTGCTATTATTGAATACTCCTGATGAATATCCTTATAGAGACATTGAGAGCTGGCCGCATATCAATGGCGTCTTCTACGTCACTGAAGAAGAGACACGGGTCGTAGAAGGATTGCAAGGCATATTACGTGGAGAGTGTTACTTTTCACAAAAACTTGCCAGCTACCTCATCACGCACTCCGGAAATTATCGCTACAACAGTTCAGAGTCTGCGTTGCTGACACACCGTGAAAAAGAGATCCTGAACAAGTTGCGCATCGGTGCTTCAAATATTGAAATCGCCCGTTCGTTATTTATCAGCGAAAATACGGTTAAGACGCACCTTTATAATCTTTTCAAGAAGATAGCTGTTAAAAACCGAACTCAGGCGGTTTCATGGGCAAACGATAACCTCAGGCGTTAACACCATGAAACGCAAGTTGAGTTGGATTGTCGCAGCGGGCTTTCTGCTCGCAGCCGGGAACCTACACGCAGTTGAAGTGGAAATTCCCGGATTGTTAACGGACCACACTGTCTCATCTACCGGCCACAATTTTTATCGGGCATTCAGCGATAAATGGGACAGCACTTACCCTGGTAACTTAACAATCAACGAACGGCCCAGTGCACGTTGGGGAAGCTGGATAACAATAACAGCCAATCAGGATGTTATTTACCAGACTTTTTTATTCCCTACGAAAATAGACTTCGATAAAAACGTAGCCTTAGCCCTGGCACAAACCGAAGAAGCTATTAATCGCCTGCAAATAGACAAAGCGCTATTAAGCACTGGCGATTTAGCAAAAGACGAGTTCTAGCGACCCTAATATCCGGAGGCTGTCATGCGTATTGCACATGCAGTTATTTCGTTAATGCTGATCACACCATTAAGCTGGGGCGGAAATATGACGTTCCAGTTCCGTAACCCTAACTTTGGCGGTAACCCAAATAACGGGGCTTTCATGCTGAACGAAGCCCAGGCACAAAACTCCTATAAAGATCCAAGTTCTAACAGCGACTTTGGTATTGAAACGCCCTCGGCGCTGGATAACTTTACCCAGGCTATTCAATCGCAGATTCTCGGCGGGTTGTTGACCAACATTAATACGGGCAAACCCGGACGTATGGTGACTAACGACTTTATCGTGGATATTGCGAACAAGGATGGGCAGCTTCAGTTGAACGTTACAGACCGCAAAACCGGGAAGACATCCACCATCCAGGTGTCCGGTCTGCAAAACGATTCCACCAATTTCTAGACAACATCAAAATAAGGACAACGATCATGCAGCGCTTCCTGATATTAGTTGCAGTGTGCTTATTGAGCGGTTGTTTAACTGCTCCCCCAAAAGAAGCTGCAAAACCTACATTAATGCCTCGGGCCCAAAGTTATCGTGATTTAACACATCTGCCGATGCCTACCGGTAAGATATTCGTCTCGGTTTACAACATTCAGGATGAAACGGGTCAGTTTAAACCGTATCCGGCGAGTAACTTCTCGACCGCTGTACCTCAAAGCGCCACGGCCATGCTGGTCACTGCACTCAAGGACTCTCGCTGGTTTATTCCTCTTGAACGCCAGGGACTGCAAAACCTGCTGAACGAACGTAAAATCATTCGTGCCGCTCAGGAGAATGGCACTGTCGCGATGAATAACCGCGTGCCTTTACAGTCACTGGCTGCGGCTAACGTGATGATTGAAGGATCGATTATCGGCTATGAGAGTAACGTCAAATCAGGTGGTGTCGGTGCGCGTTACTTTGGTATTGGTGCAGATACACAATACCAGCTTGATCAAATAGCCGTTAACCTGCGTGTGGTTAACGTCAGTACGGGTGAAGTCTTGTCATCCGTCAATACCAGTAAAACAATCCTCTCTTACGAGGTGCAGGCTGGGGTATTCCGCTTTATTGACTACCAGCGTTTACTGGAAGGTGAAATTGGCTACACCTCTAACGAGCCGGTCATGCTCTGCCTGATGTCTGCCATTGAAACTGGCGTTATCTTCCTGATTAACGACGGCATCGATCGTGGGTTGTGGGATCTGCAGAACAAGGCCGAAGTGAAAAACCCGGTTCTGGTGAAATACCGCGATATGTCGGTTCCTCCGGAATCCTGATCGGAAGCGCATAAAAAAGGCGAGATAGATATCTCGCCTTTTTTTATTCTCTCACTGCGGTGATATTTTGCGCCTTGTCCCGCCGGGCCGCCAACCAGAGGCCGCTGTTCTTCATTGCGTAGCCAAAGACAAGACCCAACATCAGCGATGGCACGACAAGTTTCCAGTTGCCCTGCCCGGCAAACGTTGCACATGCACCAATAAAGGTTCCGGGCACAAACGAAAGCAGCAGATGTTTCGCCTGGATACACATTAAAAAGGCCACGATCCCCGTCATGACATAACCCAGAATCTCAATATGCGGAGCCAATGCGCTTCCTTTCATAATGATGACCGCCCAAACGACGCCACTCATCATCGTACACGCAGAGATAAACAGCCCTTTGACCCCGCCTTGCGGGCAGGCAAAGTACGCCGTGCAGCCCAAAAATCCCGCCCAGCCCAATAGCCCAAGCGAAACGGCCACCCATCCCCAAAGTCCGGAGAGAATGCCCGTTGTGAGTGCAATACAAAGTAATATGTTCATAGCGCGCATCTTAGCAGATACGCACTACATAAATGAGATCAGAAGCACGTTATGTGCAAGTTGAAATGTATCGTTGCATTAATTGTGTGACATGCGTCACTATGCATTCTCTTCCTGTAAGTCATCCCACATTGCTGCAATCGCATCGCGAGTGAGAGACGCCATTGTTTTCCAGAACGGTGAGGTCGCGTGTGCTTCAACTTTGCCGAGGAACGTGCCACACCAGGGCAGCAAATACTCATCAAATAACGTTTCGATAGCTTCACTCTCACCTTCTCCAGCCTGATCTTCAATCCAGGAGGCGGCTAACAGCAGCGTACCAATATGATCGGCGGGGGCATCCGAAAGCGGCATTCCACGTTCAGAGAGAAAAGCCCGCACCTCTGCTTCTGTCGCCCCTTCCTGCCAGGCCGAACGGTAGGGCGCGACACGGCAATCCTCTCCCACGAATAACGCGTTGTAATCGGTCGAAATCTGCTGCATATCGCAGCTCTTTTGTAGACGCTCCAGCAGCTCATCCTGTTCCAGTGGCCAGTTTTGCGCCAGCTTACCTTCACGAATCAACGTAAACAGGGGAACCAATAACGGATCCTGCGGCTGACGGTAATACAACGTGCCCAGGATGCGGCAAAGGATGGAAAACTCATTCATTTTTTTAGTCCATTACACAATTAAAGTTCAGCAAATTCAGTAATCGGAGCCATGCCGCGAGACTCCAGGAAATCCAGCATGCGACGCGGAGTAACGTTGAGGATACGCGCTTCCGGGAACCCAACGTCATTGAGCACTTTCAGGCATTCACTAAAATCGCCCAATGTGAACGCTGTATGAGAATCCGAACCGAGCGCCACCAGCCCCCCGGCATCACGCACCGCAGCAGCCACTTCACGACAGTTTGCTTCACTGCCTTTACGCGAATGAACAAACGAGGAGTTATTGATCTCCAGCGCAACATCATGTTTTGCTGCAGCCTGCGCAACCGCCTGAATATCGATGGGATATTTTGGATTTCCCGGATGACTAATAATGTGCACAGTTCCGCTGGCAATAGTGGCAATCATCGCCTTCGTGTTGGTCTCTTTATCCTGCGGTGCAAAAACAGGTTCATGAAATCCTGCAATAATCAGGTCAAGCGAGGTCAGCATCGGGCCAGTGCAGTCGATTTCGCCGTCCGTATTTTTAATATTGGCTTCGATGCCACGCAGTATCCCAACCCCATCGACAAGACGTGGCCAGATACGCATATTCACAAAGTGCCAGTAGTGCGGCGCATCTGCCATATCAGGACCGTGATCGGTGATTGCAAACAGCTTGATGCCTTTGAGCTTTGCTTGCGCGATGTAATCATGAAGGGTGCTATACGCGTGGGTACTGGCGACGGTGTGCATATGCAGGTCAACGGGATACATCTCTCTCTCCTCTGCGGTTTTTCCAAAGGATAGCAGTTATCAGTGGCGAATATTAGCAAAAACCCGGCATACGCCGGGTTTCTCTTAGTAACCGCGCTGTCTGTCGACGTGCCCTGTGACAGCATTACCTTGCTCCATCTCACTGATGGTATGCGCAATATAAGCAACCGCTTCTGCCGGACGTGTTACAGCCGCAATATGTGGCGTCATTGCCACACGCGGATGAGTCCACAGAGGGCTTTCCTTAGGCAGTGGCTCACGGCTATAGACATCCAGCATGGCCCCTTTGAGCTTGCCGTTATCCAGCGCACTTAGCAGATCGGGTTCCACCACATGAACACCGCGTGCGAGGTTCATCAAATAGCTCTGATCGGCCAGTTGGTTCAGGAGTGCACCATTAATGATCCCGACGGTTTCCGCTGTATTGGGCAAAAGATTAATCAGCACACGCGTGCCGTTCAGGAACGCAGGCAGTTCCTCTGTTCCGGCAAAGCTTTGCACGCCAGGATAGGCTTTGCGGCTGCGGCTCCAGCACCGTAACGGGAATCCCCATGGAGCCAGCGCCTGAGCCACTTTTGACCCCAGAACGCCAGCCCCCAGAATACCGATGGTGAAATCTTCACGATGGTAATCTGGCAATGGCTCCCAGTGTGATTGCTGTTTTAATGCCTGATAATCATCGAAACGACGGAACCAGTGCAGCACCTGGCTGACCGCATATTCCTGCATTTGTTGGCCCATGCCGGTATCTTCCAGGCGGAAAAGCGGAATACGCTCAGGCAACATTTCAGGATGAGCCTTGAGCTTACTCAGAATGGAGTCAACGCCCGCCCCCAGCGCAAAAACGGCCTTCAGCTCCCGGCCTTGTAGCATGTCAACCGGAGGATGCCAGACCAGCGCGTAATCCGCATGTTCGTTATCCCCCTGCTTCCACTCGCGAACACGTGCGCCAGGCAACGCCGTCGAAAGTGCCTTAATCCAGTAAGCCGTATCAAAAGTGGGGTGATAAAAGATAATATCCATAGTCATTCCTGCCTTTCATTGCGCTGTTTTATTTTCATTTTCAACTGGATTGCCAGCATAACAAATTTATCTTCAGCCCGCGTTGTTGATAAAAAAACCGCTTTCAGCACATTAAAAAAACATCTTGTTTGAAGTTTGTTTAAACGCGCTAATTAACTGAAAAAGTTGATTGACGGGAGTTCGGGTTTTCCTTACATTAGCGCCCGTCCCGGCAACAACGGGATGACAATATGGTGAGGTGTCCGAGTGGCTGAAGGAGCACGCCTGGAAAGTGTGTATACGGCAACGTATCGGGGGTTCGAATCCCCCCCTCACCGCCATATTTGAGAAAGAGCTCGTACGCAAGTACGGGCTTTTTTTTCGCATGTTGCACACATGCGGGGGGATGAGAAGCCCCGACCGGGGTTCGACAACTGGCGCAGACAGTTGGACAGACTGAGAGCGCAGCGGACAGGCTGCCTGAAGGGCGAGCGAAGCGAGTCAATCCCCCCCTCACCGCCATATTTGAGAAAGAGCTCGTACGCAGGTACGGGCTTTTTTTTCGCATGTTGCACACCTGCGGGGGGATGAGAAGCCCCGACCGGGGTTCGACAACTGGCGCAGACAGTTGGACAGACTGAGAGCGCAGCGAACAGGCTGCCCGAAGGGCGAGCGAAGCGAGTCAATCCCCCCCTCACCGCCATATTTGAGAAAGAGCTCGTACGCAGGTACGGGCTTTTTTTTCGCATGTTGCACACCTGCGGAGTGAAGGGGAACATACGGCTGAGGTGGTCATTCCGTTCACTTTATGTTCCTTGCCACTCTGTCACCACATTACTCGTGAACGTGCCAGGGTGGCTCACCGCCCCCTGGCGACCCGGTTATTCCTTACGGCTTATCGGGGACGGGCGGAGGCAACGTCGCTGTAAGCCCTCAACTCTTCTGAAACAACTCAAATAGCTTCAGGTTATTGTTTTTGTTGATCAATATCTCAAGGGATTAAAATTACTCCTCCACCATCCGCGCATACTCTTCCGTCAGAAAATCCACCAGTGTCCTCACGGATGGCAATAGCCCACGCCTCGACGGATACACCGCATGAATGACTTCCCGGCGGGGTTCCCATTCATCCAATACCCGGACCAGCTCACCTGACGCAAGCTGGTCTTTCACCATCAAAATGGGAAGTTGCACCACACCCACACCGGCCATTGCAGCTTCCCGTAACGCCAGCATATCAGTCGTGATAAAACGCGGGGCATAGTGAATCTCCGCTTTTGCCCCTTGCGAGCCAGTCAAATCCCATTTATGAACTTGCCTCCCCTCCCCCATACTCAACCCCGGCCATCGGCTTAGCTCTGAGGGCATAACCGGTTTCCCCATACGCTGAATTAAATCTGGCCCGGCCACCAGACAATGTCCCCTGTCGGCAAGCACCCGTAAAACCAGGTCGCTGTCATCAAACGGGCGTGGACGCACGCGGATTGCGATATCGATCCCCTCGCCCACCAGATCCACCCGGCGATTGGTGGCTTCAAGCTGGAGATTAATTCCCGGGTATTTCGCCATAAAGCGCGCCAGCATCGGGCCCACGTGTACATGCAGCAACGTCACCGGACAGGTGATCCTGACAATACCGCGCGGCTCAGCCTGTAACGCCGCGACCGCCTCTTCCGCCGCCTCAGCCTCCACCAACATTGCTTTACAGTGTTGATAAAAAGTCTGGCCCACTTCGGTAACGGTAAACTGGCGTGTGGTGCGCTGAATTAATCGCACCCCAAGTCGGTCTTCAAGCTGTGCAATCCTGCGGCTCAGTTTTGATTTTGGCTGATCGAGCGCCCTTCCGGCCGCAGCGAAACCACCGTAGTCGACCACCTTCACAAACCACACGAAGTCATTGAGATCCTGCATAAAACCTCATCGTTCCATTTTAAGAACAGTGAATGTCATTTTCACTGCCTACCGGGATATTAGTTCTGAATATAAGCTAATCAATATCAACAGACTACCAGGAGAAAAACATGAAAAACGTTACAGGTGTCTATACCGCGCCTCGCCAGCACTGGGTGGGTGACGGCTTCCCCGTCAGGTCGATGTTTTCTTATCAGACTCACGGCGAACCCCTCAGCCCGTTCCTGCTACTGGATTACGCTGGCCCGTACACATTCCCGGCTGACGGAGAAAAGCGCGGCGTGGGCGAACACCCGCATCGTGGTTTTGAAACGGTCACCATCGTCTATTCCGGTGAAGTGGAGCATCGCGACTCCACTGGCAAAGGCGGCGTAATTGGCCCCGGTGATGTGCAGTGGATGACTGCAGGTGCTGGCATTCTGCATGAAGAGTTCCACTCCAGTGCATTCTCGCAGAAAGGTGGCGAGCTCAAAATGATGCAGCTTTGGGTCAACCTGCCCGCGAAGGACAAGATGGCGAAGCCGGGTTATCAGAGCATTACCAGGCATGAAATCCCGGTGGTGACGCTGTCAGAAGAACGTGGATCGCTGCGGGTAATTGCTGGCCATTATGGTGATATTACCGGCCCGGCGCACACTTTCTCGCCGCTAAATGTCTGGGATATTACCCTCCGTCAGGGAAGCCATCTCGCACTGACTCAGCCCGAAGGCTGGAGTACCGCGCTGGTAGTCCTTGAAGGCAACATCACGGTAAACGGTACAACCCAGGCGGGTGAAGCGCAGCTTGTGGTTCTCAGCCAGGAAGGCAGCAAACTGCACCTGGAAGCGAGCAGTGATGCCAAAGTGCTGCTGATGGCTGGCGCCCCTCTGAACGAACCGATTGTGGGCTACGGCCCGTTTGTGATGAACAGTAAAACCGAAATCACGGAAGCCATTCGTGATTTCAACTCCGGCCGCTTCGGCCAGATCTGAGCGTAATAAAGGAGAAGAAAATGTCTACACCTGCGAATTTTAACGGAATGCGTCCGGTCATTGACGCGAACGACGCGGTCATGTTGTTGATCGATCATCAAAGCGGACTGTTCCAGACCGTCGGGGATATGCCAATGCCGGAGCTACGCGCCCGTGCGGCGGCACTGGCTAAAATGGCGACCCTTGCCGGGATCCCGGTAATTACTACCGCATCCGTTCCACAGGGTCCAAACGGTCCTTTAATCCCGGAGATCCACGCCAACGCCCCGCATGCACAATATGTGGCACGGAAAGGCGAGATCAACGCATGGGATAACCCGGAATTTGTCGCGGCCGTAAAAGCCACCGGACGCAACACGTTGATCATTGCCGGGACAATCACCAGCGTTTGCATGGCGTTTCCGTCAATCAGCGCGGTTGCTGACGGGTATAAGGTGTTTGCGGTTATTGATGCATCCGGAACGTACAGCAAGATGGCGCAGGAGATCACGCTGGCACGGGTTGTTCAGGCGGGTGTGGTTCCAATGGATACCGCGGCGGTTGCCTCCGAGATCCAGCGGACATGGAACCGTGAAGATGCGGCAGAATGGGCCGATGTCTACACCCACATTTTCCCGGCATACCAGTTGCTGATCGAAAGTTATGCTAAAGCGCAAGAGGTCGTTAAGAATAGCGAAGTGCTCGATTCACAGCGGTAATGCACAGCTCCATGGCATAAAAACCGTGGAGCTGATTATTGCTTAACCGAACAAGCACTAAAGCGTAAAATCTGCTTGACCGTTTTAGCGCAACTCCCTATAGTAGCGCCCCGTTGCCCCCCAAGTGGTCAGGCAGCAAACAATATGGTGAGGTGTCCGAGTGGCTGAAGGAGCACGCCTGGAAAGTGTGTATACGGCAACGTATCGGGGGTTCGAATCCCCCCCTCACCGCCATATTTGAGAAAGAGCTCGTACGCAAGTACGGGCTTTTTTTTCGCATGTTGCACACCTGCGGGGGGATGAGAAGCCCCGAACGGGGTTCGACAACTGGCGCAGCCAGTTGGACAGACTGAGAGCGCAGCGAACAGGCTGCCCGAAGGGCGAGCGAAGCGAGTCAATCCCCCCCTCACCGCCATATTTGAGAAAGAGCTCGTACGCAAGTACGGGCTTTTTTTTTTCGCATGTTGCACACCTGCGGGGGGATGAGAAGCCCCGACCGGGGTTCGACAACTGGCGCAGCCAGTTGGACAGACTGGGAGCGCAGCGGACAGGCTGCCCGAAGGGCGAGCGAAGCGAGTCAATCCCCCCCTCACCGCCATCTTTGAGAAAGAGCTCGTACGCAAGTACGGGCTTTTTTTTCGCATGTTGCACACCTGCGGGGGGATGAGAAGCCCCGAACGGGGTTCGACAACTGGCGCAGCCAGTTGGACAGACTGGGAGCGCAGCGGACAGGCTGCCCGAAGGGCGAGCGAAGCGAGTCAATCCCCCCCTCACCGCCATCTTTGAGAAAGAGCTCGTACGCAAGTACGGGCTTTTTTTTTCGCATGTTGCACACCTGCAGGAATTCACACCGTGAAGATACGGGCAATCTTAGCTCCCTTCCCTGGTACAAAAAAACAAAGCCCGGTTTCCCGGGCCTTGAACACAACAGCATACTCAGTAGTACGCATTCAGCGTGCGTTGGCACAGCGCCGAACGGACGCAGTCATCTTTAGTGAAACGCACCACACCCACCATATCGTCTTCAACAAAACGTGACATTGCATCGCTCAGTCCAGATTTCACACCGGACGGCAGGTCGCATTGAGTAATATCGCCATTAACGATAACCGTCACGTTTTCCCCGAGGCGCGTTAAAAACATCTTCATTTGCGCAGCGGTCACGTTCTGAGCCTCGTCAAGAATAACGACCGCATTTTCAAATGTACGTCCGCGCATATAGGCGAACGGCGCGATTTCCACCTTGCCAATCTCTGGTCGCAGGCAGTACTGCATAAAAGAAGCACCCAGTCGTTTCACCAGTACGTCGTAAACCGGTCTGAAATACGGGGCAAACTTCTCCGATATGTCTCCGGGCAAGAAGCCGAGATCTTCATCAGCTTGCAGTACCGGACGAGTGACAATAATCCTGTCCACGTCCTTATGGATCAGAGCCTCCGCCGCTTTGGCTGCACTAATCCAGGTTTTCCCGCATCCGGCTTCGCCGGTTGCAAAGATCAGCTGTTTACTCTCGATAGCATTCAGGTAGTGCGCCTGAGCGTCATTGCGCGCCACAATTGGTGAATTATCACGGCTGTCCCGCGCCATGCCAATTGCTTCTACGCCACTCATCTGCACAAGCGAGGTGACCGATTCTTCTTCACGCTGTTTATGGCTGCGTGAATCCCGTCTCAGCACACGTTTTGCTTCACGACGAGCTTTGATCACTGCTTTCTGTCTTCCCATGGATAGCACCTTGAGTTGTTGGTATTCATCACACGCGCCTGTCACGGCACGATTATGCGCACGAACATCTGAGGGTTGGCTTCCTTGTAAGCCATTGCTTGTTTTTCCGGATGACGATACAGAACGGCTACGCGCACCATTTTGCACGTCGGTAGAATGATGATGTTTTGTGGGAGGGGAGAATTTTGTGGTGAAGAAATCGCTGCCGGAGTCTGAGCCTCCGCGCCGGGTGCTGCGGTTGTTGTGTTTACCTTGTCCAGTACAGGACGCAACCATTCGCGATCTCCATAGTGATTCAGTATCACTGCCGGGAACTACCGCTGTCTTATATTAAGTACACCAAGGATTATCATAAATGCAACATTTATTTTACCTTGATGCAACTTACAGACTGTCCCTACAGCGTAATCAGTCTCTTACAGGGATATTACAGAAATATAACAGTGGGATAGTCATACGAAAAAATAATATCCCGCTCGGGCGAGCGGGATAGGTCTCAGGCTTCGATAAGCCCTTGTGCAAGATACACTTTTTGATCGTGAGGCCCTGGCAAGGCAAAGAAATAACCACCGCCAATCGGCTTAATATACTCTTCCAGCGCTTCGCCATTTAACCGCTTCTGCACAGTTAAAAAGCCCTTCTCCAGATCGTGCTGATAGCAGACAAACAGCAAGCCCATATCCAGTTGCCCGGAGTTAGTCACACCAAGCGAGTAACTATACCCGCGGCGCATCATCAGGTTCGACTGCGTCTCCTTCGTGCGCGGGTTCGCCAGCCGAATATGGCTGTCCAGGGCAATGGTGTCCCCTTCAGGATCGCGCGCATAGTCAGGTACATCGTGCTCGTTTTTCATGCCGAGCGGCGCACCACTTTGCTTGTCACGACCAAAGATAGTCTGCTGCTCTTTAAGCGGCGTCCTGTCCCAGAACTCGACGTGGAACTGAATGATACGCACAGCCTGGTAGCTGCCGCCCACGGCCCACGCAGGTTCACCCTGGTTGGCCGTCACCCACACCACCTCTTTCATTAAGGCCGAATCCGTGCTGTCCGGGTTCGCCGTGCCGTCTTTAAAGCCCAGCAGGTTAACCGGCGTCTCTTTGCCCTTGCTGCGGGCTGCATGGTCAGAGATAAAACCTTCCCGCTTCCAGCGTACGCTCAGGAGATCCGGCGTGTGCTTGATGATATCGCGCAGAGCGTGGATCACCGTGTCCTGGGTATTAGCACAGATCTGCAGCAACAGATCGCCGTGACACAGGGCAGCATCCAGCGAATCATTCGGGAAACGCGTCATTTTTTGCAGCGCTTTCGGCTTCTGTTTCGCCAGGCCGTAACGCGCATCAAACAATGACTCCCCAACAGAAACAGTGATGGTCAGGTTATCAGGAGCAATAAACGGCCCCAGAATACCAGAGTCCATCGGCGGCAAACGCGGGTTAGGCGTATCCGGTGCAGGGCCGCCTGCCGTAAGAAAGGCAATGCGTTTCGTCAGCAAACGGAACAGACGTTCCAGATCCGCTTTATCACTCGCCAGAGAATCGAAAGCCACCAGCATCATCGCCGCCTGCTGCGGCGTCAAAATGCCTGACTGGTGTTCGCCATAAAAAGGCTGCGTTTCCATACGGTCGTTAGGCGAAAGTGTGCCTGGGGCACTTTGCGGTTTTGCCGCATGTGCCACCGGGCAACCGCCAGCCAGAGCAAGCGCGCCTACCCCTTTCAGCAACCGACGTCGTGAGGGTTCAGCAACGTCGTATTCATCATTCTTGCTCATCGTACTTAGTCCAGACCCAGAACGCCGCGCAACTGAGCCAGATCTTCCGCCAGGGTCGTAATTGGGCCTTTCAGCGCATTACGGTCGGCATCGGTCAGCTTGTCATAGGTTTCATAACCGTCTTTGGTACGGTATTTCGCCAGAATGGTGTTCACTTTCTTGAAGTTCGCATCCACTTTAGCCAGCAGTTCGCTGTTATCTTTCTGCAACTGAGGACGCAGCAGGTCGACAATTTTCTGCGCGCCTTCCACGTTTGCCTGGAAGTCCCACAGGTCGGTATGGCTGTAGCGATCTTCTTCACCGCTGATTTTGCTGGCTGCCACTTCTTCAATCAGCCCCGCCGCACCACCCACCACTTTTGACGGTGGGAAGGCCAGTTCGCTGATGCGTTTTTGCAGTTCCAGCACGTCAGTATTCAGTTGCTCAGCATACTTCTCCATCCCTTTGGTGGAGTTGTCGCCAAACAGGGCTTTTTCCAGACGGTGGAAACCGGTGAATTTAGGATCAGCCGCTTTCTGCTCGTAGTCATCTTCACGGGCGTCGATGCTGCCATCCAGGTCAGAGAACAGTTCTGCAATCGGTTCAATGCGCTCGTAGTGCTGGCGAGTTGGCGCATAAAGGGCTTTCGCTTTTTCGATATCACCAGCTTTCACCGCGTCGGTAAAGGCTTTCGTCCCGGTCACAAGGTCAGCAGTCTCTTTCGTGACATAGGCTTTATACGCCGTAATCGCTCCGCCCAGGCTCAGCAAGGCTTCACTTTTGGCTGCATCGGCTGTCGCTTCGCCCTTCACAATCAGCTTGCCTTTCGGGTTGGTCAGCAGACCACAGGTCATGTCGTATTCACCCGGCTGCAGGTTGGCCGTCATTTTCTGGGTAAAGCCAGGCGCGATATTTTCACGCTCCTCCACCACCATTACGCCTTTGAGGATTTCCCATTCCAGCGCCTTCTGGCTATGGTTCTGAATAATAAACTGCGTTTTACCGCTGTTGACCGTGACAGTCATCGGCTCACACTGTTTGTCATTCACGGTAACTTTAACCTGCGGAATATCTGCCGCGCCTGCAGAGAAAGCAGACGCAAACAGCGCTGCCACACCAACCTGTAACGCACTACGACGAAAATGAATTGCCATGACTCTTCCCTTTCTTAAGTATGTTGTAACGACGTAGCACTTCAGGGCGCAGTACGCGACGGCTGAGTGCTGGGGCGTGATGGCATAAAGAACAGCACCAGCGCCGGAATGAGATAGATGAAATACATCGCCACTTCGCTGACGCTCGGCGTTTCCTGATACCCGAAAATACCTTCGAGCAGCGTCCCGGTCAGAGAATGGGTGGTGAGAACGTTACTGAGATCGAACGCAACATCCTGGAAGTGGTTCCACAGACCCGCCTCATGGAAGGCGCGAATAGCTCCTGCCGCCAGGCCTGCAGCAACCAGCAGAATAAACAGACTTGTCCACTTGAAGAATGCGCCCAGGTTAAGACGAATACCGCCCCAATAGAGCAAGAATCCTAATACCACGGCCGTTGCCAGCCCCAGCATTGCGCCAAGCGGCGGCCAAATACCCACATCTTGCTGGAAAGCAGCCAACAGGAAAAAGACCGATTCCAGGCCTTCGCGCGCCACAGCAAAAAAGACCATCATGATCAATGCCCAGCCGTGGTTGTTGCTTTTTTGCAGGGCATTATCAACGGCCTGCTCCAGTTGAACCTTCACATTGCGGGACACTTTACGCATCCAGAACACCATCCAGGTCAGGATGACCACCGCAATCACCGCAACAATGCCTTCAAACAGCTCTTGCTCTTTTTGCGGGAATTCACCGGTGGTTTCGTTGATCAGGATCCCCAGCCCAAGGCACAGGGCAGCGGCGAGGATCACCCCAATCCACATCACCCCAATCCAGCGTCCTCGCTGAGTGCGTTTCAGGTAACTGGCGATAAGGCTGACGATGAGAGCCGCTTCAAGGCCTTCACGCAACATAATGAGAAATGGAACAAACATGCCGACACCTTAATTGTTAATCGCAGTCAACTGATGCAAAGAAAAGTAAATTCCTGTGATAGTGATTATCATTACGCCACACAGAAACACAAGTGAAATGTGTGGTGTTTTGATGACGAGATGTAAATCACTCGCTGATTAATAGTTTCACCCGTTATCGTTGTATTTATAACTTATAACCCAAATGCCCATTTACGGTTAATCACAGCTGTGGCTAAATATGCGGCTCGCAAACCAACTGAACATTCATCATGTATAACTTTGTCCATTTCTTGCTGGCGCTGGTCATTATTCTTGCGCTTGCCTGGCTGGTGAGTTTTGACCGCCGAAAAATTCGTATTCGCTTCGTTTTACAGCTTATTGTTATTGAAATTGCGCTGGCATTCTTTTTCCTGCATGCCGAAAGCGGGTTATTCATTATTAAATATGTCTCCGGCTTCTTTGAATCACTGCTTAAATTCGCCTCGGAAGGGACCAATTTTGTCTTTGGTGGCATGGGTGAAAAAGGGCTGGCATTCATATTCCTTGGCGTACTTTGCCCCATTATTTTTATTTCTGCCCTGATTGGTATCCTTCAGCACTGGCGGATTTTACCGATCTTTATCCGGGTCATCGGCACGCTGCTGTCGAAACTGAATGGGATGGGTAAACTGGAGTCCTTTAACGCGGTGAGTTCGCTTATTTTAGGGCAATCAGAAAACTTCATTGCCTACAAAGGCGTACTGGGCGATCTCTCCTCCCGTCGCCTGTTCACCATGGCAGCTACCGCAATGTCGACCGTATCCTTGTCGATTGTCGGAGCCTACATGACGATGCTCGATGCAAAATTTGTCGTTGCTGCGCTCATTCTGAACATGTTCAGTACCTTTATTATTCTGTCTGTCATTAACCCGGCGCGTCCGGAAGGCGAGCCGGATATTCATCTTGAAAAACTGCACGAGTCGCAGAGTTTCTTTGAGATGCTGGGCGAGTATATTTTGGCCGGCTTTAAAGTAGCGATGATTATTCTGGCGATGCTGATTGGCTTTATTGCCCTTATTAGTGCCATCAACGCCCTCTTCTCCAGCGTATTTGGCATGAGCTTCCAGCAGATCCTGGGCTATGTGTTTTATCCTCTGGCGTGGCTTATCGGTATTCCACTGAGCGATGCGTTAAATGCAGGCAGTATTATGGCAACCAAGCTGGTGGCAAATGAATTTGTGGCGATGATTGAACTGCAAAAAATTGCCAGTCAGATGACACCACGTGGTCTGGGTATTCTCTCTGTATTCCTGGTCTCTTTCGCTAACTTTGCGTCAATCGGTATTGTGGCTGGCGCCATTAAAGGCCTGAACGAAAAACAAGGGAACGTGGTCTCTCGCTTCGGTCTGCGTCTGGTGTATGGCGCAACGCTGGTCAGTCTGCTGTCCGCGAGCTTTGCTGGTTTAGTGCTGTAATTTATGCCCGGCGGCCTGGCGCTTGCGCGGGCCTGCCGGTTTGACAAGCCGGGTAAGCGCCAGGCCACCCGGCGAGTTTTATCAGAACTGTACACACACCGGTTGATCGACACGCATCACCGACTCCTGCGCAAAGCGTGATTTATAGATCCCACGCAATGCCTCAATACTCTTCTCACTCTGCGCGTCTTTGCCGTGGATCAGCATCAGCGCCTTACTCTGCTCACGAGCCACTTTTCCGTCGTTACCCAGCCATTGACCGCGTGCATCAAACACCGTTAAACCATCACGAAAACGCGGCGTCACATCCTGGTCAACAAACTGCTGCCATTCCTGACCCGTAATGTCTTTCCCTGCCGGGCGGCTCAGCCCGAAATAGAGCGTGGTTTGCTGCATCTGGTTGTCCGCTTTGCAGGTATCAACCGCAGCATGTTGCGATGGTGCATTGCAGCCAGCCAGCATCAAAAGTGCAGCCGCCATAAGCCCTGTTTTGATTGTCATTATTCGCTATCCTCATTGTTATAAGCACAGCGATATCAACGTAAATTGCGGAATTTAGCAAGAGGGGTTTGTTCCCTCTCCCAAAGGGAGAGGGTCAGAGTAAGAAGAGGAATTACTCAGGCTGCAGTTTAGACGGAGGTGCAGAGTGGTAATGCGCATCCGCTTCAGCAAAGCGTTTTTGCATTGCCGCTGATGGCGCTTTGCCCAGCAGGCTGAACACCACAATACCGACACTGCCGAAGATAAAGCCTGGGATGATTTCATACAGCCCCAGCCACGCGAACTGTTTCCAGACGATAACCGTTACCGCGCCAATGATCATCCCGGCGAGTGCACCATTTCGCGTCATACGCGACCACAGCACAGAGAAGAGCACTACAGGGCCAAACGCCGCACCGAAGCCCGCCCAGGCATAGCTCACCAGGCCGAGAACACGGTTTTCAGGGTTTGCCGCCAGCGCGATAGAGATCAGCGCCACCACCAGCACCATGAAACGCCCTACCCACACCAGCTCGGTCTGGCTTGCCCCTTTACGCAGGAACGCCTTGTACAGGTCTTCCGTAATCGCACTGGAGCAGACCAGCAACTGACAGCTCAGGGTTGACATCACTGCCGCCAGAATCGCCGACAGCAGAATACCGGCAATCCACGGGTTGAACAGGATTTGCGCCAGCTCGATGAACACGCGCTCGGCGTTCTGGTTCACCGCGCCTGCCTGTGCCGGGTTGTTATTGAAGTAGGCAATACCGAAGAAGCCTACCGCACACGCCCCTGCCAGGCAGAGGATCATCCAGGTCATACTGATACGACGCGCGTGAACGATGGTGTGGTGGGAATCTGCCGCCATAAAGCGTGCCAGGATATGCGGCTGACCGAAGTAGCCCAGGCCCCAGCCCATCAGGGAAACGATGGCGACAAAGTTCAGGCCTTTCAGCATATCAACGTTTTCGATGCTCTTTTGCTTGATCACTTCCAGCGAATCGCCAAAGCCACCCACGGTAATAATCACGATCACTGGGGTCAGGATCAGCGCAAAAATCATCAGACTTGCCTGAACGGTATCGGTCCAGCTGACGGCCAGGAAGCCGCCCACAAAAGTATAGAGGATCGTTGCGGCCGCTCCGGCCCATAGCGCCGTTTCGTAGCTCATACCAAAGGTACTTTCGAACAGACGCGCACCGGCCACAATGCCGGAGGCACAATAGATAGTGAAGAACACCAGAATAACCACAGCAGAGATAATGCGCAGAATACGGCTCTTATCTTCAAAACGGCCGGTGAAATAATCCGGCAGCGTCAGGGCATTATTGTTAGCTTCGGTGTGCACACGCAGGCGCCCTGCCACCAGTTTCCAGTTGATCCACGCCCCCAGCGTCAAACCAATGGCGATCCAGCTTTCTGAAATACCTGAGATGAAAATCGCCCCTGGTAACCCCATCAGCAGCCACCCGCTCATGTCGGATGCACCCGCAGAAAGTGCGGTCACCATCGGGCCTAAACTGCGGCCACCCAAAATATAGTCATCGAAGTTCTTCGTCGACCGCCATGCCAAAAACCCTATCAGGATCATGCCAAAGATATAAACGAGAAATGTCACCAGCATCGGTGTGCTAATTGCCATTCAAACTCTCCAAAATTGTCGTGCGACAACCATCCGGGCTGCCTTGTTATGTCATCACCGGAACGTGGTGATGTGTGTCTACCCGTCATGCTTCAGGGTATATGAGCTTCTGTTGGGCGCGCTATCCTGCCGTATACGCATCCCGCTGACAAACGATTTAACACTGCATTTACATCAAATTCATCCCTGGTTTTATAGGTCTTTCCTATAGGTTGCACTCGCTCACGCTTTTACGGGTTGCACCTTTTAAAAGTGTTAACTCCCGCATAAAAACAGGCTTTGAAGGCACATGCCAGCTAATTTTTCCAGCTAACCGTCTATTAACAATCCATTCATTTTCCAGCTTGCAAACCATGTCACATTTAACACGGTTGCACAAAGTTGCAACATGGTGGATATTTCACGCTATCGACAGAACATCAATACCGAACAACAGGAGTTTTGGCATGGGCATGACCACCATGGGGGTTAAGCTGGATGACGCAACACGCGAAAGAATTAAAACCGCAGCGACCCGTATTGACCGCACACCACACTGGTTAATTAAGCAGGCGATTTTCAATTATCTCGAAAGGCTGGAAAGCGAAGACGGCCTGCCGGAGTTACCCGCCCTGCTGGCGGGCGCGGCAAACGAAAGTGATGATGCCACCAGCAATACAGAAGAAAACCACCAGCCCTTCCTGGAATTTGCCGAGCAGATCCTGCCCCAGTCCGTGAGCCGGGCGGCGATCACCGGCGCATACCGCCGCGCGGAAACCGACGCCGTCCCCATGCTGCTGGAACAGGCCCGCCTGCCTGAAACCATCGCCGCGCAAGCACACAACCTGGCGTACCAGCTCGCTGACAAACTGCGTAACCAGAAATCCGCCACCGGTCGTGCTGGCATGGTGCAGGGCCTGCTACAGGAATTTTCTCTCTCCTCACAGGAAGGGGTTGCCCTTATGTGTCTGGCAGAAGCGCTGTTGCGTATTCCTGACAAAGCCACCCGCGACGCCCTGATCCGCGACAAAATCAGCAACGGTAACTGGCACTCACACATTGGCCGCAGCCCGTCGCTGTTTGTTAACGCCGCCACCTGGGGACTGCTGTTTACCGGCAAGCTCGTTTCAACCCATAACGAAGCCAATCTCTCCCGCTCACTGAACCGCATTATCGGTAAAAGCGGCGAGCCGCTGATCCGCAAGGGTGTGGATATGGCGATGCGTCTGATGGGCGAGCAGTTCGTCACCGGGGAGACCATCGCCGAAGCGCTGGCCAACGCCCGTAAACTGGAAGATAAAGGTTTCCGTTACTCCTACGATATGCTGGGCGAAGCGGCGCTGACCGCTGCCGACGCACAAGCGTACATGGTGTCCTACCAGCAGGCGATCCACGCCATCGGTAAAGCCTCTAATGGACGCGGTATTTATGAAGGTCCGGGCATCTCCATTAAGCTCTCCGCCCTGCACCCACGCTACAGTCGTGCCCAGTATGACCGCGTGATGGAAGAGCTTTACCCACGCCTGAAATCCCTGACCCTGCTGGCGCGTCAGTACGATATCGGGATCAACATTGATGCGGAAGAAGCTGACCGCCTGGAGATCTCCCTCGACCTGCTGGAAAAACTCTGTTTCGAACCCGAACTGGCAGGCTGGAACGGGATTGGCTTTGTCATTCAGGCTTACCAGAAACGCTGCCCGTTTGTCATTGACTACCTGATTGACCTCGCCACCCGCAGCCGCCGTCGCCTGATGATCCGTCTGGTGAAAGGGGCGTACTGGGATAGCGAAATCAAACGCGCACAGATGGACGGTCTGGAAGGCTATCCGGTCTATACCCGTAAGGTGTACACCGATGTCTCTTACCTTGCCTGTGCGAAGAAACTGCTCGGCGTACCGAACCTGATCTACCCGCAGTTCGCAACACACAACGCCCACACGCTGGCAGCCATCTACAGCCTGGCCGGGCAAAACTACTACCCAGGGCAATACGAATTCCAGTGTCTGCATGGCATGGGTGAACCGCTGTATGAACAGGTCACCGGGAAAGTGGCGGACGGAAAACTGAACCGCCCATGCCGTATTTATGCCCCTGTCGGCACACACGAAACGCTGCTGGCCTATCTGGTTCGCCGTCTGCTGGAGAACGGGGCGAATACCTCCTTCGTTAACCGAATTGCCGATACCTCGTTGCCGCTCGACGAACTGGTTGCCGATCCGGTACAGGCTGTTGAGAAAATGGCCGCTCAGGAAGGCCAGATTGGTCTGCCGCATCCGAAGATTGCCCTGCCGCGCGAGCTGTATGGTAAAGGCCGCGTGAACTCCGCAGGCCTGGATCTGGCGAACGAACACCGCCTGGCATCGCTCTCTTCCGCCCTGCTTAACAGCGCCCTGCAAAAATGGCAGGCCAAACCGATCCTTGAAGAGCCAGTAGCTGACGGGGAAATGCAGCCGGTGATTAACCCGGCCGAGCCAAAAGACACCGTCGGTTACGTACGCGAAGCGACGGAGCAGGAAGTGGATCTGGCCCTTAACAGCGCAGTGAACAATGCGCCGATCTGGTTCGCGACCCCGCCACAAGAGCGTGCCGCCATTCTGGAGCGGGCTGCCGTGTTGATGGAAGATCAGATGCAGCAGCTGATTGGCATTCTGGTACGTGAAGCCGGTAAAACCTTCAGCAACGCGATTGCCGAAGTGCGCGAAGCGGTCGACTTCCTGCATTACTACGCCGGTCAGGTTCGTGATGATTTCGACAATGAAACCCACCGCCCGCTTGGCCCGGTGGTCTGTATTAGCCCGTGGAACTTCCCGCTGGCGATCTTTACCGGACAAATCGCTGCCGCACTTGCCGCAGGTAACAGTGTGCTGGCAAAACCGGCGGAACAGACTCCGCTGATTGCCGCCCAGGGGATCAACATTCTCCTTGAAGCGGGTGTACCGGCAGGCGTGGTGCAGTTGCTGCCAGGCCGGGGTGAAACGGTCGGCGCGAAGCTGACGGCCGATAACCGCGTGCGCGGCGTCATGTTTACGGGCTCGACCGAAGTCGCCACGCTTCTGCAACGCAACATTGCCACTCGCCTGGATCCGCAGGGTCGTCCAACGCCGCTGGTTGCCGAAACGGGCGGGATGAACGCCATGATTGTCGACTCATCGGCCCTGACCGAACAGGTCGTCGTCGACGTACTGGCTTCCGCTTTTGACAGTGCGGGACAACGTTGCTCTGCCCTGCGTGTGCTGTGCATACAGGATGATGTTGCCGACCACACGCTGAAGATGCTGCGTGGTGCAATGGCAGAATGCCGCATGGGTAACCCAGGGCGGCTCACCACCGATATCGGCCCGGTCATCGACGCAGAAGCCAAAGGCAATATCGAGAACCACATTCAGGCCATGCGTGCCAAAGGCCGTCCGGTATTCCAGGCCGTCCGTGAGAACAGCGAAGATGCCCGTGAGTGGCAAGCCGGAACCTTTGTTCCGCCCACGCTGATTGAACTGGCGAGTTTTGATGAACTGAAAAAAGAGATCTTTGGCCCGGTTCTGCACGTAGTGCGTTACAACCGCAATAATCTGGATCAGTTGATCGAGCAGATTAATGCGTCAGGTTACGGCTTAACGCTGGGAGTACATACCCGTATAGACGAAACCATCGCCCAGGTAACCGGTAGCGCCAACGTCGGTAACCTGTACGTCAACCGTAACATGGTGGGCGCAGTGGTTGGCGTACAGCCTTTCGGAGGAGAAGGTTTATCGGGCACAGGTCCGAAAGCCGGTGGTCCACTTTACCTCTACCGTTTGCTGGCTCATCGCCCGGAAAATGCGCTCAGCATCACCCTCGCACGCCAGGACGCAGAACATCCGGTGGATGCTCAGCTCAAGGCAATCCTCACGCAGCCGCTGGATGCACTCATCACATGGGCAGATAAACGCCCGGAACTGCGCACCCTGTGTCAGCAGTTTGGTGAGCTCGCGCAAGCCGGGACACAACGCCTGCTGCCAGGCCCAACCGGAGAACGCAACACCTGGACATTAATGCCGCGCGAGCGGGTGTTGTGTGTTGCAGATAACGAACAGGATGCTCTGGTTCAACTGGCTGCGGCGGTCGCGACGGGGTGCGAAGTCTTGTGGCCGGAAGAGGGTCTGCACCGCGATCTGGCGAAACAGTTGCCCAAAGAGGTCGCGTCGCGCATTCACTTTGCCCAATCAGATGTCCTGTTCACCCAACCGTTTGATGCGGTGATCTACCACGGGGATTCTGACCAGCTTCGTGAGCTGTGCGAGCAGGTCGCGGCACGCAGCGGAGCGATTGTCTCGGTGCAGGGCTTTGCCCGGGGAGAAACCAATCTCCTGCTGGAGCGCCTCTATATCGAACGCTCGCTCAGCGTCAATACTGCCGCCGCTGGGGGGAACGCCAGCCTGATGACAATCGGCTAACGCTGTGCTAATAAGGCTCCGGAGACGGAGCCTTTTTTTATTCGGGGAGTTTATGAAACGATTTCTTATCGCAGGCGCGGCATTGCTGCTGAGCACCAGTGCGCTGGCAGACGAGTGTGCCAACGCCAGCACGCAACTGGAACTGAACACCTGTACAGCACAGCAATATCAGGCAGCCGATAAAAAGCTAAACCAGACCTGGCAGGCCGCGTTAAAGCGTGCCGCTGCACCACAGCGGGATCTGCTGAAAAAAGCACAACAGGCGTGGATCACCCTACGTGATGCCGATTGCGCGTTTATCGGCTCAGGCACGGAAGGCGGCAGCGTTCAACCGATGATCGTTAACCAGTGCCTGGCGGAAAAAACGGTCGAGCGCGAAGCGTTTCTCGCCTCACTGATGCAGTGTGAAGAAGGCGATTTAAGTTGCCCTCTTCCCCCGGCAAACTAACGCACACGGATCCCTTCAATAATCATCCGCTGTACGTTTTCCAGGGTATTCTGGAAAAAGGCTTCGTCCTGCAACGTTTTGCCCGTGACAGCCTCAACCTGGGCCGCAAAATCAGCATAATGCTGGGTTGAGGCCCAGATCATGAAGATCAGATGATGCGGATCGACCGGTGCAAGTTTCCCGTTGGCAACCCATCCGGCAATAATGGCGGATTTATCGGCAACCAGCTGTTTTAAGTCTCCCGTCAGCTCGGCCTTCAGCAACGGCGCTCCCTGCAACATCTCCAGACAGAATAATCGCGATGCCTGCGGGTAATCACGCGATACCTCAAGCTTGAGGCGGATGTACTCTTTTATCGCCACCAGCGGGGTGAACTCTTCGCGAAACGCCTTAAGCGGGGCGAGCCAGATGTCCAGAATCTGTTGCAGCACCGCAACGTAGAGCGCCTCTTTAGACGGGTAGTAATACAGCAAGTTGGTCTTTGATACCCCAGCCTGCTCCGCCACCTGTTCAAGGCGAGTGCCATGAATACCAAACTGCGAAAAGGTGTCCAGCGCCGCTCCCAGGATGGCCTTTTTCTTGGCGCTCACCGCCTGGGACCGTTTACCCGCTGTTTTCACTGCACCTTGTGTCATACCCGCTCTCCTTATTTTGCTTAGCCATCAGCATAGCAAAACCCCTGCTTTCTCTCGACATTCTGTAGCGCAGGGGCTGTGCAAAATTGATGAGGGGAATGTGTTGTGGTGTGAGATGGGTTGTAGGGGGGAAATGATTGAAAACGGAGGCAGGAGTCATATCTGGGGTTGACTGGGGGTTTTAGTGGGTCGGTTGAGGGGGACCGGAATGGCGGGTATGTGCCAGGAGCGGACATTTTGTAGATTATTCGGAGGCATACCAAAAAAGAATTATCACGGACCTGAAAGATAGTTATGCGTCAGGAAAACGCTCCTGACGCAAACTGTAAACGCTAATCAGACTTTCTTTTGTAGAGCATTTACCACAGCCTCGCCCAGTGCTTTAGCCGATGCCGGGTTCTGTCCCGTAATCAATCGCCCGTCGACAACCACTTTATTTTCGAAAATCGGAGCCTCCTCGAAGAGTGCTCCATCTTTTTCTAACGCCGCTTCCAGCTCAAATGGAACAATTTTATCGTAGTGCCGATATGCTTCTTCTTCTGCGGTAAATCCGGTCAGATGACGTCCTTTGATCAACAGTTCGCCATTGCTGAGCTTAACGTTCAACAGCCCGGCAGGCCCGTGGCAAACGGCACTGATGATGCTGTTGTGCTCATACATAGTTCTGACAATATGGATCAGTTGCGGGTTATTAACAAAATCCCACATTGGACCATGTCCCCCGACAAGCAGAATCGCGCTGTAATTTTCCGGATTCACTTTTTCCAGAGCAATAGAATTGGCTAATTTATTACGGTGCTCAGGATTCGTCCAAAAATCGAGATTAGCCCGATCCTTCAGATCGAACCCGTCGAAGGGAGGTAGTCCACCTTTAGGGCTTGCAATATCATAACTCACACCCGCTTTATCAAAAACTTCGACAGGATGAGTTAATTCAGGAAACCAAAATCCCCCGACCAGATCCGGCGTTTTTTTATCCAGACTGGATACCACAATAAGGACTTTTTCTCCCTTTACGCTGATTTGAGCAAGAGCAAGAGGAGACACCGCGCAGAACAGAACTGATGCAAAAAGGCATGTACAGAATTTCAAAATTGTCACAGGTAATTTCTCCAGTGGGTCGTGTAAGTCGACTCTAACTGAAAGAAGTAGCGCCCAACAGACGGTAAAAAAAGGACAATGTGTTTAAAAAAACGATGTAATAACTCTGCATTGTTGCTTAATGTTACTATGAAGTTATCTCCAAAGTTTTAGAAATAATATGACAAGAGGCTACATGGGTCAGTCCGATATCTTTGACGGTTTAAACGAGTTTCTGGCCATTGCAAAGCGCTTGAGCGTTAGAAAGGCAGCTCTTGATATGGGCAAAACGCCGGGCGCTGTAAGTCTGGCTTTGCAACGGCTTGAACATCGCCTTGGAGCGCCACTTTTCCATAGGACGACGCGCAGAATGTCACTAACGGAAACAGGCGAGCATCTTCTTCAGCAAATCGCCCCAGCAGCCCAGATAATTGCAACGAGTTTTGAAGACGTCGCGCAATCAGCAAAGTTGCCAACAGGAACGCTGAAACTGATTGTAGAACGCCTTGCGCTCCCTCATGTTCTCGAACCTCTTTTACCTGCATTCAGAGAGGCATGGCCGAATATACATATTGATATTACGGTAAGTAACCGACACGAGAATTTCGTTTCAGAGGGTTATGATGCAGGAATTATGATCGGTTCATATATTGAGCAGGACATGATTGCCATCAGACTCTCACCGCCATTCAGGTGGGCGGTATTCGGTTCTCCCGAATATTTCCAAAAATATGGAAAGCCGAAAAAAACGCAAGACCTCGAACAACATGAATGCATTCGCTTTCGTCGTCCTGAAAAAGGGGATGTTTATCGCTGGGAGTTTATTGAAGACAATGAAAATAAAAAGTTTGAGCCTCGTGGGTTGATTACCGTGAATGACGGAGAATTAATGCGTAGCCTCGCTGTTAGGGGGGCAGGGTTGATTTATTCCTCCACCTTTCACACTTCTCGTGAACTGGCTAATGGTTCTCTGGACGCGGCCTTGCTGGATCTTTCTCCGGGTAACGATGGACTATTCCTTTATTTTTCCAGAGCAGCCAGAAATCAACCCAAACTTCGTGCATTTATCGACTTATGCTCAGAATTAATAACAACCTGAATCGCTAATGTGTTCGTGGCCATCCTTTACATCGAGTACTCTGCCTCATGCCTTTTGATCATTAAAGTAACGTCCGCCCCTCGCTCAAAGTAGCCTCTTAGACACTCGCATATGGGCTGCCTGGTACAGCAGACATTGCAACGCGGGGTATTTGTTGGAACGTTGTGTTGATTGCTCGCTATGGACGTCAATCAGCCACGAGTAAAAAAATGTGAATACCGATCAGATATGCTAAAACATACCCCCGGCCCACAGGTGACAGGGGGTTAATAATAATGCCAGGCTGACCTGCCTGCGACTAACCAGGCGGACTCATGCCGTTATTTTTTGGCGGTGATTTTCGTCACTGAGCCTGTCTGAACTTTATCCCCGGTCGAGCCATACATAGACACCAGATAAACTGCGCCATCAGGCCCGGCGGTCAGGTTGTTTGGCGTATCATCCACCGGGATATTAGCGACCAGTTTACCGTCCTTGTTCAGCACTGCTACGGTTCCGCCTGCACGCGTGGCGGCGAAAACCTGCGATGTCACCGGATCCCAGACGACAGATACTCCCCCGGCACCAATATAGGTATCCGCAAGTACCTTACCGTCCGCATCAAGAACCACGACATTGTTCGTCTCCTGGGACGCGACATACAGACGGCCAGTCTGCGGATCGCGAGCGATGTCGGTTGCGCCCTGCGCCTGAGGTACTTTCACCGTCGTACTCTTGCCGGTTTTGAGATCAATCCAGCCTACCCATGGCGTATCGCGGCTGACGCCGTAGAGCTTGCCGCCAGCGCTATCGAGGATAAGATCGGTACTGTTAAACAGGTTTTTGCCACGCTCCACCACAAACTCCAACTGACCGATGTGCTCCAGCGTTTTGGTGTCATACACTTCGACAAAACCGGTCAGCGCCGCGCTGACATAGGCCCGATTGTTGTCTTCATCAATAACCACATCGCGTGGATGCGAGACCGATCCCTCCGGGAAAACCTTCACAACGGAAAGCGTTTTTGCGTCATAGACGGTCACCGTCTCGGCAAGGGTGTTCGTCGTCCAGACCTGATTATGGGCATTATCAACACCGACGCCGAAGACACCAATCTGCTCACCCTTTTTGTCTTTAGGCAGTGTTGCCTCCGCTTCGACAGCCAGGGTTCTGGCATTCAGTCTCATTAGGCGGCTACCATCCTTCGGGCCGCGTGCAGAGGTCACGAACAGCTTTCCGTCAGCCGACACTGCCGACTGGTAAGCCCGCTCACCGACGGACGTTGTTTGCAGCCTGAAAGCCTCCGTGTTTTTTGGCGGGACAATCTGGGACAATTTCAACATGACCTGCGAAGCGCTCGCGGGGTTTTGCGTAATAACAGTGAGTGGATGAAGGCCTGTTGCGGCATCGGCCGGAACGGTCAACGGAATATTGAGGTTTCCCTTCTCGTCGGCGGTCAGTGGTTTCGGTGTCAGGACTTCAGCACCATTGAGAATGGTGACGGTCGTGCCCGCCTGCAAGCTCTTAATGGCTATAACCGTTTTATCTCCGGGCTTGACGGGAACTTCCCGTGACCCGGCACGGATGCTACCAGGAAAGGTCGTGGTGGTGGCTGTCCATTGGCTATCGGCGTATGCCGTTGTGGCAGTTGATATCGCAATAGCTGAGGCCAACAGTACTGACCAGACTGAAATTCTTCTCATCTTCTCTCCATAAATTGTATTGATGCTGCTTCTCAACGCAGCCACAGGGTTTTCCCACGCGATGAGTCTTATCTTCCGCCATGAGAACCAGATCTTGTTTTAAGCGCGTTCAACATAGCACACTGATGCAAATAGTTATCATTACTGTTTTGAGTGGTATCTTAAATGATGGGCCTTTACTGTATCGCGGGGAAACGTGGTGTGGGTTTTGGATAGGGTGGGCAGGAGGGACACCTTAAGATTCAACCATTAGAAATGTTAGCTGCGAAAAAACGATGTAGAATTATGTATATTAAACTTAATATTCTGTGACAGCTTGTAATAACAATGGAGTGTTCACGCTGCATAACGCTTGGGCGTTTAAAATTAAAAGATGAAAAATGAGTAATAAGAATATTAAAAGCTACTGTCGTGATTGTTGCAAAAAACTAATTATCAGGAAGTTGGAACATCAATTTTTGCTTTCTATCCGTATAGGGCGAGAAGGTCCATTCCTCGCTCAAACCAGCCCCTCAAGTCCCCCCACACCTTTCCTCGAGCCGCCTCGCATTTTCACTATTTCCCCGACCATTTTACCCCTGTGTATTTATCCATAAGGGTATAATCGGCGTAGTGAAACCACCCAACACAAGCAGTGAGTTTTAGACAGGAAAGTAGATAAACGAGATCGCGGTAAAAAGGTGTAACAGCACCTTTATACCGCTAACCACAAAACAACTAAACAGGAGTTGAATATGGCTGCGAAGAATTTTATGCCAGAGCGGGCTGTTGCCCAAACGGAAAATGCAGTATTTGAAAATGGTGAAGAAATTCGCGAGCAGGTACGCAAAAAGAACCCACGGACGTTGCATGGGGATCCCACCCATTCCGGGCGTGTTCACGCGAGGGATGAGACGGGTTCATCCTGCGGTGAGCTGTATACGCGAATGGAGAACAATTATCTGCCGCTGTCCGGGGAGTGGCTGTCCCGCGCCGGGTTTGCGTATGGCCGCGCGGTAAAAATCCGCGTGATGCCGGATTGCATTGTGATCACCCCGCAGAATACGCGCGAGCTATGGGGCTGTTTAGAAGGGTTAAGCGCAGTGCATACCAATAAGCTCAAGGTGAAAGCGTGGCTGGCGACATTCCCGGGGGCGCTTAATGATACGGGCGATCAGCCGGAGCACAAACGCGTGAACGGGCCTGTGAAGCCCCGGTAAACGCTAACCTGCGATCCCGGTCAGGGCCGGGATCGTTGCCACTTTCCCCCGCCCTTTTTCACCCTCCCTTGCTGCATTCCCTTCATCATGCCCTGCACCTCAATCGCGCATGAACGCCTGATTTCTGTGCAATGTTTTTGACCATTTAGTCCGTTTTTTTAGCCTTCATTTCATCAACTTTGCGTTAACACATTAATAACACAGTCATTTTCAAAACTGGCATCTCCTTTGCAAAACCTTGTTCACGAGGCTGAACAGGATATGCAGGATGCAGCGCCACGTCTGACTTTCACCCCATACAGAGATGAAGAGAGGTTCGTGATGAAAATTGGCGTATTCGTACCTATTGGTAACAACGGCTGGCTGATCTCCACCACCGCGCCGCAGTACATGCCAACCTTTGAGCTGAATAAGGCGATTGTGCAGAAAGCCGAGCATTACCATTTCGATTTTGCGCTGTCGATGATCAAACTGCGCGGTTTTGGCGGCAAGACCGAATTCTGGGATCACAATCTGGAGTCCTTCACCCTGATGGCAGGGCTGGCAGCCGTGACATCGCGCATCCAGATTTACGCAACAGCAGCCACCCTCACCCTGCCCCCGGCCATTGTGGCGCGAATGGCATCAACCATCGACTCCATCTCAGGTGGCCGTTTTGGCGTTAACCTCGTCACCGGCTGGCAAAAGCCAGAATATGACCAGATGGGGATTTGGCCGGGCGACGAATACTTTTCCCGTCGCTATGAGTACCTGACGGAGTACGTCCAGGTATTGCGCGATCTGTGGGGAACTGGCAAGAGCGACTTCAAAGGCGACTACTTCACCATGAATGATTGTCGTGTCAGCCCACAGCCCTCTGTGCCGATGAAGGTTATCTGTGCCGGACAGAGCGATGCTGGCATGGAATTCTCTGCAAAATACGCGGACTTCAACTTCTGCTTCGGAAAAGGCGTTAATACCCCGACAGCCTTCGCGCCAACCGCCGCACGCATGAAAGACGCCGCCGACAAAACCGGACGTGACGTGGGTTCCTACGTGTTGTTTATGGTGATCGCCGACGAAACCGACGACGCTGCGCGCGCAAAATGGGAATGCTACAAGGATGGCGCCGATGACGAAGCCCTGAGCTGGCTCACCGAGCAGAGCCAGAAAGATACCCGCTCCGGCTCCGATACCAACGTTCGCCAGATGGCTGACCCGACTTCAGCAGTCAACATCAATATGGGCACGCTGGTCGGCTCTTACGCCAGTGTGGCACGAATGCTCGACGACGTGGCTAACGTGCCAGGGGCAGAAGGTGTTCTGTTGACCTTTGACGATTTTCTGACCGGTGTTGAAACCTTCGGCGAGCGCATTCAACCGCTGATGCAGTGCCGCTCACACATCCCTGCTGTCACGAAGGAGGTCGCGTAATGACCACGCTCGACGCTCGCCCGGAAGCCATTACCTTTGAGGCACAAAAAAGTGCCCTGATCGTGGTGGATATGCAAAACGCCTATGCCAGCCAGGGCGGTTACCTGGATTTGGCAGGCTTTGATGTCTCCGCGACGAAACCCGTTATTGAGAACATTAAAACGGCTGTCGCTGCCGCACGCGCTGCGGGAATGCTGATTATCTGGTTCCAGAACGGCTGGGACGATCAGTATGTGGAGGCGGGTGGCCCCGGCTCTCCTAACTTCCACAAGTCCAACGCCCTGAAAACCATGCGCAAACAGCCGGATCTCCAGGGCAAGCTGCTGGCAAAAGGCGGCTGGGATTATCAACTGGTTGATGAACTGGTTCCTGAACCTGGCGATATCGTGCTGCCGAAACCCCGCTACAGCGGTTTTTTCAACACCCCGCTCGACAGCCTGCTGCGCTGCCGTGGGATCCGCCACCTGGTCTTTACCGGCATCGCCACCAACGTCTGTGTGGAGTCGACCCTGCGCGACGGTTTCTTCCTTGAATACTTCGGTGTGGTGCTGGAAGACGCCACCCACCAGGCCGGGCCGGAATTTGCCCAGAAAGCCGCGCTATTCAATATCGAAACCTTCTTTGGCTGGGTAAGCACTGTCGCTGATTTCTGCGACGCTCTCTCCCCGCCATCATTAGCCCGTATTGCCTGAGGAGAAACACAATGCCGAAATCCGTGATCATTCCACCGGGCACGAGCACCCCCATTGCCCCGTTTGTCCCCGGCACACTCGCCGATGGCGTGGTGTATGTTTCCGGCACGCTGCCGTTTGATAAGCAAAATAATGTGGTCTACCCCAACGACCCAAAGGCGCAAACCCGCCACGTGCTGGAGACGATCAAAAGCGTTATCGAGACCGCAGGTGGCACGATGGAGGATGTGACATTCAACAGCATCTTTATCACCGACTGGAAAAACTACGCCGCGATTAACGAAATCTATGCCGAGTTTTTCCCTGGCGACAAACCAGCGCGGTTCTGTATTCAGTGCGGGCTGGTCAAACCGGAGGCACTGGTCGAAATCGCCACCATTGCCCATATTGCTAAGTGAGGCTGCCGTGAAAATTTCCGTCTCACCGCCGCCCTTTTCTGGCGCTCCCGTCGTGGTACTGATTGCCGGGCTGGGCGGCAGTGGCAGCTACTGGTTGCCCCAGCTTGCCCTGCTGGAGCAGGAGTACCAGGTGGTGTGTTATGACCAGCGCGGTACGGGGAATAACCCCGACACACTCCCGGAAGGCTACAGCCTGGACACCATGGCGGACGAGTTGTTTCAGGCACTCACAGAGGCAGGCATTCAACGTTTTTGCATGGTCGGCCACGCGCTGGGCGCGCTGGTTGGCCTGCAGATGGCGCTCGATAGACCCGATGCGGTTACCGCTCTGGTGTGCGTCAACGGCTGGCTCACGCTGAATGCCCATACCCGTCGTTGTTTTCAGATCCGTGAACGCCTGCTCCATGCGGGCGGCGCACAGGCGTGGGTAGAGGCGCAGCCGCTGTTTCTCTACCCGGCGGACTGGATGGCTGCTCGCGCACCGCGCATGGAGGCAGAAGAGTCGCTGGCGCTGGCCCATTTCCAGGGCAAAAACAATCTGCTGCGCAGGCTGGCGGCCCTGAAACAGGCCGATTTCAGCCGTCAGGCTGCCCGTATTCGCTGTCCTGTGCAGGTTATCTGCTCCGCTGACGACCTGCTGGTTCCTGCCGTCTGTTCAACTGAGTTGCAGGCCGCAATCCCCGGTTGCCAAAAAGTGGTGATGCGCCAGGGAGGACATGCCTGCAACGTCACCGAACCCGATATCTTTAATACCCTGTTGCTGAACGGGCTGGCCCGCCTGCTGCACAACCATGAACCCGTTTTATAAGGAGCTGCGATGAGCGAAGCCATTAATCCTTCCGCACTGGAAACCCTGTTCACCGGTGCTCGTACGCATAACGGCTGGCAGGATATTCCGGTCAGCGATGAGACACTACGGGAGATCTACGGCCTGATGAAATGGGGGCCGACCTCCGCCAACTGCTCACCTGCGCGCATCGTGTTTGTCCGAAGTGTGGAAGGAAAAGCGAAACTGCGTCCGGCGCTTTCCAGCGGGAACCTGGAGAAAACCCTCAGCGCCCCGGTGACGGCGATTGTCGCCTGGGACAGCGAATTTTATGAGCGTCTGCCCGAGTTGTTTCCACACGGAGACGCAAAAAGCTGGTTTACCTCAAGCCCGGCGCTTGCGGAGGAGACCGCCTTTCGCAACAGCGCTATGCAGGCTGGGTATCTGATCTTTGCCTGCCGCGCCCTGGGGCTCGACACCGGGCCGATGTCTGGATTTGACCGACAAAAAGTCGATGACGCCTTTTTCACGGGTACGACACTGAAAAGTAATCTGCTGATCAACATCGGCTATGGCGATGTCCGCAAACTATACGGGCGTCTGCCCCGGCTGAGTTTTGACGACGCCTGTGGCCTGGCGTAAGGAGCGAAAATGAATACTCCCGATAAACAAACCTTTCGCGATGCGATGGCCTGCCTGGGCGCGGCCGTCAACATCATTACCACCGACGGGCCTGCCGGTTTAGCGGGCTTTACCGCCAGCGCGGTATGCAGCGTGACCGATTCACCACCAACCCTGCTGGTATGTCTGAACCGTGGCGCGTCAGTCTGGCCCACCTTCAGCGAAAACCGCACACTGTGCGTCAATACGCTCAGCGCCGGACAAGAGCCACTGTCGAATCTGTTTGGCGGCAAAACGCCAATGGAAGAACGTTTCTCCGCTGCCCGCTGGCAGACGGGAGAAACGGGCTGTCCGCGTCTGGAAAATGCACTGGCGTCGTTTGACTGCCGTATCAACCAGGTCGTCAGCGTTGGCACTCACGATATCCTGTTTTGCGACATCGTATCGATCGTTCGCCATCCCGTGCCGCAGGGACTGGTGTGGTTTGACCGCGGCTATCACGCACTCTTGCGACCCGCCTGTTAACCCTCCTTAAGGAGACAGCTTATGGCAATGTTCGGTTTTCCCCACTGGCAGTTGAAATCGACCTCTACGGAACACGGCGTGGTCGCGCCGGATGAGAGACTCCCGTTAGCCCAAACTGTGGTGATGGGCGTTCAGCACGCCGTCGCGATGTTTGGCGCAACCGTACTAATGCCCATGCTGATGGGGCTTGATCCCAACTTATCCATTTTGATGTCGGGTATCGGTACGTTGCTGTTCTTTGTGGTCACAGGTGGGCGAGTGCCGAGCTATCTGGGGTCAAGCGCCGCCTTTATCGGGGTTGTTATTGCCGCCACCGGGTTTAACGGTCAGGGGATTAACCCCAATCTGAGCGTCGCACTCGGCGGCATTATCGCCTGTGGTCTGGTCTATACCCTGATTGGCCTGGTGGTAATGAAGATTGGTACTCACTGGATCGAACGGCTGATGCCTCCGGTGGTAACAGGCGCGGTGGTTATGGCGATTGGCCTGAACCTCGCCCCTATCGCCGTTAAAGGTGTGTCCGGCTCGCCATTTGAAAGCTGGATGGCGGTGATCACGGTTCTCTGCATTGGCCTGGTAGCGGTATTTACCCGTGGAATGATCCAGCGTTTGCTGATTCTGGTCGGGCTGATTGTGGCCTGTCTGGTGTACACCCTGCTGGCAAACGTGTTTGGATTCGGCAAACCGGTCGATTTTAGCCTGATCCACCAGGCTGCCTGGTTCGGCTTACCGCAGGTCACCTCCCCGACGTTTAGCGGCCAGGCGATGATGCTGATCGCCCCCGTCGCCGTGATCCTGGTTGCAGAAAACCTAGGCCACCTGAAAGCCGTCGCTGGCATGACCGGGCGCAATATGGACCCGTACATGGGGCGTGCGTTTGTGGGCGATGGGCTGGCAACAATGCTCTCCGGCTCTGTCGGCGGCAGCGGGGTCACGACTTATGCGGAAAATATTGGCGTCATGGCTGTCACCAAAGTCTATTCCACGCTGGTGTTTGTCGCGGCCGCCGCCATTGCCATCTTGCTCGGCTTTTCGCCTAAGTTTGGCGCACTGATCCACACCATTCCCGGCCCGGTCATTGGCGGCGCATCGATTGTGGTATTTGGGTTGATTGCGGTGGCGGGCGCACGTATCTGGGTCCAGCACAATGTCGATCTCAGCCAGAACGGCAACCTGATTATGGTCGCGGTTACGCTGGTGCTGGGTGCGGGTGACTTTGCCCTTTCGCTGGGGGGATTCACGCTGGGCGGGATCGGAACGGCTACGTTTGGAGCAATCCTGCTTAACGCCCTGCTGAGCCGCCGAATGGCGGTGACGCCGCAGGGCGACGTGGTGCGTCAGGATTCGTGATTGACCACAGCGCTGTCATTTTCCGGCAGCGCTTTTTTCTTCCGTTTGAGCTTTAACTCGCTGACCAGCACCCCTGCTACAATAAACGCGGCTCCCAGCAGAGCCAGAAGCGGCAGACGTTCTCCGGCGATACGCCCAAAAATCCCCGCCCAGACAGGCTCACCCGTATAGATAACCGTTGCACGCGTGGGCGAAACGCTGCGCTGCGCCCAGTTCATCGTGACCTGAATAATGGCGCTAAAAATGCCCAGCCCCAGGGCGACAATGATAAGCCCTGGCGACATCGGCGGAACAGATTCTCCCGCTGGAACCATCGCCATAAAAGCCACCAGCGATGCGGTAGCCAGTTGCACCACGGTCACTCGCTTAACGTCCACTTTTCCCGCCCAGGCACTGATCAGGATAATTTCAGCCGCAATCGCCACCGCGCCAACCAGAGTGATCATTTCGCCTGGCCCCAACGCCAGCAAATTATCGCCAGGACCGGCCAGCAGGATCAGGCCGATAAACGCCAGCACAATACCGATACAGGACATCAGACCCGGCATTCGTCCCAGACACAGCCACTGTAATAGTGGAACCAGCGGAACATACATGGCGGTGATGAAGGCCGATTTACTGCTGGAGATGGACTGTAAGCCCCAGGTTTGCAGGCTGTACCCCATCGCAATGGACACACCAATCGCCACACCGGCTTTCAGCTCTTTGAGCGTCAACCCGCGCAATGTTTTTAGCGAGATCAAGGCCACGGCAATCGCCGCCGTCGCAAAACGCAGTCCAACAAAGAAGAAGGGATCGCTCAGCGTGACCGCATACTGGACGGCAAGAAACGTTCCGCCCCAGAACATGGTGATCAGAATGAGGATGGCTTCCTGAGGTTTAACGGAGAATCTGAAACGAGAAGACGACATGGTGCACCAGCAATAAGGATCAATTCCGTAGTGTGCGATGCCTTTGGTTACAGTTCAATGTTGCAGAAATAAAAAAACCGCCGGATGTTCCGGCGGCCGGGGAATGCCGCGACCGTCATCGGTCGCTATCTGGAAAAGGATACGGGCGAATTAACTGTTACGGTTCCCGTGGCTATTTTTTCCCCCTTTTTTACCGGCTTCTGATGCACGCTGAGGGTCATTCTTAAAGTTCCCTCCGCTGTGTTGGCCACCTTTACGACCTGCTTCTGATGCTCTGTCACGATCTTCAGCAAAATTACCTGAGCCACCACGATGGTTTGCCATCTTCAACCTCCAGGGTGTGAAACATTAGACATCATACTGCATTCAGTAAAAGAGGATTCTTTCACCTGACGACGTGAAAAAAGCGTCTTATCTCCGCGTCGCGTGGATCTAAGCTTAGCGGATGAGGGCGGTATAACCAGCAAACCGTAATATCCTGCAACAGGATCTCAGCCTCTTGCGCGGGACGTTGTGTGAACCATCAATAACCCTTTCTTATCAATCTAAAAATTGAGTGTCGTAAATATGTTTCATATTGCTACAAAAGAAAGTGTAAGATTTATGATTATAAATCAATTAAATAACAATAAATCGATGCTCTGTGGTCTCAGAAATAGCGTTGTTACCCTTTTGTCTCAACGCTATGATGAGCCGCTCACCTCTGCTAACCCTTTCACGTAGAACCTGTACCACATTTCGTAATGCCTATTTTTATAAGGATTTAAGATGAACAAGCTTTTTGCATTAGCCATAACGGCTCTCGCGTCATCAACAGCCATTGCGGGCGAGATCGCGGATAACGCGACAATAGGCTGGCAAGAGGCGCAGTGTGCGGCGATTTCTCGTCTTGATGAAACGGGCTACAACGGTGCTGCGGGGGATCAGTTGCTCAAGCTGGCGAAACCGCGTCTGTCCAGATACTTTACTCAATATAAAGCCAATGCCATTTCAAAAGAGGAGTGGGGAAAAATCGGGGGCAATCTCGAAGCGTCGGCAAAAATATCCGATGATGCCGATCATTTTGTTTATGCCGTCCTGGCTGACTACACGCGAAAACTGCAGCACTTAAAATCAGAGTCAAACTTCACGCCCGACAGTGTGAATGGGCAATTCTTTTACTCAATGGCATGGGTTAACGGTGGGTGTGCCGCAATGTTAGCGCTGGACAAATAATCCATGATTTAGCAGTGAAATTACCCGGTTTCACTGCTATCCGATCAGAGTCTGTCCGTCCCGCAATAGTCATATCCTGCAACATCATATCTGCTTTTCAGTCTTCTCTGTGTCACTGATGCCATTAAACCCCTCTTATCATTACGAAAATTGAACGGCACAAAAGTGTTTCACGTTACTACAGAATAATTTAGTTAATATGTTGTTATAAATCAAAGAAATGGCGCTAAAAGTTGCACTCTGGCCATCACGACTTATCTTTAAATGAACGCAGCGATTCGCTGTCAGAAAAAACAAACGAGGAGTGATGCAAAATGGCAAAAGTTCTGGTGCTCTATTATTCCATGTATGGACACATTGAAACCATGGCTCACGCAGTAGCAGAAGGTGCAAACAGAGTAGATGGCGTTGAGGTTGTGGTGAAGCGCGTACCGGAAACCATGCAGGCGGAAGCCTTCGCCAAAGCCGGGGGGAAAACACAAAATGCCCCGGTCGCTACCCCACAGGAACTGGCTGATTACGATGCCATCATCTTCGGAACCCCTACCCGTTTTGGCAATATGTCAGGCCAGATGCGCACATTTCTCGATCAGACCGGAGGGCTTTGGGCATCCGGCGCATTATACGGCAAGCTCGCCAGCGTATTCAGTTCCACCGGTACGGGCGGCGGTCAGGAACAGACTATCACGTCGACCTGGACCACGCTTGCCCACCACGGAATGGTGATTGTGCCAATCGGTTATGGCGCACAGGAGTTGTTTGACGTGTCTCAGGTTCGCGGCGGGACACCGTATGGCGCAACCACCATTGCCGGTGGTGATGGCTCACGCCAGCCGAGCAATGAAGAGCTGTCTATCGCCCGCTATCAAGGCGAACATGTCGCGGGTCTTGCCAAAAAACTGAACGGCTAACCCAACAGGAGGACCAGCATGCCAACTCAAGAATCTAAAGCTCATCGCGTCGGCGAATGGGCAAGTTTACGCAACACCTCTCCGGAAATTGCCGAGGCCATCTTTGAAGTCGCGAAATATGATGAAAAAGTGGCTGAGCAAATTTGGGAAGAAGGCAGCGATGAGGTACTGGTACGCGCCTTCGATAAAACGGACAAAGACTCGCTCTTCTGGGGCGAGCAAACCATCGAACGTAAAAACGTCTGAACGTTCCCCCCGCTACGGCGGGGGGTTATCCCCTATTTCGCCGCGTTATTCATGACCGCATTGAATTTATCGACCGGGCAGAAGCCGTTCGCATCGACCGGGCAACCTGCCAGCTCCAGCGTCACATGCTGTGCCGGTGAGGTCAGCGACAGGACACTCGCCTCCCGCAGTTGCTCAGAACTCTGATACACATACTCAATTTTCATCAGCTCACGATTGGCATTTTTATCGTGCCAACGCTGGAAGACAATTTTACCGCCGATCGGTGTACGTTCCTGCTGGTCGTGCAGTTGATACGGCTTAAAGTCCAGGGCCGTCAGCAACGAGGCGATATTAGAGTCGTGTCCCACCAGGAGCGTAATCTTTGGCGCTTTCGCCTGATCCGTCACCAGCGCCTTATCGATATATTTCACCAGCGGTTTGGCGACGTTCTGTGCAACATCGGTAGAGGTGAAGAGCGAATCCTGATAACCATTTTTCAGCTTCGACAAAACGCGCCACTGCTGATCGGTTTTGATTTCCCCCCAGGCGACCTGGTCGGCCGGGAAGCCTTCGTAATATTGCAGCGTAAAGGCATCCACCAGCGAGTTACCCACTTTCAGCGGCCCGGAAACGCCCGGCTCTTTTTCATACTCCGCGCTGAAAGTATCTTTCGCCTCGGTCAGTGAACAGACCTTTTTCTCTTTGCAGGATGGCGACTCCGCATAGTTTGTCATCTGCTCCAGCAGCTTATAGCTTTCATCAAGCTGCATTTTCTGCCGTTCAGTCTCCATCGCCTTCAGCGCTTTTTCACGGAATTCAGGGGAGTTATCCGTAATGACCGGGTTAAAGGTTGGGTCCATCGTGCCCATTTTTTCCTGATGATGGACAGGCACATCACAGCCAGGGAATGCACCCGTAATGAAGAATTGCGCGGTCGCCACGGTGCGTTGCAAACTGTTGGCATAGGCATAAACCGTATTTGCCGGCGGACACTCTCCCGTGGTGACCATCCCTTTGTCTGCCAGCCACTCACGCATGTAGTGCCCCATATAGACTTCAAGCACGCCGCCTTTGGTGGTGAGCTGACCGCCCGGCACGTCCCATTCTGGCCATTTGTTCGGCGTGGCTTGTTCCAGCACGCTGCCATTATTGGCGAGCGGCGCACGCAAGTTATGGCGACTCATGATTAAAACTTGTTCTAACTGATACCCCTCAGGTACGTCCTGCGCCTGTACGCCGAACGTCATGGACATGGAGCCTGCCACTGCAACAGCGAGTAGTGCTTTTCTCATCCCTCATTCCTCACCTGGTTGTTAACATCGCGTTAAGTGTGACAGATTGATGACAATTTTCCGGGAAGCATTTCTCAAACTGATGAATAACGGGCTTACCCGTCAGCATAATTAGTTTTATAATAAAACCATACCGTCCTGGAGAATCGCCCGTGAAACGCACCCGCCTTGAAGAGAGCACCTGCTCGATTGCCCGTTCGCTGGATATTATTGGCGACTGGTGGTCGTTGCTGATCGTTCGCGATGCCCTGCGCGGCATTAAACGCTTCGGTGAGTTTCAAAAAAGCCTCGGTATCGCAAAAAACATGCTGACCTCGCGCCTGAAACTGTTGGTTGACGAAGGTATCCTCATCCTCCAGCCCGCTTCCGACGGCAGTGCATGGCAGGAGTATGTGCTCACCGAAAAGGGACAAGCGCTACAGATGGTCCTGGTTGCTTTGTCGCAATGGGGCAATGAATATCTGTTCGCTGATGACGAATGTGGCAGCGTGTTGGTCGACGTGAAAAACCAGCAACCCCTGCGCAAACTGTCTCTCATTGCAGGCGATGGCCGGGAATTATCGCCTCAGGACGTTGAGCTTAAAACCCCGTAATTTCATATTGTTAGCCTGAATTTCTTTTCTGCCCTGAATTCAGAAACAAAAAATAGCCCCCCAAAATGGTTGCATTATAAAACCAAATATCTCACAGTAAATTCAGTTTCATATTGAAACCAATTAACTCACTTTGCTTTGAGGTACAACACAATGACTACGCAACATTCTGCAGCGCTGATCACAGGGGCATCATCCGGTATTGGCGCAGTGTACGCCGATCGTCTCGCGGCGCGCGGCTACAATCTGGTTCTGGTCGCCCGACGCGAAGCCCGCCTGAAAGCGCTGGCTGAACAACTTTCAGGCCAGTATGGGGTGGAGATCCAGACCCTGACTGCCGATCTGAGCGATGAAAACGGTATTCGCGTCGTTGAAGAAAAACTGCGTAGCGACACCCGCATCGACACTCTGGTTAACAATGCAGGCACAGCGCAGATGGCCCCCTTTTTAGCCGGGGATATTGCCCAACATCAGGCCATCAACACCCTGAATACGACGGCACTGATGCGCCTCACCTACGCCATCCTGCCGCGTCTGGCACAAAACGACAGCGGCACAGTGATCAACATCGCTTCTGTACTTTCTCTCCACGCCCGCGCGGGTAGCGCACTCTATAGCGCCACCAAAGCCTGGGTGTTCAATTTCACCCGCGGCTTGCAGGAAGAGTTTGCCGACCGTCATGTCCGCATCCAGGCAGTATTACCTGCCGCTACCGCAACGGAAATCTGGGATCTGTCCGGGGTATCAGTTAATGATTTACCGGAGGGGTCGGTGATGACAACCGATAATCTGGTCGATGCAGCGCTGGCAGGGTTGGATCAGGGAGAGTTGATCACTATCCCACCAATGCACGACATACAGCTCTGGGCGCGTTTTGAAGAGGCGCGTCTGAACCTGTTTGCCAGCGCACGCACCGGCGAACCTGCCCCACGCTATTTCAGGAAGTAATTTAAGACTCCAGCTGGTCGCCGTAATCATTCATCCAGGCGGCCAGCGGGGAAAGCGCTCCCTGAAGCGTCAGCCCCAGTTCTGTTATCTGATACTCAACCCGCGGAGGGATCTCCGGATAAACCGTACGTGAAACCAGCCCGCGCTGTTCAAACAGGCGTAATTGCTTCGTCAGCTCTTTTTGCGTAATGGGCGCGGCGGCACGCAGCAGATCGCCAAAACGCACCGGCGTATTAAGGACGATCAGGCGATAAAGCACAGGGATCGCCCACTTGCCCGAAATCAGATTCACGAACCGCGTCATTGGGCAGGCATGCACCGCAGAATTTTTTTCGCAGGACACATCGCGTCTTTCCGCCATAGCACACCTCTTGCCTCTTTAGTATCCAGTTGGTACCTGGTTTCCTTTCGATACTAACGTTTCTATAGTGCTTTCTCCACTGACTTTTCAGGAGAAGCACATGGGTCGTTTAGCGGGTAAATACACGTTGATTACCGGGGGAACCAGCGGCATTGGTCTGGCAACCGCACAGGAGTTTATCGCCGAAGGGGCGCAGGTCGCAGGCGTAACCCGGAAACTCTGGCCGAGGCTCAACGGCTCCTTGGCGAGCACGCCTGGGTGATTTCCGCTGATGCGGGCGATACTGCCGCGCAAAAAGCACTGGCAGAGACACTCGCCTCACGCTGGCCACGCCTCGATGCCGTGTTTATCAACGCGGGAGACGTCACACACGGCTTGCTGGAAGAGTGGCAGGAAGAGGCCTGGGATCGCCTGATGCGCATCAACCTTAAAGGCCCCTTCTTTCTGATTCAGGCGTTGTTGCCGCTGCTGAATAACCCTTCGTCAGTCATTCTGTGCGGGTCCGTCAGCGCACGTATCGGCCTGCCCACCAGCAGTGTTTATGCGGCAAGTAAGGCTGGCCTGCTCTCGCTGGCTCGCACCCTTTCAGCCGAACTGCTGCCACGCGGTATTCGCGTCAACGGCCTGAGTCCTGGCCCGGTTGCAACCCCGGCGCTCAATAAGCTAGGTCTGAGCGAAGAGGCGCAAAAAGCCCTGCAAGGGGACATCGCGAGTCTGGTTCCGTTAGGACGCATGGGCACGCCCGTTGAACTGGCAAAAGCCGCATTATATCTGGCATCGGATGAGTCAGGTTATACCGTCGGAACGGAATTACTCGTCGACGGAGGAACCGGAAGTCTGTAAATCAGAAGGCGCTGATGCCGGTGATTGCGCCGACATACAGCGCCGCCCATGCGGCAGCCGACAGCAGACTGATGGCATACACGCGTCCCGCACTCAGCCTGAGCATTCCGGCGGCCAGCGGCACGATATAACGCAGCACGGCGACAAAGCGCGAACCGAATAACGCCACCACACTGTTTTTTTGTAGTTTGCTTTGAATCTTCAGGATCTTATCCGCATGTCTGGCGGTCAAACGCGCAACCAGACGTGTGTGGCCCAGTCGTTGCCCGGCGTGGTAACTCAGCACAGACCCCAACGTCGCGCCAAGCATGATGGCAATCCACGCCACGACGGGAGAAAAAACAGACTGACTCAGGGTTATCCCCGCCAGCAGCATCACCGAAGCAGGAGGTAACACCGATGAGATCAGCACCGTGGACTTACCAAGCGCCATCACAAAAAGCAGTGCAAAGAGATGCGCGGGATGAAGTGCAAAATGGCTGAGCATATTGTTTAACAACGCCATATTCTTTTCCTGATCCCTGTTTCATCTTTCTATTAAAAATGAAACATCCTAAATACTCCCTCAACATTTCCACGAAAATAATCTTCTAAACACTTCTTAAACATTATTTAAATTTCACGGCAACAGAAAAAAACTGGCGTATTATTTTCGACGTTTTACAACGATCTCGTTATGGCGAGGCTCCTGTACAAATACACGTTATCGCTCTGGTGGGTTCGAGAGAACCGGCACAGGGTAAAACAGGCACTGTCGAATCAAGGCTTTGTCAGTATAACTTCCCTTACGGGATACGGTGTACAGTGCTGAACCCAGGACGTGGGGATCTCTTCTTCGACATGCCCTGTCTTGCTCGCCCCTGAGAGATTTTATTATTCAAAGGGAATTCACTATGTCTTACTCCATTCACAACAATAATCCGGCTTTCAATGAAAGCGCTATCGCGCAATACATGAATACCGATTTCATCGTCCTCAATATTGCTTTATGTGTGGCATCAGCACGCGAACAATTTTTCGAAAAATTAAAAGATGATGATATTCCGTCTCATATTTTCATCGAAGATAATGGCCGACTGGCGGGTATGATTGCCGTCAGAAAATTATTACAGGAAACCAATACGGTGCAGCCGGTTAACGCGCTAATGATTTCGCATTTCGTACAGGTAAAACCTGAAGATGAACGCGCGGATCTCGCAGGGTTACTGGCCCACGGCAGTGCAGATGTCGTTCCCGTGGTGACACACGGAAAGCTGGTCGGTTGCCTGACCGAGCGCGAAATAGCGCATCTGCTGGAAGACGATGTCACAGAAGATGCACAGCGCCAGGGGGCAACGCTGCCGCTGGAAAAGCCGTATCTCGAGACCAGTGCATTCAGCCTGTGGAAAAAGCGCTCCGTCTGGCTGTTGTTACTGTTTGTCGCGGAAGCCTATACCAGCTCAGTGATCCAGCATTTTGAAGAGGCGCTGGAATCCGCCATCGCGCTGGCCTTCTTCATTCCACTGCTCATTGGGACGGGCGGCAACAGCGGGACGCAAATTACTTCGACGCTGGTACGCGCAATGGCGCTCGGCGAAGTGCATTTAAGGGATGTGGGACGAGTGCTGCGTAAGGAGATGAGCACTTCGTTAATGATTGCCGCCACGCTGGGTGTGGCTGGATGCATTCGCGCCTGGATGATGGGGATTGGTCTTGAGATCACACTAATTGTCAGCCTGACACTGGTCTGCATTACGCTGTGGAGCGCCATTGTCGCATCGGTTATCCCGATGGTGCTGAAACGCTGTCACATCGATCCCGCCGTGGTCTCTGCCCCGTTTATTGCCACCTTAATCGACGGAACCGGGCTGATTATCTACTTTAAAATCGCGCAGTACACCCTGGGCCTGGAATGACTCTGTTAGCACCTCACTGACCGGTGAGGTGCTAACAGTGCGTTACAGATTACCCAACTGGTGCGCAATTTCGCGTAGCTGTTGGGCAAGCTCCTGCACATTAGTCCCCTTCTCACCTTTTGCCCCGGTGGACTGTCGCA
The DNA here is from genome assembly GCF_013782625.1 of Enterobacter sp. RHBSTW-00994. NCBI lineage: Bacteria > Pseudomonadati > Pseudomonadota > Gammaproteobacteria > Enterobacterales > Enterobacteriaceae > Enterobacter > Enterobacter sp. RHBSTW-00994. The sequence continues at coordinate 1,705,706 of NZ_CP056199.1, read as the reverse complement.
CTACCAGTCTGGCAGGCAAAATGGATGACATGCGCAGCGTATTATCGTCGCTGCTGTCAAGAATGCGGCGGACCGCCTCTTTCCCCTGTAAATCGAGATCGAGTGATACTGTCGTCAGCGCCGGGTAGAAGAATGAGCTTTCGTAGGTATCATCATAGCCAATCACCGATTTCTCACCGGGGATGGAGATTTGCTGCTGATGAAATGCACTCAACACGCCCAGCGCCATCTGGTCGTTGGCGACCAGAACGGCTGAGAAGGGGGCGGTTTCACGTAGCATCTGCAATGCCCCCGCATAGCCACTTTGCGCATCCCAGTTGCCACGAATCACCGCCGCTGGCTCCAGGCCATAGCCTTTCAGGGTTTCCATCCAGCTCTTGAGCCTTAACTGCGCAGAGACAGATGACTCCGGTCCTGCCAGCAATGCAATCTCCCGATGCCCCAGTTCATAGAGGTATTTGACGCTGGCGCGGGTTCCATCTGCCGGGTTAAACGAAACGTTAAACACGGAACTGTACGGATCAACGTCGAGAAAAAGACAGACAATATCATCGTTGTCTGTCGCGATTTTCTGCGCCTGCTCGGCTTCCAGCGGGACGTTAATGATCACTTTGCTGACCAGCTGGGATTTCAGTTCGTTGATGGAATCCTGAATACTATGATTGACGTTCTCATCAATCATCGAAATCAGCACCTGATACCCTTCCAGATTTGCGTAACGTTTTACCGCCGCGGCAACCTGCGAAGGGGCATGTAACGCCAGCGAAATGGTCACCAGCCCAACGGTATGGGACTGCTTCCCCACCAGTTGCTGCGCCAGTCTGTTGGGGACATACCGCAATAACTCTATGGATTTCTCCACCTTGAGACGCGTGGCTTCGGATACATTGGCAGATTTATTCAGTACCCTGGACACGGTCTGATAGGAGACGCCCGCATGGCGTGCAACGTCTTCTAATGTCGCGCTTTTCGACTTCATGGTCCGGTTCCTTATGTAGTTATGCGCTGATTGTAACAGGGGACATCTGAAAAAACGCTGACCACCGTACCCTGACGCACATAACACCATCAAAAAGTATGACGCTCACATTGCCACAATTTGTGGTGAATCTCATTAATCGTAACAAAATAGTCTATTTTATTTGCACTTAATCACACATTCATCATCCTGCAATTGCCATATAACAGGTTTAGGCATTTTATGATATCGGATTTGTGAACGTATGACAAAACAATAAGAGGGTAACAATGAACACGATGATCCGCTCTGTATCTGTTGCGCTGGCAGCCGCGTTAGCGTCTCCTTCGCTGTTTGCCGCGTCTTCAGTACCGATTGATTTTCATGGATATCTTCGCTCTGGTGTGGGCGTCTCACGGGATGGTGGGATGGAAGAGTGGCAAAAAAACAAAATTGGGCGTCTGGGTAACGAAGCTGATACCTATGGCGAACTGGAGCTTGGCTCTGAGGTATACAAAAAGAACGATGTCAGTTTCTACCTCGACAGCATGGTGAGCATGGTGTCTGACGGCTCAAACGACAGTGAAACCACTTTCGGAGATGATGCTCAGTTCGGTTTGCGTCAGTTAAACCTGCAAATCAAGGGGCTGATCCCGGGCGATCCAAATGCCGTGATCTGGGGCGGTAAACGCTATTACCAGCGTCATGATCTGCACATCATCGACACCAAATACTGGAACATCTCCGGTGCGGGCGCAGGTATCGAAAACTACACCCTCGGCCCGGGCGCAGTCTCTGTTGCCTGGATCCGTGGCGACGCCAATGATGTCGACTACCGTGTCGACGGTGATAACGACGTCAATATTAACTACATCGACCTTCGCTATGCAGGCTGGAAACCCTGGTCGGGCGCATGGACTGAAGTCGGTATTGATTACGCGATGCCAAACCCGACTAACAAGCAAAAAGACTACGGCGGCTTATATGAGGCCGACAATGGGGTCATGGTAACCGGCGAAATCAGCCAGGACATGTTTGGCGGCTATAACAAGCTGGTGTTGCAGTACGCGAACAAAGGGCTGGCACAGAACATGGTGTCGCAGGGCGGCGGCTGGTATGACATGTGGAACGACGTGAACGATGCGACCGGCTATCGTGTGATCAACACCGGTTTGATTCCCATTACCGACAAGTTCTCCTTCAACCATGTGTTGACCTGGGGCTCAGCGGATGACACTACGCAATATACCGACAAATCACGCTTAGTCTCCCTGGTAGGCCGCGCGCAGTATCAGTTCACCGAGTATGTACGTTTGATCGGCGAAGTGGGTGGTTTCTACCAGCAAGATACCTATACCGATGGCTCTAAGTACAAACAGAGCGGTGAGAAGTACACCCTCGCGCTGGGCCTGGCTGATGGACCTGACTTTATGTCTCGCCCGGAACTGCGTGTCTTTGCGTCTTACCTGAATGATTCCGAAAAAGGTAAATCCTTCGAAGATGGTACGGCAAATAACACCTGGAACTTCGGTGTACAGGTTGAAGCCTGGTGGTAATGAATAAGCAGTAAATACCGGTTTGCGTTAATCGTTATTGTATCTCCAACTATTGGCTGTTTTTTCCTGCGAATGATAGCAATATCATTGCTGCTCTTATTCTCTTTATTCAGGGATAACCATTATTATGGTTATCCCTTTTTATTTATTTCCGCTGATTAAAATGTTCATCCAGCAACTGACGTAATGCATCAGACTGTCGGCCAAATATTGCATGCACCTGCTGCCCAATAATAATTACGCCAAGCGCCCCCTCAAGTTGTAATGCCTGTGAGTCCACTTGTTTTAAATCTTTTACCGTCACGCGTAAGCGGGTAATACAGGCTTCAACCTGTTCGATATTCTCTTCGCCGCCAAAGGCAGGAATTAAACGTTGTGTGATTTTACTGTCCATAATAAGCCTCCTGGTTATGCAGATAAAAAAATGCCTGCTCGAATGAGCAGGCTCCTTCAGGGTGTTTTTCAGCGCGGTGCGGCGTTATGCCCTCTCCTACGGAGAGAGGGCGAAAATCCGCTACGCCTTACGCTTAAGCACCCGGCAGTCCCACGGCAACAGAACAGTGTCGCCAGCCACTGCCGCCTCGGTCATGCAGTCGGTATAGCCCTGCGGTAACGCCACCATCTGCTGCTGCGCGGTAAAGTTTTGCACAAACACCCAGGTGGTCTCACCATCGGTACGCGCAGTTGCCACGACGCCCGGCGGGAAATCCCCTTCAATGGCACGCGGCAGAGCCAGCTCGACCATGATCCCGGCGAAGAAGTCACGCTGGAACGGCAGATCGTTGCGGGAAGCAACATGCCACGCCTTACCAAGACCAAAGCGGTTCACCGTCACAGCAGGCCGTCCCGCATAGAAATCATCACGGTAGGTTGCCAGCGCCTGAGCCGATTCCGTGTGGATCAGCTCGCACAGGTGGCGAACCTGATATGGCCCCTGCAAGCCCGCAGCGTTGCCTGCCAGCCCCTGCACCAGGTTGCGTTCCCCGTCCCCCAGACAGTCGATCTCCTCCGCCCAAATGCCGAGCAAGTTACGCAGTGGCCCAGGGAAGCCGCCGAGGTGACAGAGGTCAGATTCATCGACAATTCCGCTCCAGTAAGTCGTGACCAGATGCCCTCCCGCCGCGACAAAAGCTTCCGCGCGTTCTGCAAAGCCCTGACGCACCATGTAAAGCATCGGCGCAATCACCAGCGCGTACTGGCTCAGATCGCCGTCGGCATCAATCACATCTACCGCAATCCCTTTTTCCCAGAACGGACGGTAGTGCTCGTTAACGGTTTTTTCATATTCCAGACCCAGATTACGTGGACCTTCCGCATCATCCATCGCCCAGCGGTTTTGCTGATCGAAGATGATGGCCACCCGTGCTTCGGTACGGCAGCCCACCACGCCCGGTAAGCGCTCCAGCATCTCACCCAGACGGGTCACTTCACGCCCGACGCGGGTATCAAGATGGCCGACGTGATCGATAATCGCCCCGTGGAATTTTTCCACCGAGCCACGGCTCTTGCGCCACTGGAAGTACTGCACCGCATCCGCGCCATGTGCCACCGCCTGAATCGACGAGAGAATATGCATCCCCGGCTTTTTCAGCTTGCTGGTTGGCTGCCAGTTGGTCACGCTCGGCGTGGACTCCATCAACACAAACGGTTTGCCACCTTTCAGGCTGCGCATCATGTCGTGATACATCGCGGTATAGCAGGCAAGCGTGGTTTCATCTTTCTCTTTGTGCCACATCGGGTAGCTGTCCCAGGAGATGAAATCCAGCTCTTTTGCGAGCTGCCAGTAATCGTAATCGTAGAAATATTCCATAAAGTTAGTCGTGACCGGCAGTTCCGCATTAGCGGCTTTCAGCGGGACGATTTCGTGATGGCAGAAATCCGTCACCTGCGCCGTGTTGAAGCGACGCCAGTCAAGATTCAGGCCATGAATCGACACTTCCCCCTGCGGCGCAGGAGATTCAATCTGCGACCAGTCGGTGTACGTGTGGCTCCAGAAGGTGCTCCACCACGCATGGTTCAGGTTTTCCAGCGTCTCATAACGGGCTTTCAGCCAGTCACGAAAACGGACCTGACAAAGATCGCAGTGACATTCGCCGCCATATTCGTTCGAAATATGCCAGCCCAGCACCGCCGGGTGCTTTGAGTAACGTTCAGCCAGCAATGTATTGATTTTCAGCGTCTTCTCGCGATAAACCGGGGAAGACATACAGTGGTTGTGACGCCCACCGTGCAACGCCGGTATGCGGTTACGGCCAACGCGCAACACCTCAGGGTATTTTTGCGACATCCACGCAGGACGCGCACCGGTAGGTGTGGCAAGAAATATATGAATACCTGCGGCATATAATTTTTCAATAATGTCATCCAGCCAGGCAAAATCGAATTCCCCTTCGCGGGGTTCCAGTTTCGCCCAGCTAAATATGCCCACTGACATGACATTACATTTCGCCTGCTGCATCATGGCGATATCTTTTTCAATAATACCGGGGTAATTCTCCCATTGCTCCGGGTTATAATCCGCGCCATGCAATAGCGCAGCAACCTTAGGACTTAAAGGCGCAAATTTATTCATATTAAAAATTTCCTGAATTAAGACAAAATACTATTTAAATACCGTTATTGACGGCAGCACCTTACCTTTGCAATCGAATAACGCCTGATTCTCACGTGCATTACCCTCTTTCCACTCGTCATGGATATATTTCATCCCGGTTTTCGTTGCCCATGTCGTGCCAGGAACGGCAATCCAGGTAGGCTCCCAGTAAAATATTCCTTTACCGCGATGGTCAGGCACATCAATAACGCTTTGCATTAAATCGTGAATATAATCGTACTGGCCCTGAACAGTGCCTGGATAGCCACCGTCTTTTTCCTCTTTGGCCTGGAAGCTGTTTTCCGCGTTATCGCAGTTCTCCAGCGTATAGCCGTAGGCTGCCTCGACCACAATCACATCTTTGTTATAACGCTTGCTGATGTCATCCATATTGGCTTTTAACGCACTGATCGGGCCATTCCAGTAGGTGTACATCGACAGGCCGATGATATCGAACGGCACGTCGCGTTTGGTGATCTCATCAAACCACCAGCGGAAGGTGTCATTTTTGGTCCCTTCTGCCAGATGGAGCATAATTTTCACCTGCTCGCCATCGGTCAGGTTCTCTTTCATCCCGCTAATGGCAGCATTGAGCAACCCGGCCAGACGGTCAAACTCACCACCGCCCTGCCCCCAGCTTTTGCCTTCCGGCCAGAGCATACCGCCGTTAATCTCGTTACCGATCTGCACCATATCCGGCAGCACACCCTCTTTCTTAAAGCGGGCGATGATATCGTGGGTGTAATCATGGATCGCCGTTTTCAACTGCGGATAATCCATCTTTTCCCAGGCCTTCGGTTTGAACTGTTTACCCGGATCGGTCCAGAAATCGCTGTAGTGGAAATCGAGCAGCAGCTTGAGCCCCTGCGCCTTCACCCGTTTCGCCAGCGCCAGAGTATTTTCAAGGTTGTTACTGCCGCCGCCATAGCCATTGCCGCTGGCATCTTGCGGATCCACCCACAGACGCAGGCGCACATAGTTCACGCCGTTGGCTTTCAGGATCGCAATGGCATCCTGCTGTTGGCCGTTCTGGTTATAAAATTTGGCGCCGTGTTGTTCCGCTTCCAGTAGCGTCGAAATATCCGCGCCTTTAATAAAATCCGCCGGCATGGCGCTAAACGGGCGCGTTTTCACCGCATCCTCCGCGAAGGCACTGGCGGCAAGACCGCAAGAGAGGCAAACAGCAAGCAAAGCGGGTTTGAGTCTGTTCATGTTGTTATCCTTTGGTACTGCCGGAGGTCAGGCCGGAGACGAAGTATTTTTGTAAAGCCAGATAGAGGATCGCCACCGGCACAGCAATCAGCACAGCGCCTGCTGCGTAGGTGGTGTAACTGGCCCCCATTTTTTGTGCCACCAGGTTATAAAGCCCGATGGGTAAGGTGTATTTGTCCGGGGTGCGCAAAATGGTGCTGGAGAGGATGAAATCCCCCAACGGTCCGGTGAAGGAGAACAGGGCTACCACCGCCACAATCGGCTTGGACAGCGGCATGATGATCTCGATAAAAATGCGGAAGTTACTTGCCCCGTCCATACGGGCTGATTCATCAAGGTCTTTCGGGATCGCGTCGAGATAGCCTTTCATCAGATAGGTGTTCATCGGGATCATGCCCCCCACATAGATCAGCACCAGCGCCAGGTGGCTGTTGATAAGCCCCAGCAGTTGCGACAACACAAAGATGGCAATCAGCGCGGAAAATTGCGGGATCATCTGCAACAACAGAAACAGCATCAGACCATTCTGTCGCCCTTTAAAGCGAAAGCGTGAAAACGCATACGCCGTAAAGCTGACGCTGATCAACGTCAGTACCATGGTCAGGAAGCTGATTTTCATCGAATTCCAGTACCAGGTCATGTAATTCACCTGCCCGTTGAACAGGTCAGCATAATGCTGGAATGACAGGTTCTCCGGAATGATGGAAGAGCTGAGCAGGCTGTTTCCCGCATTCAGCGATGCCCCCACCGTCCAGACCAGCGGGTAAATAATAATCACCGACACCAGCACGATAACCAGCCAGGAGAGCGAGAGCCGAACCCACTTCTCGCGTTTAATACTTTGTGATTTAGCCATTGTTACGTCCCTTACGCCATGTCGTCATTTTTGAAGGATTTGGTGGCGCGGAACTGCCACAGCGCCAGGCCGACGACAAAGATCGACAGCAGGATGGTGATAGTCGCCGCAATGGCATATTGCGAAGACGACATGGTGAGTTTGTAGATCCATGACACCAGAATGTCGGTTCCACCTGCATTGGAGCCCACCACCGCTGGTCCGCCGTTGTTAAACAGATAGATAATGTTGAAGTTATTGAAGTTAAAGGTGTATTGCGTGATCAGGATCGGCGCAATCGAGTACAGCACCAGCGGCAGCGTAATGGTGCGCAGCTTGGTCCAGCTGCTTGCACCGTCCATGGTTGCCGCTTCGTATAAATCATCCGGAATGGCTTGTAGCACCCCAGTGGTCATGGCAAAGACAAACGGGAAGCCCAGCCAGGTTTGCATCATGATCAGCGCCGTTTTGGTCCAGAACGGATCGGTCATCCACGCTTTAGGCGCAATGCCAAAGAAGGCCAGAATCGCATTGTTAATCACGCCGAACGAGTCGTTAAACATCCCGGCGAATACCAGAATAGTGACAAAGCCCGGAACCGCCCACGGCAGGATAAAGATGGTGCGAATCAGCGGCTTAAAGCGCAGATCTTTTTGGTTCACGAGAATTGCCAGCAGTACACCGACGGAGCATTGCAGCGTCGTGGCAAGCAGCGTCCAGACAACCGTCCACTGCAACACATCAAGGAACGTGGACCGCCAGATGGAGAGCGTGAAAATGTTGATGAAGTTCTTGAAGCCAACCCAGTCCACCAGCTTCGCTGGCGGCGTGTGGTAGAGGTTGTAGTTGGTAAAGGCGATGGAAAACCCGAACAGGATCGGGAACACCACCACGAACACCAGCAAAATAAAGCCAGGCGTGATCATCAGATACGGAAAACCATCACTCAGCAGCATCTGGTACTGCTTACGCACGCTGTTGAGCGCCAGCCCTTCGTCCCGCTTTACGCCATTGAGCCAGGCATCGCGCAGGGACAAGTAGTAAACCATGACGCCAAACGCGACAATCAGCACGCTGATGATCCCTTCGGCCAACAGGAAGATGGAGTTGTCGCGCGGAACCTCCTCGCCCAGGGTCACCAGCCCCCATAATCCTTCGCGCAGAAAGTCAGAGAATACCCCGATAAAGCTGGCCAGCAGGACCAGAAAGATAGCCCCTTTTAACCACTGACGATGATAAAACTGCCCAAAGCCGGGTATAACAGCCAACAGCAGACCGCACCAGGCATGACGTCCGGCTGCACGCGTTTTGGCAAAATGTTCTGGGATGATACTCACAGACAACTCCTTTCAAAAAACGGGAGAGTGCTCTCCCGTTCTGCTACGTCAGAAAATTACTGGTTACTGGCCTGCATGGCTTCAATTTGCATCTGGATCTGTTTTTCTGCGCTATCCAGCGCCGCTTTCGGATCCTGCTTGCCGGTCAGGCTCAGCTCCAGCGCAGCGTTAGCCGGTCCCCAGACTTCGCCCATTTCAGGAATGCCTGGCATGGCGGATGCCCGCGCAGCCTGAATGGCCACGGCGCTGGCTTTCTCATCATTCTTGATCACCGGATCGTCAATCATCGCGGTCAACGGCGGAATTTCACGCGTCGCGATATAGCGCGTTTTTACGTACTGCGGCTGGTTGATGAACTCGATGAATTTCTGCGACAGAGCTTTGTCTTTGCTCCAGGTCGACACGACATAGCCTTTGACCCCGAGGAAGGAGCTCATCGGCTTACCGTCCGGCAACGCAGGCAGCGGAACCACGCCGTAATTAATGCCTGCCGCTTCGTAGGGCTGGAATGCCCACGGGCCGTTGATCACTGCCGCCGCTTTTTTCTCGGTAAATAACGAGTCAATCGCGTTCAATCCGTTGTCGCCAATGGTCCCGGCCGGGAAAATGCCATCCGCGTAGAATTTCTTCAGGAAGGTAACAGCCTCAACCGCTCCGGGCTTGTTCAGGCCGACATCTTTCGCATTAAACCCGCCTTTGTCGTTTTTCCCGAAGATGTAACCCCCCATGGGGGCAATCGCTCCCCAGCTGTAGTAAATCTGGTCAAACTTGGCCAGCAGGCCATACTGGTTTTTTGCACGCTGCTGCTTTGAAAAGTCGTACCACTCCTGCAAGGTATTCAGCGGCTTATCAATCAGATCCTTGTTATAGATCAGCACCAGGGTTTCCACGGCTTTTGGCACACCGTACAGCGTATTGTCCATCTTGAAGGCATTGATGGAGGCCGGTGTGTATTGTTCTGTCTGTTTAGCCTCCAGATTCAGGGGGGTTAACAACCCTTGCACGACAGCGCCGCCCAGTTGATCATTAGGGATCACCAGGACATCGGGGCCAATACCCGCCGGGCCATCCAGACGCAGTTTTTCCAGTTGCTGCGCGTAAGGCATCTCCTGCACATTGACCTTAACGTCGTACTGTTTTTCAAAATCGGCGACCGCATCTTTAATACCGGACGACTTTTTGATGTCTTCCCAGACATTAAGCTGCGAGGTGGCATGGACCTGCATCGCGAGCGTAGAGAGGATCAGAGCAGCGAGTATGTTCTTTTTCATTATCAACCTCATGTGAAGGTATAACAATTTTAGGATTATTATGGCATGTAAACATCAACACCCCGCACCAGATAACCCATAGAAACTGGCTTAAGAGGCATGACATCGAATGCCTTTGGTTTGTTATACGCTACCCTTCACATCATGATAACTCTACAAAAAACTGTAAGTTGTGTGATCGTCATAACATTAATGGAATATCTATATATGGCGCGTGAATACTGGAAGTTATAGTCATTGCAGACAAATTGCACCGTCCGGCCATGTTGAACATGATTGTTATACGTAAAACATAATCGGCGGTTTACTCGGGGAATACAGATGTCGAACATACAATTGAGGAATGTCACCAAACGCTTTGGCGACACCGTCACCTTGCACAATGTGAATCTTGATATCGAAGACGGCGAGTTTGCCGTCTTTGTCGGTCCCTCTGGCTGCGGTAAATCAACGCTGCTGCGCATGATTGCCGGTCTGGAAGAGGTCAGCGACGGTGAGGTGTTAATTGGAAATGAAGTGATGAACGATGTCGCCCCCTCGCATCGCGGTGTGGCAATGGTATTCCAGTCCTATGCCCTTTATCCCCATATGACAGTGGCCGAGAACATGGGCTACGGGCTGAAGGTCAATAAAGTGCCGAAAGACCAAATCCGCCATCAGGTCGAAATGGTTGCCAAAACGCTGCAACTTTCTCACCTGCTGGACCGCAAACCTAAACAGCTCTCCGGTGGTCAGCGCCAGCGCGTGGCAATTGGTCGCGCGATTGTGCGTAACCCACGCGTCTTTATGTTCGATGAACCACTCTCAAACCTGGATGCCGAGCTGCGTGTCGAAATGCGTCTGCATCTGGCACGTCTGCACCAGGAACTGAAAACGACCATGGTGTATGTCACCCACGACCAGATTGAAGCGATGACCCTGGCCGATAAGATTGTGGTGATGAACTACGGCAAAGTTGAGCAGATGGGCGCACCGATGGATCTCTACTACAAACCGGCAAATAAATTCGTCGCCGGGTTTATCGGCTCACCGAAGATGAACTTCCTGCCTGCGACGGTCGAAGCCTGGCAGCCTGGTGAGCTGACGGTTCGGCTGTCGCAACAAAAATCCCTCACCCTGACACAGACCACCACGCCGCTGAAACCGGGTAGCCAGGTCACGCTGGGTATTCGCCCGGAACATTTAACCACCGACCTCAGCCACGGCACACGCCTGGAATTTAACTGTGAAGTGGTGGAGCGTTTGGGGAATAACACCTACCTCTTTGGCCAGTGTTACGGCCACGACAACATGAAGATCCTGCTGCCGGGCGACGTTAAATTTGCCCCGTGGCAGAAGATCGACGTCGCGTTTGATAACCGCCACTGCATGGTGTTTGACGAGCAGGATGTGCGTGTGAGCGCGGATATCGACAACGTCGTGCGCTCCGTCGCCTAGACATTATTCCTGCCTGATAATTTCCAGAAACTTGTTCGCCAGGGGATTCGCCCTGGCGGACGACCATGCCACCGCCGTGGTGATCACCTCGATACGCTTAGCCAGAGGCAGTGTCACCACACTCGCCGGGGATAACCGTTCAAGCGAAGCCGGGACCAGTGCAATCCCCTGACCACAGCCGACAAAGGCGATTTGTGACGCAACAGAACGCGCCTCATGGATGATGCGGGGCGAAAACCCCTCCTGGCGACAGGCGGTGGTGATACTGTCAAAGTAGACCGGGCTGAGATGCCGGGAGAACATCACCCACTCTTCATGCAGTAATTCACGAATGTTGATTTGGCTCTGGCAGGCCAGAGGGTGATGGCGCGGCAGCGCCACTACCAGTTCCGCACTGGAGAGGGGTAATAACTCAACGCCGTCTCCGGCATCTCCGGTGAGGCGGGCAAAGGCCAGATCAAGCTCACCGTTTTGCAGGGCCGGGATCGCCTCCGCACTGTCTATCTCTTTGATCGAAATAACAATATCAGGATACTGTGTTTTCATTTTATCCAGTAACGCCGGTAACACATCCAGCATCGCAGTGCTGATTGCACCAATGGTGAGGATGCCCGTGTGCCCGGCAACCGCTTCCGTAATAGCCAGTTCCAGCCTTTCGACCTGCTCGGCGAATTTTTTCACCGCCGGAAGAATTGCCAGCCCAACGGGGGTGAGCTGAACCTTGCGCTTTGAGCGATCAAAAAGCTGCACTTTCAGGGACTGCTCCAGCACCTGGATCTGCTGCGTTAGCGGCGGTTGCGTCATCCCGAGCTTTTTGGCCGCGCGGCCAAAGTGTTTCTCCTCAGCGACGGCCAGGAACAGCCACATATGGCGAATAATACGGAAATTGATCATTGTCCCTCAGAGAGTAGTTCACTTATTTCATATATAAAACGTATCACAGGGTTAGTTTATTACGAATATACATATCGAATGGATATCAGGATCATCACCTTCCTGACACAACATGCGTAAAAAGGAAGAAGAGTTGAACCACGAATTCCACAGCCAGACGTATACAGCCACGGTGAAAGGTACACCGATGCAGGTTGCGGCCCTGCACCGAACAGGGACACGAGACCCCATTGTTTTTCTGCATGGCTTTGGCTCGACCAAAGAGGATTATGCCGATATCGTGCGTTATGCGGCATTTAGCGATTGCCCTTTCCTCGCATATGACGCCCCCGGCTGTGGCGAAACCCATTGCCCCGATCTAAAAAAAATCACGATTCCTTTTCTGGCGGAGACAGCACTCAACCTGATTGAACAGGCGGGTTTTACACGTTTTCATCTGGTGGGCCACTCGATGGGAGGACTTACCGCCCTGATGCTGGCTCATGCCCACCCCGACCGGGTACTGAGCTTTGTTGATATCGAAGGCAATATCACCCCGGAAGATTGCTTCCTGAGCCGTCAGGTGCTGGATTACCCCGAAGGCGATGATGTGCAATTTTTCCACGACTTTATCGAACGAACCCGGCATGCCCCCCACTGGGCCAGTGCGTTGTATGCCGCTCGCCTGAGGCATAACGTCCAGGCTGAAGCCGTTCGCCCTATTTTTACCTCGATGGTGGAACACTCCGATCACGGCGAACTGATGGCAAAGTTCCTTAATCTCCCCTGTCCGAAAATGTTCATGTATGGTGAGCAAAACGCTACGCTCTCCTACCTGGACTACATTCAGAAACGCGGCGTACAGTTGGCTGAGATCCCGGACTGTGGGCATTTCCCGATGTACTCAAACCCGGTGCTGATGTGGCAGAAGATCCACGCGTTGCAGGAAACCGTCCGTTGAAGCGCAAACTGACTCCGCACATGCTCGGGTTCGGCCTTGCCGTGCTGGCCGCCTTTGGCTTTTCGTTTAAAGCCATTTTCGTCAAGCTGGCCTATCAGGTGGCTCCCGTCGATCCCGTCACCCTGCTGATGTTGCGCATGTCGATGGCCTTACCACTTATCCTGCTTACCGCGATTCCGGTTCTGCGCAAAGGCCCGGCGCTTCGGGGTAAAGATTATGCCCTGCTGTTCTTGCTGGGTGTTGTGGGGTACTACGGCTCGAGCATGCTCGACTTTATGGGGCTGCAGTACATCTCTGCCGGACTGGAACGGCTGATTTTGTTCACCTACCCGATGCTGACGATTCTGATCGGGGTCTTCTTCTTAGGGAAAACCTTTGAGCGGAAACTTCTGCTGGCGATGCTTCTCGCCTATGGCGGGATTTTGGTTGCCTTTGTCCATGACCTGAATGTCTCAGAAGACATACGCTCCGTCGTGATCGGCGGCTCACTGGTATTGGGCTGCGCGTTTTTATACGCCATCTACAGCGCTGGATCGGAAATCGCCATTGGTCGGATGGGAGCGATCAAATTCTCGGTACTGGCACTGCTGATTTCTGTTCTGGCGACCCAAACCCATTTTCTTGCCGTTCGTCCACTGACCTCACTGATCCTGCCCTGGCCGGTTTATGCCTACAGCGCCGGGATGGCTCTGTTTTCTACCGTGATGCCTATCTTCTGGCTCTCGTCGGCGGTCTCCCGTATTGGCGCGGCAAGGGCCGTGTTGATCGGCCTGATTGGGCCGATTCTGACGCTCGTCTTTAGCTGGTGGCTGCTGGATGAACCGATCTCAGTTGAACAACTTCTGGGGACGGGGCTGGTTGTATGTGGGCTACTGGTGATCATAAGACGTCAATAACGCGCCCCTGCCTTATCCTGGTTTCAGCAGGATAAGGCAGGGCACAAAATCACCGGGATGCCGCCAGCGAGGTGACTGCCCGGCCAAACGCCTCGATCGCCAGCGCCACGTCTTCAGCCTGTACCGATTCCGCCGGATGGTGGCTAATACCGCCTTTGCAGCGCATAAACAACATCCCGACCGGCCAGCGCTCAGCCATGGCAATGGCATCATGTCCCGCTCCGCTGGGCAGAGATAACGACTCCCCCTGCACCGCGGCTACCGCTTCCCCAATCAGGGTTTGCAGACGGAAATCGCATGGTGTGGCGGCAATGCGGTAGAACTCCTCGGCGCTAAAGTACACTTCACGACGTCCGGCAACCGCCTCCGCCAGTGTCAGCAGTTCGCCCAGCAGCGCATCCAGAGGGCCATCCTGTGGGCCACGAATATCGAGTGAGAGCGTCACTTCACCCGGGATCACATTCACCGCTCCCGGAACACACCGGATCTCCCCCACCGTAGCAACCAGATTGTTACCATGCCGTTGTGTGGTGCTCTCCACTGCGACCATCCACTCTGCGGCGGCGGCAAGTGCATCCTTACGGTGATTCATGGGTACAGTGCCCGCGTGCCCTGCCTCGCCGGTAAACTGGCAGCGCAAACGCCGCGCCCCGTTGATCGCCTCAACAACGCCCAGCGCCAGCCCTTTCTGCTCCAGACACGGCCCTTGCTCGATATGCAATTCCAGATAGCTACTGATGTCCGCCACGTTGCGCGCAGCATGTGAGATCCGCGCAGGATCAAGCCCCACCTGCACCATTGCCTGCGCCACGCTGATCCCTTCAGCATCAGTGGTTGCCAGCCAGCTCTCCGGCCAGGTTCCCGTCAGGCCACGACTGCCCAGCAGCGTGATGCCAAAGCGCGTCCCTTCTTCATCGCAAAAACCTACAATCTCAATCGCTTGCGCCAGACGTGCGCCCCGCCGATGCAGGTTGTCCACCACCTCAATGGCGGTAAGCACGCCAAGCATACCGTCGTAGCGCCCGGCATTGCGTACAGTGTCCAGGTGCGAGCCTAACAACACCGCAGGCGCCCCCTCCTGTTCACCTTCATAGCGCCCACACAGGTTTCCCACACTGTCCTGCCAGACGGTCATCCCTGCGTGTTGCATCCACTGGCCGACACGCTGGTTAGCCTGCAAATGCTCAGGCGAAAGCGAGACCCTGGTCAGGGCATCCGGGGTTTCACTGATGGCCGCCAGTTCATCTGCCCTGTCCATGACACGTTCAGCCGCCTGCTGGCGGGTTAATGGACTCATAGCGCCGTCTCGCTGCGATAATGATCCCACGCCGCCTGCATCGCCGCGCCCTGCGTCGTGGTGAATCTCAGGTAGTTCAGCACCGATTCAAGCGCACTCAGCGTGGTCATCACACAGTCTTTACGCGCGTTGTACCCCATCGTACCAATACGCCACACCTTGCCATGCAGTGGACCAAAGGATGTACCGATCTCGATGCCGAAATCCTCCAGCATCAGCTTGCGCACCTGGTCACCATTGACCCCCTGCGGGATCACCACGCCCAGCACATTATTCATCTTGTGCTTCAGGTCACCGAAAGTTTCCAGCCCCATCGACTGAATGCCTTTTAGCAACGCATCACCGTGCAGTTTGTGACGCGCAATGCCGTTATCCAGCCCTTCCTGCAGGATCAGACGCGCGCACTCGCGCGCGCCAAACAGCGCGGTGGTGGCTTCGGTATGGTGGTTCAGGCGCTCTGGCCCCCAGTAGTCCATCACCATGCCGAGATCGAAGTAGTTGGAGTAGACCATCTCATCCACTCCGTCATGGTGGGCGTCCGTTCGGATGCCCTCTTCCACGCATTTGCGGCGGCGGATCGCCTCTTCCATGCGCGCGCTCAGGGTAATGGGCGATGTCCCTGATGGGCCTCCGAGGCATTTCTGCATCCCGGCGGAAACGGCATCCAGCGCCCAGGCATCGGTTTCCAGCGCGTTACCACCCAGCGATGCGGTGGCATCGGTATAAAACAGCACATCGTAACGGCGGCAAATCGCCCCCAGTTCAGCAAGCGGTTGCAACATGGTCGTTGACGTATCGCCCTGCACCGTCAGCAGCATTCGCGGACGTACCCGCTTGATGGCATCTTCCACCTGATCCGGGGTGAACACCTCGCCCCATGGAACCTCAATAGTGTGTACCTCTGCGCGACAACGCCGGGCAATTTCGCACAGCAGATGCCCAAAGCGTCCAAAGACCGGAACCAGCACTTTGTCACCAGGACGGATCGCCGAAATCAGGATCGCTTCAATCCCCGCGCGCGACGTGCCATCCACCAGCATTGTCCAGCGGTTGTCGGTACGAAATACGCCACGATAAAGCGCCATCACTTCGTTCATGTAATGGGTCATCGCCGGATCGTACTGACCAATCAACTGGCTCGACATAGCACGCAGTGCGCGCGGGTCGGCGTTAATCGGTCCTGGCCCCATCAACAGACGTGGCGGCGGATTGAGTTGCGGAAATTGAGCGATATCCATCTTAGTGTCCTTAGGTTAATTGAGGCCGCGCACAGAAGAGATAAACTGCTTCAGCTCAGTAGTCTGCGGGTTGGCAAACAGCGTTTTACTGTCGCCCTGCTCCCAGACGCGTCCCTGATGCATAAACACCACGCGGTCGCCCACTTCGCGGGCAAAATTCATTTCATGGGTGACGAGGATCAAGGTCATGCCTTCTGCTGCCAGTTGTTCCAGCACTTTGAGCACTTCGCCCACCAGTTCAGGATCAAGCGCAGAGGTTATCTCGTCACAGAGTAAAACTTTAGGCGACATCGCCAGCGCCCTGGCAATCGCCACACGTTGCTGCTGACCGCCAGAAAGGCTGGAGGGAGAGTAATCCAGCCGGTCTCCCAGCCCCACTTTTTCCAGCATCTGCTTTGCCAGCTCGCGACATTCGTCGGCACTTTTTTTCAGCACCCGTCGTGGTGCAAGCATCACGTTTTCCAGCGCCGTCATGTGCGGGAACAAGTTGAAGTTCTGGAACACCATGCCTACCGAGCGGCTGATTTCACGCGCCTGGGAGTCCCGATCGGTGATGGTCATGCCGCCGAGTTTAATACTGCCGTCCTGATAACCTTCAAGGCCGTTGATACAGCGTAACAGCGTGCTTTTTCCAGACCCACTGCGCCCGATAATCGAAATCACCTGTCCCATATCGATATCCAGATCGACACCCTTGAGCACGTGGTTGTCGCCGTAGTACTTCTGCACCTGATTAATGGTGATGAGAGGCATTGAATTTTGTCTCCAGATAACGGCTGTAGCGCGACAGCGGATAACACAGAATGAAATAGCCCAGCGCCACCAGCGCAAAGACTTTAAATGGCTGATACGTGACATTGGTCAGCATCGTTCCGGCTTTGGTCAGTTCGATGAAACCGATAATCGACGCCAGCGCCGTGCCCTTAATCACCTGCACGGCAAAACCCACCGTTGGCGCAATAGCAATGCGTAACGCCTGCGGGGCAACCACCCTGAACAGGGTCTGCCCGAAGCTCAGCCCCAGACAGCGCGAGG
Source organism: Enterobacter sp. RHBSTW-00994 (assembly GCF_013782625.1). Classification (NCBI taxonomy): domain Bacteria; kingdom Pseudomonadati; phylum Pseudomonadota; class Gammaproteobacteria; order Enterobacterales; family Enterobacteriaceae; genus Enterobacter; species Enterobacter sp. RHBSTW-00994. The sequence goes on along the minus strand of NZ_CP056199.1, from coordinate 1,688,207 downwards.
CTTCCCATTGCCCTTTTGGCAACGCCCGGATACTGCCAAACCAGATATCCAGCAAAAACGCACTGGTGTAGAACGTTAACGCCAGCGAGGCGGCAGTCCAGGGTGAAACGTCAATGCCAAACAGCGCCACGCCGAAGAAGGCCAGAAACAGTTGCATCAGCAACGGCGTCCCCTGAAACAGCTCAATGTAACCCCGGATCAGCCGCTTTACCGTATGTCCCCCCGTCAGACGCAGCAACAGCAGCGGCAAGGTCACCATGGCCCCGCCGACAAAGGCGACGAGCGAAAGCAGCACCGTCCAGCGCCCGGCGAGCAACAGGTTGCGGATAATGTCCCAGTCGGTAAAGGTGGTCATCATGCCTGCACCCCCAGCCATTTGCGTCCTGCTGCCATCATCAGCTGGCGCAGAATAATCGACAGCGCTAAGTAAATCCCGGTCGTCACCAGATACACCTCAAAGCTCAGGAACGTGCGTGACTGGATCAGGTTGGCGGCAAAGGTCAGCTCTTCATAAGAGACCTGAGACACCACCGACGAACCCAGCATGACGATAATGCACTGGCTCACCAGCGCGGGATAAATTCGCTGCAACGCCGGGGGCAGTACCACGCGGATGAACGTCTGCGTACGGGTCAGACCGAGCACGCGCCCGGCTTCCCATTGTCCTTTCGGCGTCACCTGGATCCCGGCGCGGACAATCTCGGTACTGTAAGCGCCCAGATTGACAATCATCGCCAGCAGCGCGGCTTCCCCCGCCGTCATTTTCAGCCCCATGTTGGGCAGACCGAAGACGATAAAAAAGAGCTGTACCACAAACGGCGTGTTACGAATCACTTCTACGTAGCCGCCCCAGATCCGGCTGAACCAGGTCGGCCGCCCGCTGCGAATGGCGGCCCCGAAAATACCGATAGCCAGCCCGCCAATCGTCGCCATCACGGTCAGTTGTACCGTGACCCACAGCCCTGCCAGCAAAGCGGGTAAATAGGGCCAGAGTTCAGAAAAATGAAGTTGTTCTGTCATTCACTCGCCTTAAACGCCAAGGCTTGCAGGCAGAGGGGCTTTCATCCACTGTTCCGACAGCGCGTTCAGCGTACCGTCCTTGATCCCCTGCTCGATCAGCGCATCCACTTTCGCTTTCAGAGCGGGCTCATTCTTTTTCAGGCCAATAAAGCACGGTGAATCTTTCAGCATAAAGCTCGGTACGGGGGCTTTATCCGCGTTCTGGCGGGAAATTGCGGCCACCACAAGGTTGCCGGTTGCCACGTACTGCACCTGGCCGGAAAGATAGGCCGACAACGTGGTGTTGTTGTCCTCGTAGCGTTTCACATCGGCATCTTTCGGTGCGAGGCTGGTCAATACCATGTCTTCCACTGCACCGCGCGTCACACCAATGGTTTTACCGCTCAGCGCACTGGCGTCTTTCAGTTCTGCCCCTTTCGGGCCAAACACACCGAGGAAGAACGGCGCATAGGCGCGACTGAAATCAATCACCTTTTCACGCTCGGCATTTTTACCGAGGCTGGAGATCACCAGATCCACTTTATCCGTTTGCAGATACGGCACGCGGTTGGCGCTTGTGACCGGAACCAGTTGCAGTTTGAGCTTCATCTGCTTCGCCAGATAGCGCGCCATATCGATGTCATAGCCCTGCGGCTGGAGATCGGTTCCGACCGAACCAAACGGTGGGAAATCCTGCGGTACGGCAATGCGGAGGGTTCCGCGTTTTTCAATGTCCTGAAGCTGGTCAGCATGTGCTGGCAGTTGTGTAAACAGACAAGCGACCCCGGCCAGTGCAATCAACAGTTTTTTCATGGTGTTTACCCGTTACGTTAACATGAAACAAAAGATTCGTTGAGTTAACTTTTGCAACTAATGTGCCAAGGAACACAAAACCGATGCTCACGGATAAAAATCATTACGAAGACAGGAAATACAAGACATTTAAAAAACGAAAGGGGAAATAATGACTCATTTCCCCTTTCGTTTATTGCACCAATTTAATGCAAAGCACCAGCCTGACGCCCCATTATCGTTGCTCCAGCTCATCCAGCTGTTGGTAAAGCGTGGCGATCTCGTGAATGCGTGGGCGGCCTTTATCCAGAATCTCATGCAGAAAAGCATTGGCTAGCAGGTTGATTAAACTGTTCACCGACGAATAGCTGTCGTAGGCGGATACGCTGTCGAGCGGAGCACAAAGCTGCCAGTTCGACAGCGGAAAAAGACCGTGCGCCTGCGGCTCACACATCAACAGAACCGGAATACCGTCGGTTTGCAACTGTTGCAGCAGCGGGCGAATAATGCGGGGACGGCGGCGAAACGCCATAACTACCACCAGATCGTCCGGGGTGAAATCCACCAGCTCTTCGCTCAAACTCTGCCCCGGCTGGGGCAGCACCAGCACCTGGCCGCGCGCCTGTAACAGCTGCTGGCGCAGGTGAAGCGCCGCAGGATAGGCATTTCGCATCCCAATAATGATGATCCGCCGCGCCCTGACCATGCAGGCCATCGCCTCGGCAAATTGCCGGGCATCCAGGGCATTCACCCACTGCGTCAGGTTGGCCATCTCCTGCTTGTAGTGGCGCGCCAGCAAAGTGTTGCCCTGTACCGCATCACGGTTATCCGTCAGCGGCATGCCGCTCTGACGCAACGTGCGCAGCTCCTCACGCATATCCTTATACTTTTCGTAGCCCAGACGCTTAAACAGGCGGCTTACCGTGGCTTTCGATACTCCGCTCAGTTGTGCCAGTTCGGCACTGTTGTAGCTAATGAGGTCGTCGAAGTGATCGAAAATGAAATCGGCTACCCGCTGTTCCTGCGGCGAGAGTGACCCATACTGCCCTTTCAGTCGTTCATCAAGCTGTTCCATAAGACCTCTGTAACTTTCGTTTCACTGCACGCCTCTCATACTCCAGGCGGCAATGCGCATTACTGCAACGCGAATGGATGTAGGGTATCTGCCTTTCATTATGCATGCCATCTTATTAAAAAGATGCGTTATGGCTGGCGTGAAACTTTTCTCTCAGAACTGGAACAGCTTTTGCAACCCTCAGATCCTCTTTCGGGTCATGAGGACTCCCCATGCACAGTAATGTTTCCGTACACGGGATGGCGGTCGCCCCCCACCATCTTGCCAGCCAGAGCGCGCTGGCTGTCTTGCGCGAAGGTGGCAGCGCCATTGAGGCGATGGTCGCGGCAGCCGCCACGATAGCCGTTGTCTATCCCCATATGAACGGTCTGGGCGGCGATGGCTTCTGGCTTATCATCCCACCCGATGGCGAGCCGGTTGCTATCGATGCCAGCGGTGCGGCAGGCTCGCTGGCGACGCTGGACGCCTACCGCGATCACGCGCATATCCCTCATCGCGGCCCGCGTGCCGCCCTCACCGTGGCAGGCACGGTGAGCGGTTGGGACGAAGCACTGAAGGTTTCGCACGAAATGTGCGGCAAGGCGCTGCCATTGAGTCGCCTGCTGTCTGATGCCATTGGTTACGCGCGGAACGGCACGCCGGTTACGGCCTCTCAGGCCAGTGCCACGGCCAGTAAATTAGCCGAATTGAAAGAGGTTCCCGGTTTTGCCGAGACCTGGCTTGTGGACGGTGAACCTCCTCAGGTCGGGAGCCGTTTTTATCAGCCTGCGCTGGCCTCTACCCTGACACAGTTGGCCGAAGAGGGGCTGGACAGTTTTTACCGTGGTCCGCTGGCGGAATGTCTGGCCCACGGCATGGAAAAATATGGCCTTCCCATCACCCTTGCCGATCTGAATCAGCACGTCGCGCGGCGGACCACACCACTCAGGCTACAGCATCAGCAGGGCGAGGTGTGGAACCTCGCGCCACCCACGCAGGGGCTGGTGTCACTGGCCATCCTCGGGATCACCGATTGCCTTAACATGGCGGATGCCGATGACGCGACCACCCTGCACCGCATTGTGGAAGCCACCAAACTGGCCTTTGGTCTGCGGGATGCCCACATCACCGATCCGCGCGATCTGAAAACGGATATTCAGGGCCTGCTGGAGTCCGCCAAACTTCAGGCGCTGGCTGGGCGAATTGACGATAACCAGGCTGCGCCGTGGGGCACAGGTAAAGGCCCAGGGGACACGGTGTGGATGGGTGTCATGGACAGCAGTGGCCTTGCTGTCTCGTTTATCCAGAGCATTTACCATGAATTTGGCAGCGGCGTGGTCCTGCCCGACACGGGGATTGTCTGGCAAAACCGTGGGGCATCTTTCAGTCTCGATCCTGCCCACCTTCTGGCCCTCGCCCCCGGTAAACAACCGTTCCATACCCTGAACCCGGCAGCGGCAAGACTGCATGACGGACGGGTGATGGTCTATGGCTCTATGGGCGGTGACGGACAACCGCAGACCCAGGCAGCCCTGTTTACACGCTATGTGATCCAGGGCGTGCCGCTACAGGAGAGCATCACCCGCCCGCGCTGGCTACTGGGGCGCACCTGGGGCCAAACCTCCGACACCTTAAAACTGGAGGGACGCTTCTCATCGCACACGCTTGACCATCTGCGGGCGCTGGGCCATGACGTCGAAGTGTTCCCGGACTTTAGCGAAGCGATGGGGCACGCAGGGGCGATTGTTCGCCACCCCAACGGCCTGTTTGAAGGCGCATTCGACCCACGCAGCAACGGCTCCGCCGCCGGATTCTGAGGAGAAACCCACCCATGACTACCCCCCAACCCGACTGGCATACCTACCTGGCCCAGATGGAGTCCCTTCTGGGCGTCGAACTGGATGACGCTCGCCGCACCGAGCTACAGCTCCAGTTCAGCCGCATTGCGGCCATGGCTGCGCCGTTGATGGCATTGCCACTGGATGACCGTCTGGAGATCGCAGGAGTATATAAAGCATGATGCTACACGCCATGAGTATGAGTGAAATCCAGCGGGCGTTAGCCGCAGGCGAACTCAGCGCCCGCGAGATTGCGCGTCAGACACTGGATGCTATCGCTGACCTAAACCCGCAGATCAACGCCTGGACCGCCATCACCGAAGAACGGATGCTGGCGGAGGCCGACAATATCGATACCCTGCGTCGGGAGAAACGTCCCCTGCCGCCGCTGGCCGGAATTCCCTACGCGGTGAAAAATCTGTTTGATGTTGCCGGGCATACCACCCTCGCCGGCGCGGAGCTGTTCAGCCAGCGTCCTGCCGCCACGGCAGATTGTTTTGCGGTGCGTCAGTTGCGTAGCGCCGGAGGATTGCTCTCCGGAATGGTCAACATGGATGCCTACGCTTACGGGTTTACGACCGAAAACAGCCACTACGGTGCGACACACAACCCGCACGATCTGGCGCGCATTGCCGGAGGGTCGTCGGGAGGATCAGCTGCGGCCGTGGCCTCTGGCCTGGTCCATTTTTCTCTCGGGACAGACACCAACGGCTCCATTCGCGTGCCCGCCTCTTTATGCGGACTCTACGGGCTGAAGCCAACCTTTGGCCGCCTTTCCCGTTCCGGCAGCCACCCGTTTGTCGCCAGCCTGGATCATATCGGCCCTTTCGCCCGTCGGGTGAGCGATCTCGCATCGGTTTACGATGCCCTTCAGGGACGCGATACCAGTGACGGTTTTCAGGCGGAGAGTTCGCGGGAGCAAACCCGTCCGTTGCTTTCAAGAGGGCTGGAGGGATTGCGTTGCGCTGTGCTCGGCGGGTACTTCGCGACCTGGAGCGACAGCGATGCGCGTGATGCCGTTGCACGCGTGGCAAAAGCGCTTGATGTGCGCGACGAATTGCTTTTCCCGGAGGCGGAACTGGCCCGTTCAGCTGCCTTTATCATCAGCGCATCAGAGGGGGGAAATCAGTATCTTCCGGCGCTTCGCACCCTACCGGAGCGGTTTGAACCGCACTCCCGTGAACGCCTGCTGGCAGGGGCGATGATCCCTTCTGCCTGGTATATCCAGGCTCAGCGTTTTCGTCGCCACGCCCAGCAGACATGCAAAGCCCTGTTTACCCAAGCCGACGTGCTGATCGCCCCCGCCACACCCTGCAGTGCTACGCGGATTGGTGAGCAAACAATGGAGATCAACGGTCAGTCACTGCCAGTTCGCGCCAGCATGGGGATGCTCACTCAACCAATTTCGTTTTTAGGGCTACCGGTCACGACCGTACCGCTGCGTACCTCTGAAGGACTTCCCATTGGCCTGCAACTGATTGCTGCGCCGTTTAACGAACAGGCCTGCCTGCGTGTTGCGCGGGTACTGGAAGAGAGCGGGATCACCGATGCCCGTCCAGCGGAGATGGTGCAATGATCAGTCACGATGACATTAACCTGCCATGGGTACTGGCCGACGTCACCGCAGCGTTTTATCGCTATGAGGATGCGCTGGTCAGTAACAATATTGCGGTGCTGGATGAACTCTTCTGGCATGACAAAAACACCGTGCGACTGGGGGCGGGAGAAAACCTGTACGGTATTGATGAGATCCGTGCTTTTCGTGCCGCGCGCCCTTCAGCCGGATTGCAGCGGGTGTTGCGCCATACGGTGATCACCACTTTTGGGGAGGATTATGCAGTGTGCAGTACGGAGTTTACGCGTGAGGGAACGGAGCGAATTGGACGCCAGCAACAGACGTGGGTGAGATTTTCTTACGGGTGGAGGATTGTGGGGGCACAGGTGAGTTTAATGTCCAGTTGACGGACTATGCGGTTAACGCCGTTCACCTTTTGACCTGTGAATATTGTCATTTCTCAACCCGTGAACGGGATAAGGGGGCCGCGCTCCCTCTTATCCATCCCCGCGGCCCCGCAGAAAATCGGTGCTTCGCACTGCGCTCCCCCCTCCAGGCAGCAGAGAAGTCTGGATGATCTTTATCTCTGGAAAGGATGCGCTTCCCGCCAGTGATCGGCGATCTGCTGGCGCGTACAGACCCACACGCGGTCATGCTGCTGGACGTAATCCAGAAAACGTTGCAGTGCGCGGAACCGTCCCGGACGTCCCAAAAGACGGCAGTGCATGCCAATGGACATCATTTTGGGAGCGTCTTCGCCCTCTTCGTAGAGCACATCAAAGCTGTCTTTCAGATAGGTGTAGAACTGCTCTGCGGTGTTGAACCCTTGCGCCGTGGCGAAACGCATGTCGTTGGCATCAAGGGTATAGGGCACAATCAGGTGCGGCTTGCGTGCGCCGTCACTGCACGCCACCTCAGTCCAGAAAGGTAAATCGTCACCGTAGTAGTCACTGTCATAGTCAAACCCACCGTGCTCCACCACCAGCTGACGGGTGTTGGGGCTGTCGCGTCCGGTGTACCAACCCGTTGGCGGCTTGCCAAACAGATCGGTCAGAACGTGCACCGCTTTTTGCAGGTGCTCGCGCTCCTGAGCGATGTCCATATTCTGATAGTGGATCCAGCGCCAGCCGTGGCTGACGACATCGTAATTCGCGGTTTTAATAGCCCCGACGATATCAGGATGGCGCGCCAGCCCCATCGCCACGCCGAAGACCGTTAAAGGCAGCCCGCGCCGGCTAAATTCATTATGGATACGCCAGAACCCGGCCCGGCTGCCGTATTCATAGAGGGAATCCATCGACATATGTCGGTCCGGGTAGCTGGCTGCTCCGATGATGTCCGAGAGAAATTGCTCAGAACCCGCGTCACCATGCAGCACATGGTTCTCCGCCCCCTCTTCGTAATTGAGAACAAACTGGACGGCAATACGGGCCTGGTTTGGCCACTGCGCATGCGGTGGTTTCCCCGCATATCCGCGCAAGTCACGCGGATAGTCCTGTTCAAAAAGCGCCATCACGACCCCCTTAAAATTAAAATGGATTCAATACCTGAAATTTACCGCTCAACGCCTTGCGTTCCGGAAAAGCGAGATCGCCCTGTTTACTGGTCGATAGCCCCAGTGCCACCAGCGATTCAACCATCTTCACCGCCGCACTGACGCCGTCAATCACCGGCACATGCAGCTCACGCGTCAGCTCCTGCGCCAGGGTCGCCATCCCGCCACAGCCCAGCACAATCGCCCCGCTGCCATCCTCTTTAATCGCCTGAATACACCGCGCCCGGACTTTCTCCTGTGCCAGACCGCTACCGTCTTCAAGTGCCAGAACCGGTAAGTCGATCGCATGCAGGGCAGCACAGTGATCCTGAAAACCATACTGGTGCAGAAGGTGGCGAGCGATGATCAGCGTGCGCGGCAAAGTGGTGACAATAGAAAAACGCGTCGCCACCATTGTCGCCATGTGCATGGCGGCTTCCGCGATGCCTATCACCGGCCCCTGAGCCAGCTCACGCGCAGCGAGCAGACCCGGATCGCCAAAGCAGGCGATAACATGACCATCCACCCCCTGCTGGCGTCCCGCGCTGATTTGCTCGAGAACGCCGACCGCCGCAATGGCTTCATCAAAGTGACCTTCGATAGAGGGCACACCTTCGCTCGGGCAAACGGCCAGGATCTCGGTTCCCGGCGCCGCAACGGCTCGCGCGGCTGCACCGATGGTTTCAGTCATCCCCGGATTGGTATTGGGGTTGATCACTTGTATACACACAGATGACATTACGACTCCTTGTGGCCCGCAAACAGCCGGGCAAAATCAGGTAAGCATTCACCCGCCCGCTCAAAGCAAAGGCTGGCGACAATATGTTCAAAATGGTGCATCAGGGCATCACTTAACGGCTGAAGTGCTTTCTGGCGCAGCAGATCCACCAGCTGCTCATGGTCGTTACAGCGGCAACCCTGACGCCACGGCGCGCCCCATGCGGCGATGACCAGTGACGAACGCTGGCTCAGGCTGGTCACCATTTCAGTGAGCACCTGATTGCCTGAAATGGCCTGCAACTGAATATGAAAATCAGCAGAGTGACGGATCGCCGCCGGGCCGTCGTAGGCCTCGTGCGCCTGCTGTTCCTGACGGATGATCGCCTCCAGTGCCGCCAGGTGCGGCGGCTGACAGTGCGCCAGCACATCGGGCAGATTTGCCACCTCCAGTAATGCGCGGGTACGAAAGATATGCTGTGCCTCTTCTACCGTCGGACTGGCGACGTGTGCACCACGTTTGGGCGTTAACGTGACCATTTGCACAGCCGCGAGTCGTTGCAGCACCTTGCGGATGCCCGTGCGGCTAACGCCAAACACCTCGGCCAGCGCCTCTTCCGGTAATTTGCTTCCCGGCAGCAACTGATGTTCGACAATGGCTGTCATCAGCGACTGATAGATGGATTCGTCTTTGTCATGCAGGTCTGGCGCGGCATGCAGACTTTTCACGTTGTTCATTAACCACTCCACTTTTTACTTTCCGATATCGAATCGTATACATAAAAATAAAATATTGCATACAAGATTTATTATTTTGGCCTGGATCCTGCAACACCGTTTGTAATCCCATTAAACGGGTTTTCATTCACAGGAGCAGGTTTCATGCCAAATACACAAAACGCGCATCAGGTTAAGGCCGCTGATTCCGGTGCTGTATACAGCCCTCGGCTTTGCAATGAGGATCTGGCACCCACGCGTGACCAGAACTGGAGCTGGTACAACATCTTTTCTTTCTGGATGTCGGATGTTCATAGCATGGGGGGATATGTTGTCGCCGCGAGTTTCTTCACGCTCGGGCTGGCAAGCTGGCAGGTGTTGCTCTGCCTGCTGGTGGGGATTTGTATTGTGCAGTTATGCGCCAATCTGGTGGCGAAACCAAGCCAGATGGCGGGCGTGCCTTATGCAGTCATCTGCCGTCAGGCCTTTGGCGTGTTCGGGGCCAACATTCCGGCGGTGATCCGCGGGCTTATCGCCTTTGCCTGGTACGGCATTCAGACCTACCTTGCCGCAAATGCCCTGATGCTGGTCGGGCTGAAATTCTGGCCGTCGCTGAGCGCCCTGACCACGGATTCATTCCTGGGGCTGTCGCATCTTGGCTGGGTCTGCTTTGCCATCATGTGGGTGCTACAGGCGATGGTCTTCTGGCATGGTATGAGCGCCATTAAGCGCTTTATCGATATCGCCGGTCCGGCTGTCTATGTGGTGATGCTGGCGCTGGCAGGATGGATTGTATACAAGACGGGTTTCGACGGGATCTCCTTTACCCTCGCCAGCAAATCGCTGAGCGCGGGCGAGCAAACCTGGCAGATGATTACCGCTACGGCACTGGTTGTCTCTTACTTCTCCGGCCCGCTGCTCAACTTCGGTGACTTCTCCCGTTACGGTAAAAGCATGGGTGAGATCCGCCGGGGCAACCGCTGGGGCTTACCATTCAACTTCCTGTTGTTCTCGATTGTCACCGTGGTCATTGTTTCCGGCACGCAGTCGCTGTTTGGCCGCATGATCACCGATCCGATTGAAACCGTCAGTCGTGTAGGTAACGACCTGGCCGTGGCGATTGGCCTGCTGACCATGATTACCGCCACTATCGGTATTAACATCGTGGCGAACTTTGTCTCCCCGGCGTTTGATTTCTCCAACTGTTCACCACAGAAGATCAGCTTCCGCACCGGCGGGATGATTGCCGCCGTCGGCTCTATTCTGTTAACCCCGTGGAACCTCTTTAACTCCCCGGAACTTATCCACTACACCCTGGATGTGCTCGGCGCGTTTATCGGCCCGCTGTTCGGTATTCTGATTGCGGACTTTTATCTGATTAAACGCGGCAACGTTTCCGTAGACGATCTATTTGACGATACGCCGAAAGGCAAATACTGGTATCGCAACGGCTTTAACCCGAAGGCCATTGGGGCACTGATTCCCTCCGTGGCGATTGGTCTGGTCATCAGCTTTATCCCTTCCCTGCACGAAGTGGCAAACTTTAGCTGGTTTATCGGTGTGTTCCTGGGGGGCGCAACCTACCGCTGGCTGGCACGCGAAGAGCGCGTTGCAGCCACAGAGACACACTTTCGCGCAAACATCGCAGCGCAAAAAGAGTAACCCCGCCTGACCTGGCCGCAGCACAGTGCTGCGGCTCCTCTCATACTGGCACTGTTTTTGCTTTTTCCTGCTTACCCGCAACGCAAACAATAAGGCAGGAATCATGATGGATTATCAGACAGCGATCCGCGGCGCATTCTTTGATATTGCCGAAGTCTGCGACAGCGCAGACGCTATCGCCCACCACGCACGCTACCTTGACGATGGGTTGTTGTTTATTCAGGACGGCAACATCGTGGCGCACATGGCCTGGCGTGAAGGTGAGCAGTACCTTGATCCCCATAAAGGTTACACCGACCTGCGGGGCAAGCTGTTGCTGCCTGGCTTTGTCGATGCACACGTCCATTATCCGCAAACGGAGATGATTGGCGCGTTTGGCGAGCAGCTTCTGGAGTGGCTAACCACCTACACATTTCCAGTGGAGAGTCAGTTTGCCGATGAAGCGTATGCCGCCGGGATAGCCGAATTTTTCGTGAATCAACTGGTGAGCCACGGCACGACGACGGCGCTGGTGTTTTGCACATTACATCCTGAATCCGTCGACGCGCTGTTTCGCGAGGCCCTGCGCCTCAACATGCGGCTGATTGCTGGTAAAGTGATGATGGACCGGCATACACCTGATTACCTGACCGAAACCGCCGGACAGAGCTACCGCCAGACGCGGGAGCTTATCCTGCGCTGGCAGCATCAGGGACGGCTGGGGTATGCCATTACACCACGCTTTGCCCCGACCTCCTCCCCTGAGCTTCTCGCTGCAGTCAGCCTGCTCAGAGAGGAGTTTCCGGACACCTGGCTGCAAACCCACCTGAGCGAAAACCCGAACGAAGTGGCCTGGGTAAACGATCTCTGGCCGGAGCATGAGCGTTATCTGGATGTGTATCACCACTATGGACTGACCGGAGAGCGCAGCGTTTTTGCCCATGGTATTCATCTGCACGAGAAAGAGTGGCAGTGTCTGCATGATACCGGCTCGGCGGTCGCGTTTTGCCCCACGTCTAACCTGTTTCTCGGCAGCGGTCTGTTTCGCTTACCCGCCTGCTGGCAAAACAGAGTGCGGATGGGCATCGGAACAGATGTGGGGGCGGGAACGACGTTCAGCATGCTGCGCACGCTGGGCGAGGCCTATAAGGTCGGTCAGTTACAGAGCTACCGGCTACGCGCCAGTGAAGCCTTCTACCACGCCACGCTGGGCGGCGCACATGCCCTGCGACTGGATCACAAAATTGGTAATTTCACTCCAGGTAAAGAGGCCGATTTTGTGGTGATTGACCCGGCAGTAACCCCGTTACAGCGCCTGCGTAATGGACGCTGTAAGGATGTGTATGAGCAGTTATTCGTGCTGATGACTCTGGGAGATGAGCGCAATATTAGCGAAACCTGGGTCAATGGTCAGCAGGTATGGTCAACTGCCACGGTAAGTTGACCAGCCTCCCGGTGCAATGACAAACGGCAGATGGAAGTGCTCATCTGCCGTCTCTCCCACCACAAAATCAATTTGCGCGCAGGGGTAGACCGTATTGCGGCCCGTTGCGCTAAACCACAGACCTGTCTCCGCCACCAGGCGGTAGTGCCCCGCCGTCAGGAAGGGGACAAATTCACGGATACGACCGTTATCATTGGTGATCTCCGCCGCAACCACCTCACCGTGGCACTCAAGACGAACCGTCACGCCCTGTGCGGGTTTACCTGTGGAGATATCGAGAATATGGGTACTGAGTGTATTCATTCGCCAACCACTCCTTCCAGCCGTAATAACGTGATTTCGCGCAGTTGCGTCAGGGCTGACTGCACCTCTTCAGCATCGCTGTTTTTCAGACGCTGTTCCAGTGCCTGCAGGATCGCCTCTCCGCTACGTCCTTTCGCGCGGATCAAAAAGACACGCCCAAACCGGGCCTCATAACGGGCATTCCCCTCCCTCAGAGACTGTGTAAGATCGGCGTCGCAGTCGTTAACCGCAGACTGCTCCTGGCGAGACATCGCCGCGTGCGTCTGCTGGCCTGCTGGCTTTTCCCCGATACGGGGATGAGCGCTGAGCGCCTGAGCCAGTGCGGCTTCGTCCCAGGCGAGAGAAATCCCATGCCCATAATCAAACAAGGCTGACAGGCTGGCAAAAGGACGGGCATCTGCCAGGGCCTCAGACCAGCTCTCAATGGCCACACACGGACGTAAGCAGGCGACAGCCTCGTCGTGCTCCAGTCGATTAAAATCATTCAGTGCAATCATGGTGTTTCCCGTTGAAATCGTGTTGTCAGGTCATTGCACAAAGCACGCCACTCTTTCGCACTCTGTGAAACAGTCGATTCCCGGCCCCTGGTTTGGAAATTATTGATTCACAAAATGGCAACATCAGGGTCAACACGCACCACGTCAGTGCACATCACGCGGGAATGATGCCGTTAACTCTTACTTTGCCACTCTGGTACGCAAATTGCTCTTTCCCGTTACACCACCTGCAAAAGGAGAGAAGCATGAAAGCCATCGTGATTGGTGCGGGGATTGGCGGATTAAGCGCAGCCGTGGCACTCAAAAATGCCGGCATTGTGTGTACCGTGTTTGAAGCTGTGAAAGAGATCAAGCCCGTAGGCGCGGCCATCTCCGTCTGGCCTAACGGCGTGAAGTGCATGAACCATCTTGGCATGGGCGAGATGATGGAAACCTATGGCGGCCCGATGCATGAGATGGCCTATTGCGACTATCAACGCGGCGATATTCTCACCCAGTTTAGCCTCGCGCCGCTGGTGGCGCGTACAGGCGGCAGACCCTGCCCTGTATCGCGCACCGAGCTGCAACGGGAAATGCTCGATTTCTGGGGACGCGACGCGGTGCAGTTCGGCAAACGCGTCACGCAGGTCAATGAGACGGCCGAGGGCGTCACCGTCCACTTTATGGACGGTACAACGGCGCAGGGCGATTTTCTGATTGCTGCCGACGGCAGTCATTCAGTGTTGCGTCCATATGTTCTGGGCTATACCCCGGAGCGTCGCTATGCCGGTTACGTTAACTGGAATGGTCTGGTGGAGATTGACGAAACCATCGCCCCTGCACATCAGTGGACGACGTTTGTCGGCGAAGGCAAACGCGTATCGCTGATGCCCGTCTCCGGGGGGCGTTTCTATTTCTTCTTTGACGTACCGCTACCAGCGGGGCTTGCTGAAGATCGCAGCACCCTGCGGGCCGATCTCACCCGCTATTTCAGCGGCTGGGCCGAGCCGGTACAGAAACTTATCGCGGCGCTTGATCCCACAACCACCAACCGGATTGAGATCCATGATATCGATCCGTTCGACAGCCTGGTGCGCGGCAACGTCGCCCTGCTGGGCGATGCAGGACACAGCACCACGCCGGATATCGGCCAGGGCGGTTGCGCCGCAATGGAAGACGCCGTGGTGCTGGGAGATTGTCTGCGCGAAAACCACAACATTGAGCTGGCGCTACGTCAGTATGAGGCCCTGCGCTGTGACCGCGTCCGCGACCTGGTACTCAAGGCACGCAAACGCTGTGACATCACTCACGGCAAAGATATGGCGCTGACTCAGGCGTGGTACAAAGAGCTCGAAGCAGAAACCGGCGAGCGCATTATTAATGGCCTGTGCGACACCATTCAGGGCGGACCTTTAGGCTGACACTGTTGCCTTACCGGCAGGAAGGATAACCATGAGAAGAGAACTCCCTACCCCACCCGCCCATTGCACCTTTGAGCCAGAAGACTGGCTGCGCCTGGCGAAATGCTGGCATCCGGTCGCGCGGGCATGTGACATTGGCCCGGCCCCGGTTAAAGCCACCTTGCTCGATGAACAACTGGTGATCTATCGCATTAAAGACCAGGTGGTGGTTGCACGCGACGTCTGCCCCCATCGCGGCGTGCCGCTGACGCTCGGATTTCACGACGAGGAGGGCATTATCTGTCCTTACCACGGTTTACGTTTTGGCGAGGACGGACGTTGTAACCGAATTCCCTCAAGCCCTGACCAGCCCGTGCCGGCAAAACTGAATCTGACCAGCTTTGCCGTGGAAGAGCGCTATGGCCTGATCTGGACCTGTCTCGCCTGGGAGCCTGAAAACCCGATGCCGCTCCCCACGATGCCCCACTGGGACGACGCAGGGTTTCAGCAGATTAACTGCCCGGCGTTTGAGGTTAACGGCTTTGCCGGTCGCCAGGTGGAAGGGTTTCTCGATGTCGCCCACTTCGCGTGGATCCACACGGATACCTTTGCCGACCCGGATAACCAGGTCGTTCCGGTGTATCAGCCGCAGGAAACCGGGTTTGGCTTCATTGCGGATTACTGGAGTTCGGTGAGCAATTACCCGGCCAACTCTGATTTGCGTGCGCCGGAAGGCTTCCAGTGGTTGCGTCATTTTGAGATGCACCTGCCATTTACCGCCACGCTTACGATCCACTTTCCGGGCGAATCACGGCTGGTGATCATGAACGCCGCCTCACCGGTATCTTCCCGCGTGACGCGTATGTTTGCCCCTATCGCGCGGAATTTTGACCTGCATATTCCGGTTGAAGATGTTCATGCCTTCAATTTACGGGTGTTTGAAGAAGATCGCCTGATGGTGGAGACCCAGCGGCCGGAAAGACTTCCGCTGGATCTCACTCTGGAAGCCCATATTCCTGCGGACAGAAGCTCTATTGCCTATCGCCGTGGGCTGAAAAAAATGGGTTTTGGCGAATTTTTCCTGGTGTGACTGGAGGCGCGTCATGAGTGAGATGCTGAGCGTTATGGTTGAGGGATTATGGCGTCAGGGCGATAAGAGCCTGGCGGTCAGGCTGGTTTCAGCCAACGGGGAGACACTTCCTGACTGGCAACCTGGGGCACATATCGACGTCCATCTGCCTTGCGGGATTGTCCGTCAGTATTCGCTGACCGGGCAGCGTGAGGAAAAGCGCTATCTTATCTGCGTGGCGCGGGAAGCGCAGTCTCGCGGCGGATCACGCTATATTCATGAGATGCTACGCCCCGGTCAGACGTTGCTTATCTCCTCACCGCGCAATCTGTTCCCGCTACAGGAGGCACAGCACGTTCTGCTGCTGGCTGCGGGTATTGGCATTACGCCGCTGTACGCGATGGCCTTGCATCTGGAGGCCTCAGAAACGCCGTTTACGCTGCATTACTATGTCAAACACCCAGGCAGTGCTGCCTTCCTTCAGGCCCTGTCACGCCCGTTCAGGTATGGTACTTACGTGCTCCATAGCTCCCGTGACGGGCAGAGCCCACGCACCACACTGATGGAGGTTCTGCCTCCGCCTGATGGGGGTTTACATGCCTACGTCTGCGGCCCGGAAGGTTTTATGGCTCAGGTACGCGATGCTGGCGTGTCCCTGGGCTGGTCCGAGACGCAGATCCACAGCGAGGCTTTCCAGCCGGTGTCGTCCTGTTCTGGCAGCGATAACGGCGACGTTTTTACCGTCACCCTCTCCTCTACCGGTGAAAGCTGGCCTGTACCTGCGGATAAGACCATAGCCCAGGTGCTGCTGGCTAACGGCGTTGCGGTTCCGCTCTCCTGTGAAATGGGGATTTGCGGCGCGTGCCTGACGCCCGTGATTGATGGCGTGGTGGATCACCGGGATACGGTTCAGTCGGCGGCGGAGAAAGCCGCTGCGGATCAGCAGGTAGCGCTGTGCTGCTCCCGGAGTCACTCAGGGGAACTGGTGATTGGGCTATAGGGATGGTTGAACCACAAGGTGGTGTGTCATGCCTTGTGGTTTGTCTGTGGGTTGTCAGAACGCAAAAATGGAATAATCCACGCGTAAGTTCCCGGTCAGATCGGGGATCCCGTCTCTTTTCCGCTCGCCGTAGAGATAGTGCTCTTTTCTGTTGAGTGACATATACAGAATGCCCAACTGGTCATCACCATTTTTCTTGAGCGCATCGGCCGCCACCGTCGTCAAAAACTTTGTGACTATCACACCTGCGGCATACGCGGGATTTGCCGCCCCCAGAATCAACGTGCCCATGTTTGCGGCAAAACGGTCAAACTCAGGATGGTTCACAATGCTATCGAGTTGCTCACCGATAGCTCGTACGTTGTCGTCTCCCTCCGTTGCAATAAGACACCAGTTAAAATCCTCCGGGATCGCCACAGACTGATAGAGCACATATCCGGTATCCCCAAACGTCAGAACCGCATTGTCTTTAACGTTGGCAATTTCAGTCAGCACCCGCGTCGACGCAATCTGTCGAACAGCCTGTTCAAGAAGCTGTGCCTTCCTGGCTGTATCGATTTCGGCGATCCACGCATCCAGTATCGGTATTTGGTCATCGGCCGTGACAAAACTGATCAGCTTAACTTGCGCAAGGTCACGTTTGAAAAAGAGAAACGCATTCTCATGGTTATCAAATATGCGCAGTTTATTAATCCGGAAATAAAACATGATCGTCTCCTGAGGCGAATGGGCTCATTCATTTACGCGTCTATGAAAAACACACCGGCGCTGGGCTGCTCAGATAAAAGTGTATGCCTCATTTTATGGCCAAAAACTGCGACTAACGATTGACTGCCCGCCTCAAATTACGACGAACCTCTTAACGCTCATCTCTCACCCTCAGTGCATATTCTCAGTCTACAACCTGCAATGTTTCCGGGAGCAACCAGCCGTGTTTCGCGGACAATAAGGGGAACAACATGTTTGGACTGGAGATGCTTGATGTACTGATTGGGCTTATGACCGTCTATTTCATGTTTGGAATAGCCTGCACGTCCATCGTGGAGGCCATTTCTGCCGGAACGGGTTTTCGTAGCAAAAATCTGGAAGCTGCGCTTAACGAGTTATTTTCAGGAGAACTGGCCCCAAATACGCAATTTGTCACGCAATTTTTTGACCATCCATTGATCCAGTCGCTTAGCAAAGGGAACGCAGGACGCCCCTCTTACATTCCGTCGGCAATTGTCGGACAGGTCGTGCAGGCGCTCGTCATTGGGCGGAGTGCGATGTCGACACTCTCCGCTGGGGTAAACGCCCTGCCGGGCTCCGTCGAGGATAATCGCATAAAAGGTGTTCTTGACACGCTGGTGATGCAGACAGGTAACGACACCGACAAATTTCGTAAAGCGGTTGAAGCACAATTCGATGCTGCAATGGATCGTGCTTCCGGCTGGTACAAGCGCCGAACGCAGACCATAACGCTGATTGTTGCCGCCTTCCTGGTCAGCAGTGCAAACGTTGACACAATCAACCTGGCGACATTGCTGGCAGCCAATCCGGTAGCACGGGAGCAGATGCTGGTAATAACGGAACAATACACGCGAGAGAGTCCCCATCGCGTCAGTAATGACCCTGGCTCACCGCCCGTCGATCCGGCCGAAAAAGCCAGAACTGACTACAACCAGGCCATGTCGGCTGTGCAGTCTGTTGGTTTCTCGCTCGGATGGAAGACCCTTCCCATCGGATGGGGATACCTGACAAAAGCCATTGGTTTGCTTATCACCATCTTCGCCGTCTCGCTGGGCGGCCCGTTCTGGTTCGACATTCTTCAGCGCGTTATGCAGATACGCTCCACCGGGCCAAAACCGCCTGAACCCGGCAAATCCAGGAAAAAGAACACATAAGGCCGGATGTATATCGGGCTTTTACTCTTTTCCGCGAGCGCCGTCAGGCACGAACTCAGCAGATAGCCTTATCGACTCATGCTCAGAAAAGGGGGTTTTATGATACTCACGCCTGTACAAAAAAGCCTGTGTGAACGCGTTCTGAATGCGTTCGAAACAGGCTCTGCCGGAGGGGATTATGCGGCAATCGCCATCTTCCATGATGGCCCACACCGGATTCGACAAATCACCTATGGCCGTTCGCAAACAACGGAATATGGAAACCTTCAGGAACTGATTAGCCAGTATGTCAACGCGAATGGGCTATTCAGCGCGGCACTGGCCCCGTTCGTGTCTCTGATTGGGCAAACCCCCCTGGTGGATCATGCCCAGTTCATCTCTCTGCTGGTGCAGGCTGGCAGTAAAGACCCCGTCATGAAGTCCGTGCAGGATACATTTTTTGATGCGCGATATTTCACTCCCGCATTTAACTGGGCGCAGAAGTACGGTTTTCAGGAGGCGCTCTCCATGCTCGTCATCTACGACTCCTTCATCCATAGCAATGGTATTCTCCCCTTCCTGCGCTCCCGCTTTCCGGAAGTTCCCCCAGCGAATGGCGGCAATGAACGTAAATGGATTACCCAGTATGTTGATGTCAGGGACGCATGGCTAGCGACACACAGCAACCCTGAGCTCCACCCTACCGTTTACCGAACCAAATGCTTGCGATTCGAAATTGCGCGCGGGAACTGGGCTCTCTCTCAGATCCCCATTAATGCGCATGGCGTCCTTGTCGAACCGTCGCCCACCATACCGCTCCCGACGGGTAATACGACCCAGCCGGTTATCGCCAGTACCATCGCGTTTATCGGCTCGCCCGCGGCGGGGAGTGGCGGCGCCGCTCCCGTCACAAACAGCTCCCCAGCGGTTGCTCTTGCATCAGGCTTTGCAGCCAATGTCGCGTCCAGTGCCATCGAGCAATGGACCTTCTTTGGTGGACAACGTTACAACCGCAAAGGATCTATCCTGCAGATTGGGCATAAAGAGGGTGAAGATGGCTGGTGGCAACGGGTCGGCCAGTACTGGGAGAACATTGGACGAGATGATCTGGACGGCCGGGATCATGAATGGCCCTGGTCGGCAGCCTTTATTTCCTGGATCATGCGCCAGTCTGGTGCGGAGAACCGCTTCGCATATTCCGCCTCGCATGCGACGTACATCAGCAAATCTATCCGGGACAGAAACCAGGGGAATACCAACGCACTGTATTGGGGATTCAGGCTAAACGAACGCAAACCCCAGGTGGGGGATTTGGTGTGCTGGGACAGGGACAGCGATAAAGTCGTCGATTACGATCATCAACATCTGGGTCATTACAACAGCCATACGGATTTGGTCGTTTCCGTGAGCGCTGATGAAATCGAGATTATTGGCGGCAATGTCGGAAACTCGGTAACGCGACGCCCGCTGGCACTGACTGATGAGGGCTTTCTCTCTGCCAGTGTTCAGGGTGGCGAAACGCTTTTCGCTTTGATGGGATACCGGTTTCCGTAAATCGTATTCTGAAATGAAAAAACCCTGTGATATTGCTATCACAGGGTTTTCAAATTTGGCGGAAGCGTAGAGATTCGAACTCTAGAACCCTTTCGGGTCGCCGGTTTTCAAGACCGGTGCCTTCAACCGCTCGGCCACGCTTCCAAAGTGAGGCGCACTATAAACATCTATTAGCGCCTTGTAAAGCAGGAATTTTTCTAATTTTCATCTCCTGCGTTTTCGCACCGCAGAAAAGCAAAAAACCCTGCGATATCGCTATCGCAGGGTTTTCGAATTTGGCGGAAGCGTAGAGATTCGAACTCTAGAACCCTTTCGGGTCGCCGGTTTTCAAGACCGGTGCCTTCAACCGCTCGGCCACGCTTCCTAAGTGAGGCGCACTATAAACACCTCATTGCGTCCTGTAAAGCATGAACACAATCGTTCGCCTGAAAAATAGCCAAAGCGCGTTTAATCGGTTGAATAGACAACGCATTGGCCATTTTATCAGCATAAAATCGTACCACTGAGCCTTAGTGTTTTTTGATGTACATATCTTTGGTGTAGTAATACCCCAGTTTATCCGGAGTAAAGCCCCCCACCCACGGTTTCACCAGATGCGTGCGGACATAGTGATATACCGGAATTGCCGGCACATCACGGCCCAGTAGATCTTCCGCCTGCTGATAGAACGCGCCGCGCTCTTGCGTGGTTTTCGCTTTTGCGGCGTTAACCAGCGCTTCATCATAGGCCGGGTTGCTGTACTGGCTGGTGTTTTCGCTGTCACCGGTGCGGAAGTTGTTCAGGAAGGTCGCCGCATCGTCATAATCCGCAATCCAGGCGTAACGCACTGCATCGAAGTTATGGGTATGCATCGTATCCAGCATGGTTTTCCACTCCTGGTTTTGCAGCTTCGCCTCCACGCCGAGATTTTTCTTCCACATGGAGCTGGCGGCAATCGCAATACGCTGATGCGATTCGGAGGTGTTGTAGAGCAGATTAAAGCTCAGAGGATGACCCGCATTGAAACCAGCTTCATTCAGCAGCTTTTTGGCTTCGGCAATGCGTTTGTCCATCGGCCAACTGGCGTAACCAGGATTGTGCAGCGTCACGCCGCCAATCTCAGGCTGGCTGATAAGCCACGCCGGACGCTGCCCCTGCCCTAACACTTTTTCAGCAATGATGTCTTTATCAAGTGCCATGTTCAGCGCTTTACGTACACGCACGTCGTTGAAGGGAGGCCGCGTGGTGTTGAATTCATAATAGTAAGTGGCAAGCTGCGGGGAAACGTCCAGCTCTTTGCCCATGGTTTTTTGCAACTGCGCAAACTGATTGATAGGCACGGTATAGACGATGTCAATTTCCCCGGCCTTATAACGGTTTACATCGGATGCTTCAGAGGTGATCGGCAGGTAGGTCACTTTGTTGATCACGGTGTGCGCATTGTCCCAGTAGCGCGGGTTACGCTCGGCAACTATCCGCTCGTTGACCACCCACTGCGATAATGTGTAAGCTCCGCTGCTCACAAAGTGTTCCGGCTTGGTCCATTTATCACCATAGCGGCCAATCAACACTTTATCGACGGGAACCAGTGACGGGTGCGCCAGCATCGCAAGGAATGCCGCATTTGGCTGGGTGAGCGTCACTTCCAGTGTGGTGTCGTCAATGGCTTTTACGCCCAGCGAATCAGGGGCTTTTTTCCCTTGTGCGATATCCGCCGCATTGGTGATGTGCATATTGCCCGGGTAGCTGGCATACGGAGACGCGGTTTTCGGGTCAACCAGACGCTGCCAGCTCCACACCACATCCTGTGCGGTAATGGCGGTTCCGTCACTCCAGGTAATGCCCGGACGCAGGTGGAATGTCCAGACCGTATTGTCTTTATTTTCCCACTTTTCAGCCAGACGAGGCTGTATCTCACCTGTAGGGGATACACTCACCAGCCCTTCGAACAAATCGCTGATAATATTGAATTCGACATCGCTTTCGACTTTATGCGGGTCGAGTGAAGCGGGCTCGCTACCATTATTCCTGACCAGTTCCTGTTTCTCTGCCAGTTGGGTTCCTGCCGGCACATTAGCCGCCCACGTCGCTGTGCTGGCGCACAGGATGCCTGCGGTTAACAAAGAGAGTGTAAAGTTAGTGCGTGTTTGTGGTTTCATTTCCTTCGCCTTATTGTCTGTTTTTTTGACGATCCGGGAATTACTCTTAGCGTCCAAAGTGAAAGAACGCAATATTTTTCAGTAACCTATAAGATGTTGATCTGAATAAACTCGCTAAACCGCTGTTCATTCTGCGGAAAAGTATTTCTGTAGAAGAAACAACCACCCCTTAGCCTAAGGTGTTGAGTAAAGATGGGTAAAACCACTTTGTTACTGACGCGCTGTTTTCTATTCTTGCCGTTAATTACATCTGTCATAAGAGAGTGACTCATGGATCGTATTATTAGTTCTTCACGCGACCGCACATCGCTGCTCAGCACCCACAAAGTGCTGCGTAACACCTATTTCATGCTCAGCCTGACGCTGGCGTTTTCTGCCATCACCGCGACGGCCAGTACTGTACTGATGCTGCCTTCGCCGGGGCTGATCCTGACGCTCGTCGGTATGTATGGTTTGATGTTCCTGACCTATAAGACGGCGGATAAACCGGTTGGTATTTTGTCTGCATTCGCCTTCACCGGCTTCCTGGGCTACATTCTGGGGCCCATTCTGAATGCGTATTTGTCTGCCGGTATGGGTGATGTGATCGGCATGGCTCTGGGCGGAACGGCGCTGGTGTTCTTCTGCTGCTCGGCCTACGTACTGACCACGCGCAAAGACATGTCCTTCCTGGGCGGTATGCTGATGGCCGGTATTGTGATTGTGCTGGTCGGCATGGTTGCGAATATCTTCCTGCAACTGCCTGCCCTGCACCTGGCGATTAGCGCTGTGTTCATCCTGATCTCCTCAGGTGCAATCCTGTATGAAACCAGCAATATCATTCACGGCGGCGAGACCAACTACATCCGCGCAACCGTGAGCCTGTATGTGTCACTGTACAACATCTTCGTCAGCCTGTTGAGCATCCTGGGCTTCGCCAGCCGCGATTAACTCATACTGAGCTGAAACAGGCCCCGCTTATGCGGGGCTTTGTTTTTTGCTACACTGCACCGGTTTTTGACTGACGTGTGAATGACTATGTTGAGCTTTGAAGGTAGAGAGATCGAAACCGACAACGACGGTTATCTGAAAGAAAGCAGCCAGTGGAGCGAAGCGCTGGCAGAGGTGATTGCAGAGAAAGAGGCGATTGTCCTGTCGCCAGAACACTGGGAAGTGGTGCGATTCGTGCGCGAATTCTATCTGGAATTTAATACATCTCCTGCTATTCGCATGCTGGTAAAGGCGATGGCGAACAAATTTGGCGAAGAGAAAGGCAATAGCCGCTATCTGTATCGTCTGTTCCCGAAAGGCCCGGCAAAACAGGCGACCAAAATCGCCGGTCTGCCAAAACCAGTGAAATGCATTTAATAGCGAATACCAAAATTAACGTATTCCCGGCCGGGTTGATGGGGTTCTGTCAGAACGTTATCGACCCGTGCGCTGCGTGGCCCACCGGCTTTCAGCCATGCCACAAGCTTGCTGACCTGTTCCGCATCACCACAGGCAACCACCTCCACGCTTCCATCATCCATATTGCGCGCATACCCCGTTAAACCAAGCTGGATCGCCTCGCGCTGCGTGCTGTAGCGAAACCCAACGCCCTGAACCATGCCGTAAACCCAGGCCATTGTGCAGACTTTTGACATCTTCATTTTCCTTATCCGTGCCTGGCGCGTTGCATTTCCTCACTGAACTCGGGAAAATGGCGGCCATTTCATTGGAATCGACAGAATAGCAAATTATGAGTGTACGTTTAGTGTTAGCCAAAGGCCGCGAGAAGTCATTACTGCGCCGCCATCCCTGGGTCTTTTCCGGCGCAGTTGCCCGCATGGAAGGCAAAGCCAGCCTCGGTGAAACCCTCGATATCGTTGACCACCAGGGAAAATGGTTAGCGCGCGGCGCATACTCGCCTGCATCCCAAATCCGCGCCCGTGTCTGGACATTCGATAAAGACGAAACGATTGATATTGCCTTCTTCACCCGCCGCCTGCAGCAAGCCCAGCAGTGGCGTGAATGGCTGGCAAAGCGTGACGGACTGGACAGCTACCGCCTGATTGCCGGTGAGTCGGACGGGCTGCCAGGCGTGACAATCGATCGCTTCGGTCACTTCCTGGTGCTTCAGTTGCTGAGCGCGGGCGCGGAATACCAGCGTGCGGCGCTGATTAGCGCCCTGCAATCCCTCTACCCGGAATGCGCGATTTACGATCGTAGTGATGTGGCGGTTCGTAAAAAAGAGGGTATGGAGCTGACACAAGGCCCGGTAACAGGCGAACTGCCACCCGCCCTGCTGCCTATTGAAGAACATGGCATGAAACTGCTGGTGGATATTCAGGGCGGTCACAAAACCGGTTATTACCTCGATCAACGTGACAGCCGTCTCGCAACACGTCAGTACGTTGCAAACAAGCGCGTCCTCAACTGCTTCTCCTATACCGGCGGGTTTGCGGTTTCCGCACTGATGGGGGGCTGCAGCCAGGTCGTGAGCGTCGATACCTCCCAGGAGGCACTCGATGTGGCCAAACAAAACGTCGAGCTGAACAAGCTGGATCTGAGCAAAGCCGAGTTCGTCCGAGACGATGTCTTTAAGCTACTGCGCAAATACCGCGATCAAGGTGAAAAGTTCGACGTGATCGTGATGGATCCACCGAAGTTTGTCGAAAACAAAAGCCAACTGATGGGGGCATGCCGCGGTTACAAAGATATCAATATGCTGGCTATCCAGCTGTTGAATCCAGGCGGTGTACTGCTGACCTTCTCCTGCTCTGGCCTGATGACCACAGATTTATTTCAGAAAATCATCGCTGACGCCGCAATAGATGCTGGCCGTGATATACAATTTATAGAGCAGTTCCGTCAGGCAGCCGATCACCCGGTGATCGCTACCTACCCGGAAGGGCTGTATCTGAAAGGGTTTGCCTGTCGCGTCATGTAACTTGAAAAGAGAGATGTTGCCCACACATTGAGTGTATGTAATGTTTCCCGGGAGGTGACTATGATTGCCAGCAAATTCGGTATCGGCCAGCAGGTCCGCCACACCTTGCTAGGGTATTTGGGTGTGGTCGTGGATATCGACCCGGAATATTCCCTCGATGAACCGTCAGCAGATGAACTGGCGGTCAATGCAGAACTTCGCGCTGCGCCCTGGTATCATGTGGTGATGGAAGATGACGATGGACAGCCTGTGCATACGTATCTTGCGGAAGCCCAGCTAAGCGGCGAGTTGCAGGAAGAACATCCGGAACAACCCACAATGGATGAGCTTGCCCAGACCATCCGCAAACAGTTGCAGGCCCCTCGCCTGCGGAACTGATAATGTTAAAAAGCCCGGTATCCGCCGGGCTTTTTTTGTTACTTCGCCAGTCCCAGACGGGGAAGTTCAATCGCCGGACAGCGATCCATCACCACCTTCAGCCCCGCCTCACGTGCCAGCACCGCAGCTTGTTCATTGATCACGCCTAACTGCATCCATAGCGTTTTCGCGCCAATGGCGATAGCGTCTTGTGCTACGCCCCATGCCGCCTCTGAGTTGCGAAAGACATCCACCATATCGACTTTTTCAGGCACGTCGGCCAGCGTGGCATACCCTTGCTGGCCTAACAACGTCTTCCCGGCGACTTTTGGCGACACCGGAATGACATGGTATCCCTGATCCAGGAGATATTTCATCACCCGATAGCTTGGGCGATCGGGTTTATCGCTCGCCCCCACCAGCGCAATAGTACGAGTCGACGTCAGAATGTCCGCAATATCGTTCTCTTTCATGGTCTTCCTCCTGGCTTTTTCTAAAGTGTACGTCAAACCGGACATCGCAACCATCCATCCCATACAGATGTATGAGGGCAAAATAGCGGAATATGTCTATATGTTAGTAAACGTGATAACCGAAAAATTTAGATACATTATTGCGAAAAAGATATTTTCAACAGGAGCACCCTATGAGAACCGGCATTGCCTCTGCTGTAATTGCTTTAGTGATGCCAGTCT
This sequence comes from Enterobacter sp. RHBSTW-00994, assembly GCF_013782625.1. Lineage (NCBI taxonomy): Bacteria > Pseudomonadati > Pseudomonadota > Gammaproteobacteria > Enterobacterales > Enterobacteriaceae > Enterobacter > Enterobacter sp. RHBSTW-00994. The sequence goes on along the minus strand of NZ_CP056199.1, from coordinate 1,662,151 downwards.
GCGTATTTGCGACCACGCTTCGGCTCTCTACCGATATTGACCTGTTGGTGCTGGACGGTAAAAAAGTATCCAGCTCGCTACTCCGTGGTGCAGACAGTATTGAACTCGATAATGGCCCGCACCAGCTTGTGTTTCGGATCGAAAAAACAATCCGCCTCGCAAACCACGAGCAGCGGATGTACATCTCTCCGCCGCTTATCGCCAGCTTTAACACTCAGCGCATCAGCCAGGTTAATTTTAGTCTGCCCCGTCTGGAAACAGAAAAAGAGTCACAGGCTTTCGAATCAGCCCCTCGCCTTGAACTGCTTGATGGTGACGCGATGCCTATACCGGTAAAACTGGATATTTTGGCATTGACGAAAACGCCAAAAGGTCCTGATTACGAAGCCGATACTGAGATCTACAACAAAGCAGGGAAACGTGCTTCGCTACCGCAGTTTGCCACAATGATGGCTGATGACAGCACGCTGCTCTCCGGTGTATCGGAACTGGATGTTATTCCACCGCAATCTCAGACACTCACCGAACAACGCCTTAAATTCTGGTTCCAGCAGGCTGACCCCGATACACGTGCCCGGTTTCTGCAATGGGCGAAACAACAACCTTCGTCCTAAGCCACATTTTTTTGCCCTTTCTCTTGCAGCATCAGGCGCTTCCCGTCATCTTGTAGCCAGTTAACCTGACGGAAAAGATTATGGAACTGACAACACGCACGCTCCCGGAACGCAAACACATTGCGCTGGTGGCGCACGATCACTGCAAACAGATGCTTCTTAACTGGGTTCGCCGCCATCAGGCGCAGCTGGAAAAACACACACTCTCTGCGACGGGCACAACCGGCAATCTGATCAGTCGCGAAACAGGATTAGCCGTCAATGCCATGTTGAGTGGCCCGCTGGGTGGCGATCAACAGGTAGGCGCACAAATTTCGGAAGGTAAAATTGATGTTCTGATTTTCTTCTGGGACCCGCTTAATGCCGTGCCACATGACCCGGACGTCAAAGCGTTGCTGCGTCTTGCCACTGTATGGAATATCCCGGTGGCAACCAATCTCTCAACAGCGGACTTTATTATTGACTCGCCACAATTCAACACGCCGGTGGAGATCCTGATCCCGGATTATCCGCGTTATCTGGCAGAACGACTGAAATAGAGGTCGTGCCGGGTGGGATGAATACCCACCCGGCAATCAGACTAGGGTTTTTTCGCCACGGGCACATCTATCCCCTTCAACACCTCAACAAACCCTGACGGCTCATCTTTGTTGAACAGTAGCCATACACGATGGCGCGCACGCGTGAGTGCGACATACAACAAACGACGCTCCTCTGCATCCGGATAGTCTTCAGGTGTGGGCAATAATGCCTGCTCCATCACCGACTCACGCGCTGGCGCTGGGAAACCGTCACTTCCGTCTTTTAGTCCCACTACAATGACATAATCTGCCTGCTGCCCTTTACTGGCGTGGATCGTCATGAAATCGATCTGGAGCGTCGGCCAGCGGGTTGCTGCTTTTTCAAGCGAAGTAGGTTTGAGATGGTGGTATCGCGCCAGTACCAGAATACGTTCGTCCGGTTTAGCGTAGCCACTCAGTTTGTCGAGAAGCGGTTCAAGCTGGTCATCAGCCAGCAACATGACGGCTTTCTTATCTCCCACTGTCAGGCTGTTGAGTGGTTTAACCAGTTGATGCGGGTTTTGCTGAATAAAGCGGTTGGCTATTTCGCCAATCCGCGAATTGAAACGATAAGTTGTATCTAAATCGCTGCGGTCACCTTCACCAAAGTAGTGGTGAAACGCAGTGGTCAATGAAAGTTGCGCCCCGCTGAAGCGGTAAATTGCCTGCCAGTCATCACCGACGGCAAACAACGAGGTATGTTTGTTTTGCGCGCGCAAGGCCGATAACAGTGCCGCACGCTGCGGGGAGATATCCTGAAACTCATCCACAAGGATATGCTTCCAGGGGCTCACAAAGCGGCCTTTTTCCAGAATAATAATGGCCTGGTGGATAAGTCCGGAAAAATCGACCGCGTTTTCATCCTTCAACGCCGTTTTCCAGGCTTTCAGCAGCGGAGCCATCAGTTTGACGCGTTTTGAAAACAGTGCACGGATCGTTTCCGGCGCACTCTCAATCATCTCTGCCTGAGTGCCGCCATGCATACGCATCAGGCTTACCCAACGGTCAAAACGCGAACCTAAGCGGCGTGCCAGTTTTTCATCCTGCCAGAAGCTGCCTTCAGGGATCTCCCAGTTCAACTCTTCTTCCAGCCACTGCCGCCACCCTTTTGCCTGCGCTTTTTTCTCACTGCACTGTTGCTGCCAGGCGCTGATAAAAAGTGCCTGACGGGCCCGAGTATCATTTTCCAGCTTACTAATAGAGGGGACTTTTTTGCTGCCCTGCTGGATTATTGATAACGCCAGTGCATGGAACGTCCTGGCGGTGATATCGCGAGTATGTAGCCGCGTCTGGATACGTTCATCCATCTCCTGTGCTGCCTTGCGGCCAAATGCCAGCAGCAGAATTTGGTCGGCAGTAGCTTCACCTGTCGTCAGCAACCATCCCGCGCGAGCAACCAGCACCGACGTTTTACCACTCCCTGCACCCGCCAGCACGAGTAGCGATTGCTCACCGTTGACCACCGCACGAGCCTGCGCAGGATTCAAAGGTGACGATTCAATATGGCTGAAGAAATCGGCGTACTGCGTAAGCATGGTCTCGGTCCATGCCTGATTATGGGCAAGCCGGCTTTGGTCAACATCATTCAACCACGCCTGGCATTGACGCCAGGCGTCCCGGCAATTATCAAACTCATCCAGACGTGAAACGGGAATGGGAAGTGCGGCAAGCGCCCGGCTTATTTTTTGCTGCAAACCCGCGGTTTGCTGGCGGGTAAGCCATTTCTGCTGCTCACTGCTTTGCGCGATCTCATCCAGAACCTGGTGCAAAACCTGTGCCGCGACGAGGCTCATATCGCCACTCCACTGCTGCCAGAGCGTATTCAGATGATGATGAAAACGCAGCGTTTCAGCCCACTCCGTCCCGTGAAGTCGTACCACTTTTCCCGCCGGAAGTACGAACTCCAGTTCGCCCCATACCAGCCCTCGCTTGCAGTGGATCGCCAGAAGTTGATTAAACGGAATGAGATATTCGTGACGTTCACCAGAGACTTTAACCCCTGCATTAAGCAGCACAACCTTGTCGTACGGGTGCTGCGCCAGGCGTTTGCCCAAAGAAGTTGCTTTCAGTTCCATGTCCAGCCGAATCCACGAAGAGATAATTTACCTGACAGTTTAACTGCCAGTTTTAAGGTGCTCCAGCCTAAAAAAACGTTACAATCACTTAGCGTTAATCATATCGAAAGGAACTGAGGATTTATGCGTACCGTTCTGAATGTTTTGAATTTTGTCCTTGGCGGTTTTGCCACCACACTTTCCTGGCTTTTTGCCACTCTGGTAAGCATTGTGCTCATTTTTACCCTGCCACTGACACGCTCCTGCTGGGAAATAACCAAACTGTCCTTTATCCCATATGGTAATGAAGCCATTCATGTTGATGAACTGAACCCGGACGGAAAAAATTCGCTGATGAATACAGGCGGAACCGTACTGAATATCCTGTGGCTGATTTTCTTTGGCTGGTGGCTGTGTCTGATGCACATCTTTGCTGGCATTGCACAATGCATCACGATCATTGGCATTCCGGTGGGTCTCGCTAATTTCAAAATTGCCGCTATCGCGCTGTGGCCAGTCGGGCGTCGGGTTGTCCCGGTAGAAGTCGCGCAGGCTGCACGTGAAGCAAATGCCCGTCGTCGTTTTCAGTAATAAGGACTGGCCCTGCTGATGCTAAGCCCATTATTTCGCCGCTATACATGGAACAGCACCTGGCTTTATAACGCCAGGATTTTTATCGCACTGTGCGGTACTGTCGCCCTGCCCTGGTGGTTGAATGACGTCAAACTGACCATCCCACTCACCCTTGGCGTTGTTGCCGGGGCGCTGGCCGATCTGGACGATCGCCTGACCGGACGTCTGCGAAATCTGGTTATTACATTACTCTGTTTTTTCATCGCCTCTTCATCGGTCGAACTGCTGTTCCCGTGGCCATGGCTGTTCGCGTTGGGACTGACACTCTCCACCAGCGGTTTTATTCTGCTGGGCGGGCTGGGCCAGCGTTATGCCACCATCGCGTTTGGTGCACTACTGATTGCTATCTATACCATGCTGGGCGTGTCACTCTATGACCAGTGGTATCAACAGCCTCTGCTGCTGTTGCTGGGTGCAATCTGGTACAACCTGCTCACGCTAACCGGGCATCTTATTTTTCCGGTTCGGGCATTGCAGGATAACCTCGCCCGCAGCTACGAACTGTTGGCCCAATACCTGGAGCTCAAATCCCGGTTATTTGACCCGGATATAGAAGAAGAGAGCCAGGCCCCGCTTTACGATCTCGCCCTGGCAAACGGGCAGCTTGTCGCGATGTTAAATCAGACGAAAGCCTCCCTGCTCACGCGCCTGCGCGGCGATCGTGGACAGCGAGGGACGCGCCGCACATTACATTACTACTTTGCTGCACAGGATATTCATGAACGTGCAAGTTCATCACACGTTCAGTACGCCGCCCTGCGTGAGAAGTTTCGCTATAGCGATGTTATGTTCCGCTTCCAGCGCTTACTCTCAATGCAATCTCAGGCTTGTCAGCAACTGGCAAGGTCCATTTTGTTGCGCACGCCCTATCAGCACGACTCGCGCTTCGAGCGAGCCTTCAGCCATCTTGACGCAGCACTCGACCGCGTTCAGGCCAGCGGAACATCTCCGGAGCAAATAAAAGCCCTGGGTTTCCTGCTCAATAATTTGCGTGCGATTGATGCCCAACTGGCGACCATTGAGTCCGAACAAGCAATGGCAATGCCAGGAAACGACGCAGAAAACCAGTTGGCTGATGATAGCGTGCACAGCTTTAGCGATATGTGGTTGCGTTTGAGCCGCAACTTTACGCCAGAATCCGCGTTATTCCGCCATGCGGTCAGGATGTCACTCGTGCTCTGTGTAGGCTACGCCTTTATCCAGATCACCGGATTGCACCATGGTTACTGGATACTGCTAACCAGTCTGTTTGTCTGCCAGCCAAACTATAACGCCACGCGCCACCGACTGGCGCTGAGAATCATCGGGACACTGGTGGGGGTTGCCGTCGGATTACCCTTGCTGTATTTCGTTCCCTCACTCGAAGGGCAACTCATCCTTATTGTGATTACTGGCGTACTCTTCTTCGCATTCCGTAATGTGCAGTATGCACATGCGACCATGTTCATCACACTGCTGGTATTACTGTGCTTCAACCTGCTAGGGGAAGGGTTTGAAGTCGCACTTCCCCGCGTCATCGATACCCTTATTGGCTGTGCTATTGCCTGGGCGGCTGTGAGTTTTATCTGGCCTGACTGGCGCTTTCGCAATTTACCACGCGTGCTGGATCGGGCAATGAATGCCAACTGTCGATACCTTGATGCCATTCTTGAGCAGTACCATCAGGGACGTGATAACCGTCTGGCCTATCGTATCGCCCGGCGCGATGCGCATAACAGTGATGCAGAATTAGCTTCGGTTGTATCCAATATGTCAACGGAGCCACGAGCAACAACTGAGATACGGGAAACCGCATTTCGTCTTTTGTGTCTCAACCACACATTCACAAGCTATATCTCTACACTGGGTGCGCACCGTGAGAAGCTGACCAACCCCGGCATCCTTACCCTGCTGGATGATGCGGTATGTTACGTTGACGATGCCCTGCACCACCGCCCATCAGATGAGCCACGAGTTCAACAGTCTCTGGACGAACTTGCTCAACGTATTGCTCACCTGGATCCTGGCTCCGACAACAAAGCGCCACTGGTCCTCCAGCAAGTCGGCCTGCTTATTGCTTTGCTGCCGGAAATTTGCCGACTGCAGCAGCAAATTGCTACCTGGCGGAATGGTTCTCACGTGGCTCAGTCAGCGCATTAAACCATTCTGTTAGCTCCCGGCGAATAGGCGTCGGGAGCGCCGCTTCATGCAGCCCCTCGATTGCACCTTCCAGCGCAAACAGCACTTTAATACCCAGTTGTTTGTTGTTCTTTCTTATTTTCAGCCAGCTTGTCTTTGCACCAAGCCCTCGTAGCGTTTCTTCATTTGTGATACCCGCTTCATAGAGCAGTACTTCGATCTGAAACGTCAGGTTCGGAAGATCTTTCAGTCGGTTTCGTTGATGTCGCTGATGTCGCTCCTTCCTTGCCGATTCCAGTGCAAAGGAAGAGAGCTGAAGTAACCTTTCCCTGTCCTGCCAGAGCCCCTCATCCACCCGGTAATAATTGAGAAGGACTGGACGCCCCCGTTTCAATAAAGTCAGAAAAGAAGAAGAGTGCTTTACACAGTACCTGGTGCTTTGCTCACAGGCGCGAAGATAGAGCTCACCCTCGGAAACCATGGCAAATACGGCATCGTCAACCGCAAGGGTATAACCGCCAAAAAGTGCACGATGCTGGATATCGCCTAACGAGGAGAGATATTCCTGTGATTTATAAATCCGTTCATAAGATATCTTTTTCATGATATTTCCCTTTAAAATCATCAAGTAACAACGCTTTTTCTTACTACCGGATCCAGTAGCAGAAAAATAGGCAACTTCTTCTTCTTGAGCAAGATGATTTTTCACAACATGCCAACAACAAACAAAATTTGCGAGTTGCTTTCCGAAAATGAGGTTGATCTTTAGGCACACAGGAGTTACTGTATATTCATACAGTAACTACAGGGCTGGAATGATTATGTACACTTCAGGCTATGCAAATCGCTCAACATCTTTCTCTTCTACCGCAGGCAATGTCGCGCAGAAATCCGTCGAGCGCGTTTCAACAGGGCTTATCAGCGAAGTGGTTTACCGTGAAGACCAGCCCCTGTTAACGCAACTCTTATTGCTGCCGTTATTGCAGCAGCTTGGTCAACAATCTCGCTGGCAGCTTTGGCTAACACCCCAGCAAAAATTGAGCCGCGAATGGGTTCAATCAGCAGGACTCCCGCTGACAAAGGTGATGCAGATTAATCAACTCTCGCCGTGCGATACAGTTGAGTCGATGATCCGGGCATTACGTACCGGAAACTACAGTGTGGTAATTGGCTGGTTGCCGGAAGAATTGACGGAAGAAGAACATTATCGGCTGGCTGAAGCTGCAGAAGAAGGTGATGCGATCGGTTTTATCATGAGACCTATTCGCCCTGTTCCTCACGGCAAAGGACACCTGTCTGGGCTAAAAATTCACTCTAATTTGTATCATTGAGTAAAATTGAGATTTTTCCTGGAATTTTTTTCGACCACAAGACGCGCAATTAGTTCAATGCGGTAAAACTGCGGCAAGGCTTGTCTGGTGCGGTTCTCATTAATTTTACTGCACAAAATCCGTTCAAAAAATGTTAAATAATAGGTATACGGAACTTTTTTTTTCATATGCCTGACGGAGTTCACACTTGTAAGTTTCTAGCTACGTTGTAGACTTTACATCGCCAGGGGTGCTCGGCCTAAGCCGAAGATATCGGTAGACTTATATTTGACCACGCCCCCAGGTGAAGGATTTAACCGTGATTTCTCCTTGAGATTTTCATGGCAAATTTTGGATGATAACGAGGCGCAAAAAATGAAAAAGACAGCTATCGCGATTGCAGTGGCACTGGCTGGCTTCGCTACCGTAGCGCAGGCCGCTCCGAAAGATAATACCTGGTATGCAGGTGGTAAACTGGGCTGGTCTCAGTTCCATGACACTGGCTGGTACAACAGCTCCCTGAACAACGACGGCCCAACTCACGAAAGCCAGCTCGGTGCAGGTGCGTTCGGTGGCTATCAGGTTAACCCGTATGTTGGTTTTGAAATGGGTTACGACTGGTTAGGTCGTATGCCATACAAAGGCGACACCGTAAATGGCGCTTTCAAAGCTCAAGGCGTTCAGCTGACCGCTAAACTGGGTTACCCAGTAACTGACGATCTGGACGTGTACACCCGTCTGGGCGGCATGGTATGGCGCGCTGACTCCAGCAACAACATTGCTGGTGACAACCACGACACTGGTGTTTCCCCAGTATTCGCTGGTGGTGTTGAGTGGGCTGTGACCCGTGATATCGCTACTCGTCTGGAATACCAGTGGGTTAACAACATTGGCGACGGCAACACCGTTGGTGTTCGTCCAGACAACGGCATGCTGAGCGTAGGTGTTTCCTACCGTTTCGGCCAGCAGGAAGAAGCAGCGCCAGTAGTTGCTCCGGCTCCAGCTCCAGCTCCAGAAGTACAGACCAAGCACTTCACTCTGAAGTCTGACGTTCTGTTCAACTTCAACAAAGCAACTCTGAAACCAGAAGGTCAGCAGGCGCTTGATCAGCTGTACTCTCAGCTGAGCAACCTGGATCCTAAAGATGGTTCTGTAGTAGTTCTGGGCTTCACTGACCGTATCGGTTCTGACGCTTACAACCAGAATCTGTCTGAAAAACGTGCTCAGTCTGTTGTTGATTACCTGATCTCTAAAGGTATCCCAGCTAACAAGATCTCTCCACGTGGTATGGGTAAATCTAACCCAGTTACCGGTTCTACCTGTGACAACGTGAAAGCTCGCGCTGCACTGATCGATTGCCTGGCTCCAGATCGTCGCGTTGAGATCGAAGTTAAAGGCATCAAAGACGTTGTAACTCAGCCAGCGGCATAAGTTATCGTCTTTAAAAAAAACCCCGCATAGCGGGGTTTTTTATTGTCCAAAGAAAAGTGAAACGCTATTTTTTACCCAGCAGCGCCTGTAAATCGTTCTTCAGTGTCGACATCTGGCTCGCATACTTTTCTTTGTGCTCGGCATCTTCAATCAGTTGCACAATCGTTTCAGATAGTGTTTTTCCACGCCGCTGAGCAAGCCCTGCCAGTCGCTGCCAGACCATAAACTCCAGATCGATAGACTTTTTGCGGGTATGCTGATGCTCAGCATTAAAATGCCGTTTACGGCGAGCGCGGATAGTTTGCTTCATCCGGTTCAGTAACGCCGGATTGATATGCTTCTCTATCCAGCTATTAACCTTCACCGGTTCATTTTCTAAGGTCAGCAAAATATCCACTGCGTCTTTCGCCGCGCTGGCTTCGATATAGCAGGTGATCAGCTCGCCTTCACGATGCTTTTTGACCAGGTACTTCCATTTCCATCCGCTTTCGAGGTTTTCCAGTTGTTGATATTTCATTGCGTTCTCAGTGTTACCACGTAACTCTGTTCAGAATATCAGTTTTTTGGCAATCTGCTGAAAAGAAATCATATCCTGTGAATCGATACGGTGCTTTCGCTGCCGGAAATGCAGAATACCGCATGGGCAGAATCCACCGCTTACGGTATACTCCACGGTTTTACATCTGACTAAAAAACATCAACTTTGACCATTACGAAACTTGCATGGCGTGACCTGGTTCCAGATACCGAGAGCTATCAGGAACTGTTTGCACAGCCAGAACTCACCAAAGAAAACGAATTCATACTCAGCGAGACACAACCACGTTTGCATTATGCGCTGGAGCAGGTGTTAAGCCCATGGGCAACATCTCCTTTCATGCTGCTCAAAGCTCCGGAAGAAGCCGAGTACCTGACACTTCTGGGTGATGCAATGCGTCAGTTGCAGCCAGAAACGGACTCAGTCTATGGTGGTCAATATCGTATCGCTGGGCGTGATGTTACTTTCGAACCCGCTTTGCAGGCTGATGACCGCTTTGCGGCAAAAGGCGAAGTGATCACCGCTAATTGGGTCGAAGCTGAACAACTGTTTGGCTGTCTGCGCCAGTTCAACGGCGAATTATCACTGCAGCCTGGTCTCGTACATCGAGCGAACGGTGGTGTGCTAATCATCGCTCTGCGCACGCTTCTTGCCCAACCGCTGCTATGGATGCGCCTGAAAACGATTGTCAGCCAGCAACGTTTTGACTGGGTCGGATATGATGAGTCTCGCCCATTACCCGTTGCTATCCCATCAATGCCGTTGTCACTCACAGTGGTACTGACAGGCGATCGTGAATCGCTGGCCGATTTTCAGGAGATGGAGCCAGAACTAGCCGATCTCGCCGTCTACACCGAATACGAAGACAATCTTCAGATTGCCGACGGTGATGATATGGCCCAGTGGTGTCAATGGGTGATGTCCGTTGCAACACGCTATCAATTACCGACACCGGCGACTGACGCCTGGCCTGGCTTAATTCGTGAGGCAGTCCGCTATACAGGCGATCAGGAAACATTGCCGCTTTGCCCACTGTGGATCAGCAAACAACTTCGCGAAGTGGGAGTCATAAGCGGAGAAGGCTCCTTTACAGGGGAGCAGCTTACCCAAATGCTTGCACAGCGCGAGTGGCGTGAAGGCTATCTCGCTGATCGTATGCAGGATGAAATTCTGCTCGAACAGATTCTGGTAGAAACCGAAGGCGAGCGCATCGGCCAAATCAATGCCCTGTCGGTCATTGAGTTCCCAGGCCATCCTCGTGCGTTTGGTGAACCTTCACGTATCAGTTGCGTCGTGCATGTTGGTGACGGTGAATTTACAGACATCGAACGTAAAGCAGAACTTGGCGGCAATATTCATGCTAAAGGCATGATGATCATGCAGGCGTTCCTGATGTCGGAGCTGCAACTTGAGCAGCAAATCCCCTTCTCTGCTTCACTGACTTTTGAGCAGTCCTACAGTGAAGTCGATGGTGACAGCGCCTCAATGGCTGAGCTGTGCGCGCTCATCAGCGCCCTGGCTGAAGTGCCAATCAACCAGAATATCGCCATCACTGGTTCCGTCGATCAATTTGGTCGTGCGCAGCCTGTTGGCGGGCTGAATGAAAAAATTGAAGGTTTCTTCTCTATCTGCCAGCAACGTGGTCTTAATGGCAAACAGGGTGTCATTGTCCCTGCGGCCAACGCTCGCCACTTGAGTCTGAGCCAGGAGCTTCTTAACGCCGTGGAACAGGAGCAATTCGCTATCTGGGCCATTGAAGGCATTGAGGATGCTCTTCCTTTACTGACTAATCTGGTATGGGATGGTGAAGGTCAAACAACATTGATGCAGACGATACAGGAACGTATCGCTCAGGCAACACAGCAGGACGCTCGTCATCGTTATCCATGGCCGTTACGCTGGCTAGGCTGGTTTAATCCGAACTGATCGGACTTGTTCAGCGTACACGTGTTAGCTATCCTGCGTGCTTCACTAAAATAAGGCTTACTGAGAACATGGTAGATAAACGCGAATCCTATACAAAAGAAGACCTTCTTGCCTCTGGTCGCGGTGAACTGTTTGGCGCTAAAGGCCCACAGTTACCGGCTCCGAGCATGCTGATGATGGACCGTGTCGTGAAAATGACCGAAACAGGCGGCAATTTCGATAAGGGCTACGTAGAAGCGGAACTCGATATCAATCCGGACCTGTGGTTCTTCGGTTGCCACTTTATTGGCGATCCGGTAATGCCAGGTTGCCTGGGCCTTGATGCAATGTGGCAGTTGGTTGGCTTCTATCTGGGCTGGCTCGGCGGCGAAGGCAAAGGCCGCGCACTGGGTGTAGGTGAAGTGAAATTCACCGGTCAGGTTCTGCCTTCTGCGAAGAAAGTCACCTACCGTATTCACTTCAAACGCATTGTTAACCGTCGTCTTATTATGGGCCTGGCGGATGGCGAAGTGCTGGTTGATGGCCGCCTGATTTACACCGCAAACGATCTGAAAGTTGGCTTGTTCCAGGATACGTCTGCTTTCTAATTACTTTTCTGTTTTACATCACCAGAAAAGGCGAAACCTCCGCATTGCGGAGGTTTCTGTTTCTAAAGAGACGTCATCAAGCAAGAATTACCCTGTCTCCGATGGCTTCTCGCCAGCCTCCCAACCATTGTGACCTTTGATTTATCGTCTGATAAGGACACATTTCTTTTGAGCGTCCGGCGATGCCCGCCTGATAACCACGTTGATGAGCCCGTTCCAGGCGATCTCGTTTCTGTCTCTTCATGCCTCGTTTCCCTCATTCTTTGGTCTGGTGGAAAGAAAACAGTGGCTGCAAAATGTGCAACCACAGATAACGAATAACCCGAATCACTCTCAGCGTCAATGCGCAAAATTCACGCCAGTGTCATATTTGTGAGCTATACAAAAAACCATTTGTACAAAAAATGTGACGCGGCACAGGTAACAAGCTGAAGTCAAAACGAAAAAAAAAGCGCAATCAGCGTGTTGCTGACCGCGCCTTATGTCGATGAATTTTACTTATGGAAGCGGCGAAATCTCACGAGCGATACTGGCCGATTCTTGCGCCCACCCTTGCGCTAACACTTTCACCATCTCGTCGTATCCATCTTTTTGCTGTTTCAACTCAAGATGGAAAGGACGTTTAATCAACTGCCCCTGATGGTTTAATAGCCATTCACCGCTTATCACCACTTTGCCATCATAGCGGCCATGGAATCCTGTCACGGTAACATTCAGGGTGTCCTGATCACTTCCCAGAGGCTGTGAGGCGACAACCCAGCCTGGGAGCTGGCTCCCAAGATTGGCAACCAGCGTATTACGCAACTGCTGGTCAAGCGGGCTGGCCCACAGGTTATTCGTGGCAATAACGTACTGCACATCGCTGGTCTGATAGACCACACCATTACCGGCGAGATAATCAGGCACAGCGACTTGCTCTACCCATAGCAGGCGATTACCCTGGCTGGCCGTGCTTTGCCCCCCTGTCTGCGTCGAGAGGGGCAACTGATAGTAACTCTTATTTTCGACACCAGAACTGCAGGCCGTTAAAAACAGAGCGCCAACAATCAATAGCCACTTTTTCATTCTTTTGCCCTCTTCGGCTCAGGATCCTTTTTGTCTTTCGCTTCAAACACCAGCGCATTGCTCTTCTCATTGAGCGTTTTAAGCACAGGCTGCAGTTCACGTAAAACCTGATCAAGACGTTGCATATCTGCCACCATCTTGTTATAGGCAGCCGAGCCCGGCTGGAAGCCCTGCATACTGCGATTCAGCTCGCGCAATGTTTTCTGCATATCCTGCGGCAATTGCTGCATAGACTGGCTTGCAGTGATCTTGTTGATATTATCCAGCGTGGTCTGCAGACGGCGCATCGTCGCCTGGCTCTCACTCAGCGAGCTTGTTGCGGCTTCAATCATCGGATTCAGTGGCAGATTATTAATCTTATCCAGTGTTTCCATAAGACGCTGCTGGATCTGCGCAAGGCCGCTACTCACAGTTGGGATAATCTTGTAGCCGCCAAATTCGCGGATACCGGTAATTGCAGGTGCTTTCGGATAGAAGTCCATATCCACATACAGTGCCCCCGTTACCAGGTTACCGGTTTTCAGCGACCCGCGCAGGCCACGGTTCATTAATTCAGTGATGTGCGCGCCAATATCCTGATTTTCACCAATCTGGTTGATGAGACGCTCAGGTTCAATACGGATCAGAACAGGGATACGGTAATCATCATCCAGGACCTGACGAAGTCCAGGAACAAAGAACGGAACTTGCCCAACGGTCCCCAGACGAATGCCACGGAACTCAACAGGCGCTCCCGGCTGCAAACCGCGAACAGAGTCTTTAAAGAACATCAGGTAGTCAATGTGATCGGTATAGAGAGCATCCTGAATGCTTTTCTGATCATCAAACAGCCTGAACGGCGTCTTTTCTGCAACAGGCTGACCGAGATCCATGCCTTCCGGTACATCAAAACTTACACCACCGCCAAAGAGCGTGGTTAAGGATCCCATTTCTACACGCATACCTGCCGATGTCAGATCCACCGCGATCCCGCTGTCTTTCCAGAAACGGACGTTACTGGTCACCAGCCGGTCGTTAGGTGCATTGATAAACAGTTGATAACTGATGGTTCTTTTTTGCGGGTCAAACGAACTCGTCTCAACAGAGCCAACGCGATAGCCGCGGAACAATACGGGATCACCCGCCGTTAACTGACCGGCTTTTTTGCTGTCGAGGATCACGCGGATACCTTTTGCATCCGGCGGAGCAAGTGGCGGTGAATCCAGAAGATTATATTTTCCGGGTGCGTTGCCCTTGTTTCCCGGCTGCAGCTCAATGTAAGCCCCGGAAAGTAACGTCCCCAAACCACTGATACCCTCACGACCAATCTGTGGTTTTACAACCCAGAATACGGAATCACTGTGCAACAGTTTTTCCATTCCAGCATTCAGACGAGCCTTGATTTCAACATGGGTCAAATCATCAGTCAGGGTTGCCGTTTCCACGACCCCCACATCTACGCTACGGCTTTTGATGGTGGTTTTACCCCCTTCAATTCCCTCTGCATTTGTGGTGATAAGCGTGACTTCCGGCCCCTGGTGACTGTAATGATAAAACAGTATCCATGCACCAATCAGTGCAGTTACGATTGGGAAGATCCATACCGGAGACCAGTTTTTGACCTTCTGCACTTTAGCCTCTCCACTCTTATTTTCCATGCTCTTACTCTTCCTCATGGCTTGACTCTGGCTCACGATCCCACGATAAACGAGGGTCGAAGGTCATGGCCGCAAACATGGTCATAATAACGACCAGCGCAAACATCAGCGCCCCCATAGCGGGATAAATACTCATCAGTCCTCCCATACGCACCAGCGCCGACAGGACGGCAATGACAAAAACATCAATCATTGACCAGCGACCGACAAATTCAACAACTTCATAAATCAGGTGCATGCGCTCACTGTCGCGCTTACCGTGTCCCTTCGCATCCCAGCAAAGCCAGGCGATCGCGATCATTTTTAATGTGGGAACCATAATGCTGGCAATGAAAATCACCAGTGCTACGGGATACGACCCTTCCCCCCATAACAATATGACACCCGCCATAATTGTTGATGGCATTTTATCGCCGAGCAAATCGGTGATCATAATGGGCAATATGTTGGCAGGTAGATAAAGCATGATGGATGTCACCAGCAGGGCCATCGTCCACTGGAGACTATTCTTACGCCGTACATGACCTCTTGTGCCACAGCGCGGGCACACATCCATCCCGGCAGGCAGAACCGCGGTACAGCAGGAACATGAACGTAGCCCCTGGCGGATCCCCGGCACTCCCACTTTTACCGTCTGTGGGAATGTCGGTGCTGGCGC
Organism: Enterobacter sp. RHBSTW-00994; assembly: GCF_013782625.1. Taxonomy (NCBI): domain Bacteria; kingdom Pseudomonadati; phylum Pseudomonadota; class Gammaproteobacteria; order Enterobacterales; family Enterobacteriaceae; genus Enterobacter; species Enterobacter sp. RHBSTW-00994. The sequence continues at coordinate 1,647,020 of NZ_CP056199.1, read as the reverse complement.
AATGTCATCCCACGCCCAACGTCTGTCTACGCACTGAAAAGCCCGTAACTGTAGTACACAATACAAGCACCAGGGAACAAAACTGCTACCGATTCCTACATCGCCATACGCCATTAGCTTCACAAAACTAACCAGAATCCCCGCCAGAAAAATCTCCGCCATTCCCCAGCTTTTCAGCTGAAACAGGATCCGCGCGAGTTTTATTTTGAGAGCAGCAGGCATCCGCACACGATTAACCAGCAGCAGGATCACCACCAGACAAAAAGCCGGAACAATCTGGACGAACAGGAGAAAAAACGTGCCCAGGCTGGCGTAATTTTCTGAGAACATCACGCCAGGTATTTCGAGTAAATCAACCTGGCTGGTTATCCCTCCCACCTTCATATAAATGAAGGGGAAGAGATTCGAGAGCAACAACATGAACAAGGCAGCAATAGCATAAGCAGTGGGACGCTGCCTTGGCGCGTCCCACTCTGTTGTCAGCGTAGCGCCACAACGTGGGCAGAGAGCTTTATGTCCGTGACCCAGCTCTGGCAGCGCCACGAGCATATCGCATTGCGAGCATAATATATGCCGGTCGGCATGGTGCTGGTCACACATATGTTATCCCTGTTTATACGCCGTTTTTCAGAGACTCAAGGTACTCCCAGCGTTCAAATGCTTCCTCCAGTGCCTGTTCAGCCTGGGTAAGCTCTGCCAATATTTTCTGAGTATAGTCGTGCGACTGCGTAAAGAAGGAGGCATCTGCTACCTGAATTTGCAGAGCTTCGAGTGACGCTTCCAGCTCCTCAAGACGCTGAGGCAGCCCTTCGAGTTCGCGTTGCAGGTTATAGCTCATTTTCACAGTCGGTTTTTTAACAGTTTCTGCTTTTGCGACAACAGGTTCCGTTCCCACTTTGAGTTTTGACTGTTTTTGTATGAGCGACTGAGATTGCTGTCCGCGTGCATCGTGATACCCGCCGACGTACTGACCAATACGCCCTTCACCTTCAAAAATCCAGCACTCGGTTACGGTGTTGTCAACGAACTGACGATCGTGACTCACCAGCATCACCGTACCCTGATAACCATCGATCAGCTCTTCCAGCAGTTCCAGGGTTTCGACATCCAGATCGTTCGTCGGTTCATCAAGAATCAACAGGTTACTTGGTTTCAGGAATAAACGGGCCAGCAAAAGACGGTTACGCTCACCACCGGATAAAGCACGGACAGGCGTCATGGCACGTTTAGGATGGAACAGGAAGTCCTGCAAATAGCCCAGTACATGGCGTGGCTTCCCGTTCACCATCACTTCCTGTTTACCCTCGGCAAGGTTGTCCATCACCGTTCTGTCCGGATCCAGCTCAGCACGGTGTTGGTCGAAGTACGCCACTTCCAGTTTCGTGCCGCAATGCACGCGTCCGCTATCAGCCTGTAACTGGCCTAACATCAGTTTGAGTAGCGTAGTTTTACCGCAGCCGTTAGGGCCAATCAGGGCAATTTTATCGCCACGCTGTACCTGGGCAGAAAAGTCTTTGACCAACACTTTTCCGTCCACCTGATAGTTAACGTCTTCCATTTCAAAGACAATTTTTCCGGAGCGGGACGCCTCTTCAACCTGCATCTTCGCGCTGCCCATCACTTCACGGCGCGCACTGCGTTCATTACGCATCGCTTTCAGGGCGCGGACACGGCCTTCATTACGGGTACGACGCGCTTTGATCCCCTGACGGATCCAGACTTCTTCTTGCGCCAGCTTGCGGTCAAACTCAGCATTCTGGAGTTCTTCAACGCGCAGGTTCTCTTCTTTTTCCAGCAGATACGTATCGTAATCACCTGGATAGGTGACCAGCTTGCCGCGATCGAGATCGACAATACGGGTCGCCATGTTGCGAATAAACGAACGGTCATGCGAGATAAAGATAATCGTGCCGTTAAAGGTCTTCAGGAACCCCTCCAGCCAGTCGATAGCTTCAATGTCCAGGTGGTTAGTTGGCTCGTCCAGCAGCAACACTTTCGGACCACTTACCAGCGCGCGGCCCAGTGCCGCTTTACGCAACCAGCCACCAGAGAGAGACGCCAGTTCCATATCAGCTTCCAGGCCCAACTGCTCCAGAACCTCGGTGATGCGGCTTTCCAGTTGCCACAGTCCGTGGTGATCCAGCAGTTCCTGTAAGCGCGCCATCTCATTGAGGTTTTTCTCGCTTGGATCGGTCATCACCAGATGTGAGATGTCGTGATAACTCTTCAGGTATTCCGCCTGTTCAGAGATCCCTTCTGCGACAAAGTCATACACGCTACCCGCAACATTGCGCGGCGGATCCTGCTGCAAGCGGGAAACAATCAGATCCTGCTCGTATACAATACGTCCGTCATCCAGACCTTGCTCACGGTTAAGGATCTTCATCAGCGTGGATTTACCCGCACCGTTACGGCCTACCAGACAGACTCGTTCATTATCTTCGATGTGCAGTTCAGTATCATCGAGAAGGGGCGCATCGCTGAAAGACAGCCAGGCGCCGTGCATGCTAATTAGTGACATTTATTTTTCCTTTCAGACTGCGGTAATCAACCAGCAGTTGTGGATTTGACGATTACGGGCAAAGTCCTGAGACAGCGTTTTTTGGCTAATTTCTTGTGCTTTCAATCCCAGTGCTGCCAGCCCGTCATTATCCATGCGGAAGCCGCGTTTGTTGTTCGAGAACATAATCGTGCCGCCTTTACGCAGCAGACGTTTTAGATCGGTCATCAGACGCAAATGATCGCGCTGGACGTCAAAGGTATCTTCCATTCGCTTGGAGTTAGAGAATGTCGGTGGGTCGATGAAGATCAGATCAAACTGCTCATCTGTCTCACGCAGCCAACCCAGCACATCCGCCTGAAGCAGACGATGTGGGCGACCGGTAAGCCCATTCAGACGCAGGTTGCGCTCTGCCCACTCCAGATACGTGCGGGACATATCCACGGTGGTCGTGCTGCGTGCGCCACCAAGCCCAGCATGCACGCTGGCGCTGCCGGTATAGGAGAACAAGTTAAGGAAATCTTTACCTTTACTCATCTGACCCAACATACGACGTGCGATGCGGTGGTCAAGGAACAGACCTGTATCCAGGTAATCAGTCAGGTTGACCCAAAGGCGAGCGTTGTATTCGCCCACTTCGATAAAATCACCTTTTTCACCCATCTTCTGATACTGATTTTTCCCTTTCTGGCGCTCACGGGTTTTCAGAACCAGCTTGTTTGGCGCAATACCAAGCACACTGATAGTGGCAGCAATAATATCTAACAGACGCTGACGTGCTTTCTGCGCATCAACGGTTTTTGGTGGAGCATACTCCTGCACCACAATCCAGTCCGCATAGCGGTCAACGGCAACGTTATATTCTGGCAGGTCTGCATCATATAAGCGGTAGCATTCGATTCCTTCCTGCTTCGCCCATTTTTCAAATTTTTTCAGGTTCTTACGCAGGCGGTTAGCATAATCTTCCGCCACAGATGATGGCTTACTATCACCCTCTTTTTCCGTCAGATGGTAGTTTTTCTGCACGCAGTCCAGTGGACCATTTTTGGCTTTGAACTGACGCTCAGCACGCAGTTGCAGGCAACTCAGCAGCTCCGGGGAGGCACTAAACAGTGACAAATTCCAGCCACCGAAAGCGTCTTTCATCGTGCGACCCAACAAGCTATGCAGGGCAATCAGCGCAGGTTCACTATCAAGACGTTCACCGTACGGCGGGTTACTGATTACCGTTCCGTAGGGGCCTTTTGGCAGAGGATTGCTGAGCTGCGCCACATCCTTCACCTCAAAGGTGACAAGATCGGCGATACCTGCGCGACGGGCGTTGCTGCGCGCACGCTCAATGACCCGAGAATCACTGTCTGAACCATAGAAATGCGACGTGTAATCCGCCAGCCCTTTACGAGCGCGAACCTGCGCTTCGGCTTTGACTTCTTTCCAGATGGCCTCGTCATGCTGCGCCCATCCACTAAAACCCCAGTGTCCACGATGCAGACCCGGAGCCCGGTCTGTTGCCAGCATTGCCGCTTCAATGAGTAACGTGCCAGAGCCACACATCGGATCGAGCAGAGGTGTACCGGCCTGCCAGCCTGAACGCATCACTATTGCTGCTGCCAGGTTCTCTTTGATCGGCGCGATACCCGCACGATCGCGGTAACCACGCTGGTGGAGACCTTCTCCGCACAGATCCAGGGAGATATTCGCCGTTTCTTTGTTGAGCCACACGTTAATGCGCAGATCGGGATTTTCACGATCGACATTCGGACGCTCCAGGTTTTTACGGGTGAAGCTGTCGACAATCGCATCTTTTACCTTCAGCGCACCGTACTGGCTGTTACGAATTTCGTCATTCAGCCCACTAAAATGCACGGCGAAAGTTGCATCTGGTGCAAAAATCTCTGTCCAGTCAATGGCCTGTACGCCAAGGTACAAGTCAAGATCGCTATACACCTTACATGCGCCCAGAGGCAGCATGATGCGCGACGCCAGGCGACTCCACATCAGGCTCTGGTAAATAAGCCGCGTGTCGCCCTCAAAGTGGACACCACCCTGAACCACCTGACAGGCTTGCGCCCCCAGGCCTTCAAGTTCAGTTTTTAACAGCTCTTCCAGCCCACGGGCCGTACTGGCAAACAGAGAATTCATATCGTCACTTATTACTCTAAGAAAATTGCTGCGCATTATAGCTAATATGGAGTGTATGTCATAAAGTTGAGGGCTTATTTTCATTCGTTCGAGGGTATGAACAGTGGTGACGTTATCCAGGCTTTTTATTCATCCGGTCAAATCAATGCGCGGCATTGGCCTGACTCATGCGCTTGCTGACGTCAGCGGTTTCGCCTTTGATCGCATTTTCATGGTAACTGAACCAGACGGAACCTTTATTACGGCACGTCAGTTTCCACAAATGGTGCGCTTTACACCATCCCCTTTGTATGATGGTTTACACCTGACTGCCCCCGATGATTCCAGCGTCGTCGTCCGCTTTAGTGATTTTGCGCCTGTCGATGCGCCGACCGAAGTCTGGGGTAACCATTTCACTGCCCGTATCGCGCCTGATGAGATCAATCAGTGGTTGAGTGGCTTTTTCTCCCGTAGCGTCCAGCTACGTTGGGTCGGCCCCGAACTGACCCGGCGAGTGAAGCGCTATGAAGCGGTTCCACTCTCCTTCGCTGATGGATTCCCGTTCCTGCTTACCAGTGAAGCATCTCTGCGTGATGTGCAAAACCGATGCAAAGCGAGCGTTCAAATGGAACAGTTCCGTCCTAACCTGGTCGTTACAGGAGCACAGGCGTGGGAAGAGGACACCTGGAAAGTCATTCGTATCGGTAGCGTGATTTTTGATGTAGTGAAGCCCTGTAGTCGCTGCATCTTTACCACGGTCAGCCCCGAGAAAGGCCAAAAACACCCGTCCGGCGAGCCACTTAAAACACTGCAATCTTTCCGGACAGCGCAGGATAACGGCGATGTTGATTTTGGACAGAATCTGATCCCGCGTAACAGCGGCATGATTCGCGTGGGTGATGAAGTCGAGATCCTCGCAACAGGTCCTGGCAAAGCGTATGGGACCGGAGTGACAGAAGAAACGGTCAAGGTGGAAGTTCACCCAACACGTGCAGTGACGCTTCAGTGGCAAGGGCAAACGCTGCGCGGGAATAATCAGCAGGTGTTGCTTGAGCAACTCGAACAGGCAGGTATTCGCGTTCCGTATTCATGTCGCGCGGGGATCTGCGGGTGTTGCCGCGTGACGCTGGTTGAAGGGGAAGTCACTGCGCTGAAGAAATCAGCCATTGGGGACGATGGTACAATCCTTTGTTGTAGCTGTGTGCCTAAAACGTCATTACAGCTAGCACCTTAAACAGCTTGCTCAAGGCTGAAAGCATCTGCGCGTAGCTGTGGTTTCAGCCTGTCATTCATCACTTTAATCGCATCACCCAACTGCATCATGCGTCCGGCAATCGTCACACCGGGTTGCGCCAGCAAACACAAGGCTGCATTTTCACCGGGTTCAACCACCAGCAAACTCACCTCTTCCGCCGTATCGCTAAGACTCACACTGGCAGCATCACCTGTCACCGGCATCCAGCTGATACCGTGCGCCAGAAAATGCCAGCTTTTAGGCATCTGGGGTTTAAGGAAACGGATAGCAACCAGGGCGTTTAGCACCAGTTCAGCACGCTGTTCTTTAGACAGCTCAAGGTCACGGCATTTCTCTTCAAATGAGAAATAAAGCGCAGCATCATCGACGCAAAAGCCTGAAGGGGCGAACGCATCCGGAGTAAGCATACGGCGTGCAAAACGAGAGCGAAACAACATGCCATTGGCTAAATCCAGCATCATGCGATCATGTTCGTCGCAAAAATACCAGCGCCAGTTATCGTCAGGTTTAATTCGCATTTGTCTCTCCCGTCCCCGAAACATCCTGTTCTAAAAATGTCCTGATTGTCGCTTCGTTTATAACATCAATAATAAAAGACCATAATGTCTAAATAAGCAACAGTGACGGAATATAAAACAACCAGGGCTGGAAATAAAGCCCTGGTTGTCTGATTACGAGAAAAGATTAGATATGAGTGACGATTTCTTTAATCAACTGCGGGCCTTTAAAAATAAAGCCAGAATAGATCTGAACCAGAGATGCTCCGGCAGCAACCTTCTCACGTGCAGCAATGACAGAATCAATTCCACCCACACCAATAATGGGAAGCTGTCCTTTTAATTCGGCAGACAGAGCACGAATAATTTCTGTACTTTTTAATTGTACCGGACGACCACTCAAACCACCCGTTTCGTCACAGTTTTTCATTCCCTGAACCAGGGAACGATCGAGGGTGGTATTGGTTGCAATAACACCATCGATATTATGCCGAACTAAACTATCTGCCACCTGGATCAATTCTTCGACAGAAAGATCCGGAGCGATCTTAACCGCGACAGGAACATATTTATGGTGGATCGCCTGCAGCTCATTTTGTTTATTTTTAATGGCACTCAGCAGATCGTCCAGTGCTTCACCATATTGCAAAGAGCGCAGCCCCGGCGTATTCGGTGAGGAAATATTCACCGCAATATAACCGGCATAAGCGTAGACTTTTTCCATACAAATCAGATAGTCGTCTTTGCCCTGCTCTACTGGCGTGTCTTTATTCTTGCCAATATTGATGCCTAACACGCCGTCAAAATGTGCTTTTTTAACGTTCACAACCAGATGATCAACACCAAGGTTATTAAAGCCCATCCGGTTGATCAACCCTTCGGCTTCCACCAAACGGAACAAACGCGGTTTATCATTACCTGGTTGCGGACGCGGTGTCACCGTCCCGATTTCGATGGAGCCGAACCCCATCGCACCCAGTGCATCAATGCACTCGCCATTTTTATCCAGACCCGCCGCCAGACCCAGTGGGTTTTTGAAGGTCAGTCCCATGCATTGCACAGGTTTTTCTGGCACGTTCTGACGCACCAGTGCTTCCAGTGGCGTACCCGTGATACGGCGTAATTGCTGAAATGTAAATTCATGAGCGCGCTCTGGATCGAGCTGGAAAAGGGCTTTACGAACGAAGGGGTAGTACATGAACTCTCCTGGATTCCCGGTGTGCAAACCGGGGGCGTATTATCTGCGATTGTCTCAAGAAAGGGAATTGACCTGCGGCAAAAAAGACGCGTAAAACGCAATCGTTTACTTCGCAGCCCTCTCTTTATGCAATTTTCTGCATTTTAATTGCAGATAAATCATTTAGTGGAATAACACCGCAATGTCACACTCCTGAAAATTGTTATTAATGTTAGATAAAAGCAAACAATTGGTTATAAGGAGCATACATGCGCGTCATCACTCTGGCTGGAAGTCCACGCTTCCCTTCTCGTTCCAGCGCATTACTGGAATATGCCCGTGAAAAACTTAACGCTCTGGATATTGAAGTGTGCCACTGGAATCTGCACAACTTTGAACCGGAAGATCTGCTCTACGCCCGATTCGATAGCCCGGCGCTCAACACCCTGATTGAACAGCTCAAAGAGGCTGACGGGTTAATCGTGGCGACCCCCATCTATAAGGCTTCTTTTTCTGGCGCATTAAAAACCTTGCTTGATCTGTTACCGGAACGCGCTCTGGACGGCAAAGTGGTTTTGCCGCTGGCAACCGGCGGTACAGTAGCCCATTTACTGGCTGTCGATTACGCCCTGAAACCTGTCCTCAGTGCCTTAAAGGCGCAGGAGATCCTGCACGGCGTCTTTGCTGATGACTCGCAGGTTATTGATTATCAGCATAAACCGCACTTCACGCCGAATCTGCAAACCCGTCTCGACAGCGCACTGGAAACCTTCTGGCAGGCCTTGCACCGCAAAGATGCTCAGGTTCCTACATTGACTCAACCACAGGGGGTTGCACATGTTTAAAACATTGACCCGTATTGGGCTGGCAGGGCTGATGGCGATTTCAGCCCTGGCTCAGGCGGCGGAGAATGCACCAGAAAGCCTGCGAATTGGCTACCAAAAAGGCAGCGTCAGTATGGTTCTGGCAAAAAGCCACCAGCTGCTGGAAAAACGCTATCCGGAGACAAAATTCTCATGGATAGAGTTTCCTGCCGGACCACAAATGCTGGAAGCGCTCAATATCGGCAGTATTGATCTCGGCAGTACTGGCGATATTCCACCTATCTTCGCGCAGGCTGCCGGAGCGGATCTGGTTTACGTTGGCGTTGAACCGGCAAAACCCAAAGCCGAAGTCATCCTTGTTCCTGAAAACAGTGCCATTAAGAACGTGGCTGAGCTAAAAGGTCACAAAGTGGCGTTCCAGAAAGGCTCCAGTTCACACAATCTGCTGCTGAGAGCCTTACAGGAAGCGGGGCTTAAATTCACTGATATTCAGCCTGTTTATCTGACTCCGGCGGATGCGCGAGCTGCGTTCCAGCAAGGAAATGTTGACGCATGGGCTATCTGGGATCCTTACTACTCCGCAGCGTTACTACAGGGTGGCGTAAGAGTATTAAAAGATGGCACAACGCTGAAACAGACCGGTTCGTTCTATCTCGCAGCGCGTCCATATGCGGAAAAAAACGGAGCATTTATTCAGGGCGTTCTCGACACCTTTACTCAGGCAGATGCGTTAACCCAGAGCCAGCGTCAGGAAAGCATTACGTTACTGGCAAAAACAATGGGGTTACCTGAGCCTGTTATCGCCAGCTATCTCGATCACCGTCCACCGACCACGATTACCCCGCTGAATGAACATGTTGCGGCACTTCAGCAACAGACTGCAGATCTCTTTTATCAAAATCGCCTTGTACCAAAGCAGGTAAACATTCGTGACCGTATCTGGCAACCCGCAAGCAAAGAAGGAACGAAATCATGAGTCTGAATCTTTTCTGGCTTTTACCCACCCACGGTGATGGACACTATCTTGGCACAGAAGAAGGTTCCCGCCCGGTTGACCACGGCTATCTGCAACAAATTGCGCAGGCTGCAGACAGGATCGGTTTTACCGGAGTACTGATCCCAACAGGACGCTCCTGCGAAGATGCGTGGCTGGTGGCCGCGTCGATGATCCCGGTCACCCAACGTCTGAAGTTTCTCGTGGCGTTGCGCCCAAGCGTTGTCTCCCCTACCGTGGCTGCGCGCCAGGCGGCAACCCTTGACAGGCTTTCAAACGGACGAGCCCTGTTTAACCTGGTGACAGGCAGCGATCCACAAGAATTAGCGGGCGATGGCGTGTTCCTTGATCACACAGAACGTTATGAAGCCTCTGCTGAATTCACCCGCGTCTGGCGTCGTTTGCTGGAAGGCGAAACCGTCACCTTTGAAGGAAAACATGTTCACGTCCGTGATGCGAAGCTCTATTTCCCTCCGGTACAGCAGCCACGCCCCCCTCTCTATTTTGGTGGGTCATCCGATGTCGCGCAGGATCTGGCCGCAGAACAGGTTGACCTCTATCTGACGTGGGGCGAACCGCCTGAGCTGGTAAAAGAGAAGATTGCCCAGGTGCGCGCCAAAGCTGCGGCACTGGGTCGTAGCGTGCGTTTTGGCATTCGCTTGCATGTCATTGTGCGCGAAACCAATGAAGAAGCCTGGCAGGCTGCTGACCGTCTGATTTCACATCTGGATGATAACACCATCGCGAAAGCCCAGGCGGCGTTTGCCAAAACGGATTCCGTTGGGCAACACCGGATGGCCTCACTGCATAATGGTAAACGCGAAAACCTGGAGATCAGCCCGAATCTGTGGGCGGGTGTCGGCCTGGTTCGTGGTGGCGCAGGGACTGCACTGGTTGGGGATGGTCCAACCGTCGCGGCGCGTATTAATGAATATGCGGCGCTTGGGATCGACAGCTTTATTTTGTCCGGATATCCGCATCTGGAAGAAGCGTACAAAGTGGGTGAACTGTTATTCCCGCATCTGGATGTTGCCATCCCGGAAATTCCACAACCCCGGACATTACAGCTACAGGGCGAAGCCGTGGCTAACGAGTTTATTCCCCGGAAAGTCGCGCAAAGCTAAGGAGCCACCATGTCTGCCACATCGCAAAAATGGCTGCTGCGTGCTGCCCCCTGGTTTTTACCCGTCGGGATCGTCATCGTCTGGCAACTCGCCTCTTCTGCGGGCTGGCTGTCGAGCCGCATTCTGCCCTCTCCGGAAGGGGTCGTTGAAGCATTCTGGTCACTCAGCGTGAGCGGTGAATTATGGCAACATCTCGCGATCAGCTCCTGGCGTGCAGTGATTGGCTTTTCGATTGGCGGAAGTATTGGCCTGACGCTCGGCCTGATTAGTGGCTTATCCCGTTGGGGCGAGCGGTTGCTGGATACCTCAATTCAGATGCTACGCAACGTGCCACATCTGGCATTAATTCCGCTGGTTATTTTGTGGTTTGGCATCGATGAAAGCGCCAAGATTTTCCTCGTGGCTTTGGGAACGTTGTTTCCGATTTACATTAATACCTGGCATGGGATCCGCAACATCGATCGTGGTCTGGTGGAGATGGCGCGCAGCTACGGGTTATCTGGCTTTTCTCTTTTTATCAATGTGATCCTGCCGGGCGCCCTGCCCTCCATCATGGTTGGCGTCCGGTTTGCTCTCGGTCTGATGTGGCTGACATTAATTGTCGCCGAGACTATTTCAGCTAACGCCGGAATTGGTTATCTGGCCATGAATGCCCGTGAATTTCTGCAAACCGACGTGGTGGTGGTGGCCATCATTCTTTACGCCCTGCTCGGTAAACTGGCAGATGTCAGCGCCCAGTGGCTGGAACGAAGCTGGTTACGATGGAACCCGGCCTACACGACTCAGGAGGTTAAAGCATGAATACCGCCCGACTGAACCAGGGGACACCGCTGCTACTGAGCGGCGTCACTAAACGCTACAGTAAAAACACCATTCTTAATGCGCTGGATCTGCATATCCCCGCCGGGCAATTTGTGGCCGTTGTGGGTCGTAGCGGCGGCGGCAAGAGTACCCTCCTGCGTCTTTTAGCAGGGCTGGAATCTCCCAGTGGCGGCGAGATTCTGGCAGGTACAACACCGCTGGCAACTATTCAGGATGATACCCGCATGATGTTTCAGGACGCTCGCCTGCTGCCCTGGAAAACGGTGATTGATAACGTCGGCCTGGGTCTGAAAGGTAACTGGCGGGGCAACGCGCATCAGGCATTGGCAGCTGTGGGTCTGGAAAACCGCGCCGGTGAATGGCCTGCCGCGCTTTCAGGCGGACAGAAACAGCGCGTGGCGCTGGCCAGGGCACTGATTCACCGCCCCGGATTGCTGCTGCTCGATGAACCGCTCGGTGCACTCGACGCCCTGACACGAATAGAGATGCAGGATCTCATCGAGACCCTGTGGCAGGAGCATGGCTTTACGGTACTGTTGGTAACTCATGACGTGAGCGAAGCCGTGGCAATGGCCGATCGCGTGTTACTCATAGAAGAAGGTAAGATTGGTCTTGATCTGACGGTTGATATTCCACGCCCGAGACGTGTCGGCTCTGCAAAACTGGCAGAGCTGGAAGCGGAAGTGCTGGATCGGGTAATGAAGCGTGATGTGAGTGAAAGAGCATTAATTAAAGCTAATGGCTGATGCCCTCATCCCGGCCCTCCCCTGAAGGGAAAGGGAAAAAACCGATGACCCGGTCTAACACGGGGCGAGAGAACATCGTAGCCCGGTAAGCATAGCGCTACCGGGCTTTTTCATATTACGCCAGCGCCTTAGCAATCTTCTCGTACAGATCGCCAGACAAGTTTTCCAGCCCTTTTAACTGCTCGAGCGCGGCGCGCATTTTCGCCTGGCGTTTCGCATCGTAGCGTTTCAGACGAATCAGCGGCTCAATCAGGCGTGAGGCCACCTGCGGGTTACGGCTATTCAGTTCAGTCAGCATTTCAACCATGAACTGGTAGCCACTGCCATCTTCAGCATGGAACGCCGCCGGGTTGCTGCTGGCAAATGCACCAATCAGCGAACGAACACGGTTCGGGTTGCTCATGGTAAAGGAGCGGTGCGTCAGTAATCCACGCACAGTTTTCAACACATCCGCAGACGGGCTGGTGGATTGCAAAATGAACCACTTATCCATAACCAGACCATCCTGATGCCATTTGTCGTCATACTCTTGCATCAACGCATCACGACACGGCAGTTCAGCGGCAACGCTTGCGGCAAGCGCAGCGAGCGCATCCGTCATGTTGTCAGCCTGGTGATACTGCGTACTAACCAGCGTGTCGGCCAGTTCCACTTCGCCAAAGGCCAGATAGCGCAGGCAGGTATTACGCAGAGAGCGTTTGCCGATATCCGCATGTTCCACACGATACGCGTCAAGCTTGTTGGCGTTGTATATGGCCAGGAACTCATCCGCCAGCTCGGTTGCCAGTGTGCGGGTTAGCGCTTCGCGCACCGCCACGATAGCAATTGGATCGATGATATCGAACAGTTCAGCAATCTCGCTTGCCGAAGGTAGCGTCAGAATTTCTGCGGCCAACGCGGGGTCGATCGCTTCATCAAGCAGGATCGCGCGGAACGCATCAGCCACGTGAACCGGCAGAGACAGCGGTTGTCCTTGCTGATGACGATTAACGTTCAGCTTGATGTAGGTTGCCAGCAGGCTTTGTGCGGCATCCCAGCGAGAGAAGTCATTACGCGCATGACGCATCAGGAACGTGAGCTGCTGATCGCTCCATTTGTATTCCAGCTTCACTGGCGCAGAGAATTCACACAGCAGAGCAGGAACCGGCTGGAAGTAGACGTTATCGAAGATGAACGTCTGCTCGGCCTGTGTGACGTTCAGCACATGATGTACCGGGTGACCGCCTTTTTGCAGTGGGATCACTTTTCCTTCGTTATCATACAGTTCAATACTGAACGGAATATGCAGAGGATGTTTTTCTTCCTGCTCAGCCGTCGGTGGTGTGCGCTGGCTGATGGTCAGGGTGTACTGCTCCGTTTCCGGGTTGTAATCGTCTTTGACCGTGACAACCGGCGTACCAGCCTGGCTGTACCAGCGACGGAAATGGGACAGGTCGACGTTAGAGGCGTCTTCCATTGCCTGCACAAAATCATCACAGGTGGCCGCACTGCCATCATGACGTTCAAAGTAAAGCTGCATCCCCTTCTGGAAGTTTTCTTCACCGAGCAGCGTATGGATCATGCGAATGATTTCAGCACCTTTCTCATACACCGTCAGGGTGTAGAAATTGTTCATTTCAATCACTTTATCCGGACGGATCGGATGTGCCATTGGGCTGGCATCTTCCGCAAACTGCAGACCACGCATCGTACGCACGTTGTTGATACGGTTAACCGCGCGCGAACCCAGATCGGAGCTGAACTCCTGATCGCGGAAGACCGTTAAGCCCTCTTTGAGGCTCAACTGGAACCAGTCACGACAGGTCACACGGTTACCTGTCCAGTTATGGAAATACTCGTGACCAATAACGCGCTCAATGTCGAGGTAATCTTTATCGGTTGCGGTATCAGTTCGCGCCAGTACGTATTTGGAGTTAAAGACGTTGAGGCCTTTGTTCTCCATTGCGCCCATGTTGAAGAAGTCGACTGCAACGATCATATAAATGTCGAGATCGTATTCAAGACCAAAGCGCTCTTCATCCCACTTCATCGAATTGATAAGGGAGGTCATTGCCCACGGAGCACGGTCAAGGTTGCCACGGTCAACAAACAGCTCCAGCGCGACTTCACGACCTGAACGGGTTTTGAAGGTATCGCGCAGTACATCAAAGTCACCCGCGACCAGCGCAAACAGATAGCACGGTTTCGGGAACGGATCCTGCCACTGCACCCAATGACGGCCATTTTCCAGCTCGCCTTCACCTACACGGTTGCCGTTAGAGAGCAGGAATGGGTAGAGGGCCTTATCAGCGATAATTCTGGTGGTGAAACGAGCCAGAACATCCGGACGATCGAGATACCAGGTGATGTGACGAAAACCTTCCGCTTCGCACTGGGTGCAAAGCGCAACACCAGAGAGGTAAAGCCCTTCCAACGCGGTATTAGCCGCAGGACTAATTTCGTTCACGATGCGCAGCGTGAAGTGTTCAGGCAGGCTGTTAATGACCAGTTGGTTGCCTTCTTCTTTATAGTCAGACCACACTTCATCATTAATATGCACGGAGACCAGCGTCAGGTCTTCACCATCAAGACGCAGCGGTACTGCAGTCGCGCTCTGGCGCGATACCTGGCTCACCGCCGTCACAACGGTTTTAGTGGCATCCAGGTCAAAAGTCAGATCGATATCGCTAATCAGGTAATCCGGCGCACGATAGTCGTGGCGGTATTTGGCTTGTGGCTGTTGTGTCATAGAAAACCTTATGCATCGTTTGTCGAATAACGAATCCAGTCTATTCCTGTTGTGTAGATCGCGCTATGCAGAATGTTCATCTTTTCAGTTACAAACACCTTTTTCGCTACATTTGTATAACACGCGGCACAAAATGCCCTCGACCATAACGTGAGCTTATGTTGTGATCGGGGTTCAATAAATCGCTAAACAAGGTATACTCCAGCGGTTTCTGTAGTTGTTTATTGTACTAAACGCTCCTGTGAGAGGATGCTACTGCGCACCTATGACTCAATTCGCTTCTCCGGTTCTGCATACGTTGCTGGATACCGATGCGTATAAACTGCATATGCAGCAAGCCGTTTTTCACCACTATTACGATGTCCATGTCGCGGCTGAGTTTCGCTGCCGGGGTGATGACTTGCTGGGTATCTACGCAGATTCCATCCGCGAACAGGTCGATGCTATGCGGCATCTGACGCTGCAAGACGATGAATATCAGTGGCTTTCAGGGCTACCTTTCTTTAAACAAGACTACCTGAACTGGCTACGTGATTTCCGCTATAACCCGGAACAAGTGACCGTTACCAACAACAACGGTAAGCTGCATATCCGCCTGGAAGGTCCGTGGCGCGAAGTGATCATGTGGGAAGTCCCGCTTCTGGCGGTCATTAGCGAACTGGTTCACCGCTACCGCTCACCGGAAACCGGTGTCGAACAGGCCGTAGCGTCACTGGAACATAAACTGGCTGAATTTACTCAGTTGACCGAAACACTGGATATGTCTCACTTCCGGTTGATGGACTTTGGCACGCGCCGTCGTTTCTCCCGCGAAGTACAGCAGGCCATTGTTGAGCGCCTGCAAAAAGAGTCCTGGTTTGTCGGCACGAGTAACTATGATCTGGCCCGTCGTCTGGATCTGACCCCGATGGGCACTCAGGCTCACGAGTGGTTCCAGGCGCATCAACAAATCAGCCCCGATCTGGCAACCAGCCAGCGTGCGGCTCTGGCCGCCTGGCTCGATGAATATCCAGATCAGCTCGGTATCGCACTGACTGACTGCATTACCATGGATGCCTTCCTGCGTGACTTTGGGCCCGAATTCGCCACACGCTATCAGGGATTACGTCATGATTCAGGGGATCCAGGAGAATGGGGTGAGAAAGCTATCGCGCACTATGAAAAACTGGGTATCGACCCGCTGAGCAAAGTGCTGGTCTTCTCTGACAACCTTGATCTGCCGAAAGCTGTCGATCTCTATCGCCAGTTTTCCTCCAGAGTTAACCTGAGTTTTGGGATCGGGACACGACTGACCTGCGATATCCCTCAGGTGAAACCACTGAACATCGTCATAAAACTGGTGGAATGTAACGGTAAGCCGGTCGCGAAACTTTCTGACAGCCCAGGCAAAACCATCTGCCATGACAAAGCGTTTGTGCGTGCATTACGTAAAGCCTTCGATTTGCCGCAGGTTAAAAAAGCCAGTTAACCGCTTTCGGGAGCCTGACCAGCTCCCTCCTTCCTATTTATTTCCGATTTCTTCTCTTTTGACTGCGAAATCTGCTTGTCTGACGGCGGATGCCAGGTAACATAGATATCCCCCCTATGAGGGCGGACAAGTGTTTATTTTTTCCGACTATTAACAGAGAGAATATTATGAGCGTTGTGCCTGTAGCCGACGTACTCCAGGGCCGTGTCGCCGTTGACCAAGAAGTCACCGTGCGCGGATGGGTGCGTACTCGCCGAGATTCTAAAGCTGGCATCTCCTTCCTTGCCGTCTATGACGGTTCCTGCTTTGATCCTGTACAGGCCGTCATTAATAATTCTCTGCCCAATTACAATGACGACGTCCTGCACCTGACTACCGGTTGCTCCGTTATCGTGACCGGTGTGGTGGTTGCTTCCCCGGGCCAGGGCCAAAGCTTCGAAATTCAGGCAACGGCAATTGAAGTCACCGGTTGGGTTGACGATCCAGATACCTATCCAATGGCGGCTAAACGCCACAGCATCGAATATCTGCGTGAAGTTGCGCACCTGCGTCCACGTACGAACCTGATCGGTGCTGTTGCCCGTGTTCGCCATACTCTGGCGCAGGCGCTGCATCGTTTCTTCGACGAGCAAGGCTATTTCTGGGTTTCGACTCCGCTTATTACCGCATCAGACACTGAAGGTGCAGGCGAGATGTTCCGTGTATCCACACTGGATATGGAAAACCTGCCGCGCACGCCAGAAGGCAAAGTGGATTATGACAAAGACTTCTTTGGTAAAGAGGCCTTCCTGACCGTATCCGGCCAGCTTAACGGTGAAACTTACGCCTGTGCGCTGTCAAAAGTTTATACTTTTGGTCCAACGTTCCGTGCGGAAAACTCCAACACCAGCCGTCACCTTGCTGAGTTCTGGATGCTGGAGCCTGAAGTTGCCTTCGCTAATCTGAACGATGTGGCAGGTCTGGCGGAAGCAATGCTGAAATACGTGTTTAAAACTGTGCTTGAAGAACGTGCCGACGACATGAAATTCTTCGCCGAGCGTGTAGACAGCGATGCGATTGCTCGTCTTGAGCGTTTCGTCTCTGCTGACTTTGCACAAGTGGACTACACCGATGCGGTGGCGATCCTCGAAAAATGCGGTGAGAAATTCGAGAACCCGGTTTACTGGGGTGTTGATCTCTCTTCTGAGCATGAACGCTACCTGGCTGAGAAACACTTTAAAGCACCAGTTGTCGTGAAAAACTACCCGAAAGACATTAAGGCCTTCTATATGCGCCTTAACGAAGACGGTAAAACCGTTGCCGCGATGGACGTACTTGCCCCTGGTATTGGCGAAATCATCGGGGGTTCTCAGCGTGAAGAGCGTCTGGACGTACTTGACGCCCGTATGGAAGAGATGGGGTTAAACCCAGCCGACTACAGCTGGTATCGTGATCTACGCCGTTACGGCACGGTCCCACATTCCGGTTTTGGTTTGGGCTTCGAACGTCTGATCGCTTATGTCACCGGTGTTCAGAACGTGCGTGATGTTATTCCATTCCCACGTACACCACGTAACGCAAGCTTCTAATCCACATAATTCATAATGGCCAGCATCTGCTGGCCATTATTTTATTCTGCATTGTCAGCTTTCGTCAGTTCAAAGTCAGCATCTTTAAACTACAACCCCGTCATAACCACTACCTGTTACGTTTTGTTTCCACGAAATATCTACGAACAAAAAATAAACCGCACCTTTATTGCACCTAATACAAATCTTAAGCTTTAGCACAAATTTCAACCAACAAAACAGGTGTCTGGAAGTCTGAACGCCAACATAAGAAAAAATGAGCTGTTTAACTTCTGTTTATATGAAATGCCTTTATCGAAATTAAATATAAGCAATTCATATATATAGGAATGGGTTAGCGTTTTAATTCGCCAATCAGTTCTGAAATATGAGATGGTTCACAAAGTTCCTCAAAATACACAAATTCTTACACATTATTTCTTTTTGTTACCCAATCTTTATCTTTGTAGCACTTTCAGGCTAGCGAAACGGTTATATGAATGGAAAGATGCCTGTCAGATACATAAAGACACCAAACTCTCATCAATAGTTCCGGAAATATTTATTGACAGAATTTATTGGCGGCAGTGGCGAGTGTCATAAAAAAAAACCAATGAGGGTAATAAATGATGATGAAGCGCAATATTCTGGCAGTGGTAATCCCTGCTCTGCTGGTAGCCGGTGCAGCTAACGCTGCAGAAATCTATAACAAAAGCGGCAACAAACTGGACTTCTACGGCAAAGTTAACGCCGAGCACGACTTCGTGACGTCTGGTGAAGAAACCAACAACAACGACGCAACTTATGCGCAGATCGGTTTCAAAGGCGAAACTCAGATCAACGACCAACTGACCGGTTACGGTCAATGGGAATACCGTTTTGCAGCTAACCAGGCTGAAGGTGGCAACCAGACTAACAAAAACCGTCTGGCATTTGCAGGTCTGAAAGCTGGCGACGCTGGTAGCATCGACTACGGTCGTAACTACGGTATCGTATACGACGTAGAATCTTACACCGATATGGCTCCGTCCTTCTCCGGTATGACCTGGGGCGGTAACTACGTTGATAACTTTATGACCAGCCGTAGCACCGGCCTGCTGACCTACCGTAACAGCGATTTCTTCGGTCTGGTTGATGGTCTGAGCCTGGGCGTACAGTATCAGGGCAAAAACGACCGCTCTGACGTTAAAACCGCTAACGGTGACGGTGTAGGTTACTCTCTGGGTTATGACTTCGGCGAAGGCTTCGGTGCAATCGCATCTTACAGCAACGCTAACCGTACTCTGGATCAGAAAAAAGACGGCGAAGGTGACAAAGCTGAAGCATGGGGTCTGGGTCTGAAATACGACGCAAACAACATCTACCTGGCAACCACCTATGCAGAAACCCGCAACACTACCCGTACCGGTAGCAGCGGTGATGCTGGTTTTGCTAACAAAACCCAGAACTTCGAAGTTGTTGCTCAGTACCAGTTCGACTTCGGCCTGCGTCCAGCAATCTCCTATGTTCAGACCAAAGGTAAAGACCTGGTTGGCGTGACCAACTCTAAAGGTACTTTCAAAGGTGGCGATGCAGATCTGGCTAAATTCATCCAGGTTGGCGCAACTTACTACTTCAACAAAAACTTCAACGTGTGGGCTGACTACTACATCAACCTGCTGGATAAAGACACTGCATACGCTGAAACCGTTGGCGGCCTGAACGGCAACGACGACATGGCTGCTGTTGGTGTGACGTACCAGTTCTAATCAGTACACCACTTTGTTATATGCTTAAAAAACAGGGCTTCGGCCCTGTTTTTTTATGTCTGAAAGCAAAAAATGGCGACTTTTGAAAAGGCGCACGCTTTTTGTCGCAAACGGTTGGCATTTTGTAAATCTACCGTTAACCTGATAGCGGATTTCACTTCTGTAATCACAATGGAACTTCGTCATGTTTGAGAACATTACCGCCGCCCCTGCCGACCCTATTCTGGGCCTGGCCGATCTGTTTCGTGCCGATGACCGCCCTGGAAAAATCAACCTCGGTATTGGTGTATATAAAGATGAAACCGGCAAAACACCGGTACTGACCAGCGTTAAAAAAGCTGAGCAGTATTTGCTGGAAAATGAAACCACCAAGAACTACCTCGGTATCGACGGTATCCCGGAATTTGGTCGTTGTACTCAGGAGTTGCTGTTCGGAAAAGGCAGCGCGATCATTAGCGATAAACGCGCCCGCACAGCGCAAACCCCTGGCGGTACTGGCGCGCTGCGTGTTGCGGCGGATTTCCTTGCGAAAAACACCTCCGTTAAGCGCGTATGGGTAAGCAACCCAAGCTGGCCAAACCATAAAAGTGTCTTTAACTCTGCGGGCCTGGAAGTGTGTGAATACGCGTACTACGACGCATCCAAACACGCACTGGACTTCGACGGCCTGCTGGCGAGCCTGAACGACGCTCAGGCCGGAGACGTTGTTCTGTTCCACGGCTGCTGCCACAACCCAACAGGTATCGACCCAACGCTGGAACAGTGGGAAACCTTAGCCAAACTGTCCGTTGAAAAAGGCTGGCTGCCGCTGTTCGACTTCGCTTATCAGGGCTTTGCCCGTGGCCTGGAAGAAGATGCTGAAGGCCTGCGCGCCTTCGCTGCCGTGCATCAGGAACTGATTGTGGCAAGTTCGTACTCCAAGAACTTCGGTCTGTACAATGAGCGTGTTGGTGCTTGTACTCTGGTTGCCGCTGATGAGCAGACCGTTGATCGTGCGTTCAGCCAGATGAAATCCGTGATCCGCGCAAACTACTCCAACCCACCAGCACACGGTGCATCTGTCGTTGCCACTATTTTGAGCAATGATGCATTACGTGCTATCTGGGAACAGGAGCTGAACGATATGCGTCAACGCATTCAACGCATGCGCCTGCTGTTTGTAAGTACCCTGGCTGAGAAAGGCGCTGATCGCGACTTCAGCTTTATTATCAAACAGAACGGTATGTTCTCATTCAGCGGTCTGACGAAAGAACAGGTTCTGCGTCTGCGTGAAGAGTTTGGTGTTTACGCTGTCGCATCCGGCCGTGTTAACGTTGCAGGAATGACGCCGGACAACATGGCGCCGCTGTGCGAAGCCATTGTCGCCGTACTGTAAGTACGATATAAAAAAACAAAGCCCGCTGATGCGGGCTTTTTTAATGTGAGTTACCAGACAGGCATTTCATCCTGAAGGAACGGGTTATGTGTACGTTCATATCCCAGCGTCGACATTGGGCCATGACCCGGAATAAACGTGACATCATCACCTAACGGTAATAACTTCTGTTTAATCGACTGGATCAACTGGCCGTGGTCGCCACGCGGGAAGTCGCTGCGTCCTACGCCACCTTTGAAAATCACGTCACCGGAGATCAGCAAACGCGACTTATCATCAAAGAAGACGATATGTCCTGGCGTATGTCCCGGACAATGCAGTACCTGTAAGGCCACATTCCCTACGCTGACGTTCTCTCCTTCATTCAACCAACGATCGGGCGTCAAGGGAAGACACTCATCAAGACCAAACATGCGGCTTTGGGCCGGTAACCCCTGCAGCCAGAACTCATCTTCTTTTTCCGGGCCGATGATTGGCACACCGTAGTGTTGCGCCAGCTCCGCCGCTGCTCCGACATGATCAAGATGACCATGGGTCAGCAAGATTTGCATCAGCGTCACACCACTTGCGGCGACTTCTTGCTTGATTTTCTCGGCGTCACCACCGGGATCAACAAGCGCGGCCAGTTTGGTTTGTTCACACCAGATAAGCGAACAGTTCTGGGAAAACGCGGTAACCGGAATAATACGATAGTTCATACTGCTCCTGTGTTTTGTTATTACCAGTGCCGAACTGGCCCGGTATCAATATGCACAAAGTTGCTACTTGGGTAATATCCTACACCACCTGCGCGCATAGATAACGCAGCTTTGCGAATATTGGCTAACGAAACACCTTCAATATGGAAATCCATCGCCTGCCCTTTCGTGTGGTAGCTTTTTTTGGCTACGCCACGGCTATGGGCACGCAGTTCATTATTGGTATCAATTGAACGATAACCGGAAACAAGCTGCACAGGCCTGCTGGTTCCAAGCAGTCCCTGGAGGCGGAAGAGTTGGTCAAATAATCCTGGATCGATGGTCTTTATTTTATTCGCGCGGAAGTCACGGAAAAAATGGTTTAGTTTTGCTAATTCATCCTGAATATAGCCTCTGCCATCGAAAAACTCCGCTTTGAGCGACTCTCCAGTGTGAAGATTGTTGAGCGTCAAAATACGCGGACGAGGTGTCGAGAGGGTGGCAAATGCTGGCGTAGGCAAGATGGCCGCCGCGCCAAGCGCAACACCACCTAACGCCAGCAGTTTGCGGCGATTAGCGTCAAATTTGTCCATGATAATCAGGTCTACAGGTCAATGTTATCGTATATATGCTTAGCGCACGAAGGGCACCTTAACTGGCAAAACAACCTGCGTCAAGGCGCCCGACCCCAGTAAATACGCGGCTTGTAGCCATATTGCTGCGTACTCACCATCACTTACGACAACCAATTTTCCCGAACTACTTCATTTACCTGATTAATTGTTCAGCTTTTGGCAAAATTTGTGCACCCGATCGCGCGGTGAGATCGTAATTGTAAATATCTGTACGATATTGCGTACGCCCATCTTCGCCAACAAACGCTGTGAGATAGTAAAGATTCACTGGAATGTTGTTCCGGATATTAACGTAGCGGGTATCACCCTGTTTCAATGCGTCTGAAATCCGTGTGTCATTCCAGCCAGCATCCTGTAGCAACATATTTGCCAGTTCTGAGGCTTTATTCACACGCACACAACCCGAGCTCAGTGCGCGAGTATCTTTCTGGAACAGGTTATGATTCGGCGTATCGTGCAGATAAATCGCATCTGAGCTCGGCATATTGAACTTATACCGACCAAGCGAGTTATGTTCACCCGGAGCTTGCTGGAAACGGAACGGTAAATTCGACGGGGTAATCGTCGCCCAGTCAACCTGATACGGATCGATCGCCTCTTTGCTGTTCCAGCCACGCATCACTGTGTAACCATGACGCTCCAGATAACCGGGGTCGTTCCATACTTTTGGCAGAATATCTTTGCGTGCCAGCGTCGGCGGAACGTTCCATGGAGGGTTAACCACCACATTATTCAGGGCGCTACTCATCATTGGCGTTTTACGATCTGGGCGACCGACGATAACGCGTGATGCCAGTACTTCACTGCCATTCTGATAATAGACCAGCGAGTATGCCGGGATATTCACCATGATACCGGTCGACAACGTACCCGGCAGCAGTCGTAGACGCTGGATATTTAAGGCCAGCACGCCTGCTCGCTGTGCGGGTGTAACATTCAACCAGTCACGCGTTGACTGCCCGATAACACCGTCCGCCCCCAGTCCTTGCGCCGTCTGGAACTGCTTAACCGCGGCCACCAGCTCACGATCGTAGGAAGCAGGTTTGTCACTGATCGCCAGCGTCTTCTTCTCTTTTACAGGAGCAGAAGGGCTCACGACCACACTTTGCAGGTCATCGCCAGGAAGCGCGATTTTAGGCCCTCCATCCAGTATGCCGGAACGTTTGAGGATCTCACGCAGAGCAGGAACATCACTGCTCCACTGACCAGGACGCAGCGATCCTGCTGCGCGTAATTGCGGCCACGGGCGAGTATCCGAAACCAGCGCGAGCAGTGATTGGTGCATCGCGCCATACTGCGGATGTGCGGGCGCCAGGCTTGTAATAAAACGCGGCAAATCACCGTTATCCAGAGACAATTGCCACTGGTTAATCACCGAGAGCGCGGGGGTTGCCAGTTTGTAAGGCTTGTCGCTGTACAACCAGCGGTTGCCATTAACCGGGATGCCTGCAACGAACTGGAGATAACCCATCATGGCATCAGAAAGCACCACATCGCGTGCCTGCCCTGTCACTGTCGGATCGGTAAGCAATTCAACCCAAGTTGTAAACTGTGGCTGGAATCCGGCAATAGCGACTTCTGCCAGTTGCTGCTGGAAAGCACGCACAGCATCGCGATTTTCCCACATCGGTTTCATATCGCGCGCAGCATACAGCAGCGTCAATTGATTAATGTACGCAGGCGTGTAACCGGATGGCAGCCCGGATTGCAGCTGTTGACGGAGTGTTTCCGTGTTGATGCCTTCAGGCAATGGCTTAATGCCCGCCATAATGGCCGTGGCTGGAGACTGATCCAACGGTTGCGACAGCGACGTTGGCTGTGCCCCCGTTGTTGCGGAACTGTCAGTCGGAACAATTTCAGGCTCATCGGCCTGCACAGTAAACAGTGGAGCAAACATCACTGCCAGGCACAAACTCAGCGCCGACAGTTGACGACCACGCATTTTCTTTAGCAACATCCCTTGCCCCCTGTTTTCTTTACGACATGCCCATCACTCTGGGGCTTTACTTCATTATAGAAAGGCGCAGACGCTGTTGCCTTACCTTATGTAAAGAAGTTTAAAGATAACGCAGCCGTAAACACAAGTTAAGTGAATAAAAAAAGCGGCGCTGTTGCGCCGCTCTGTGTAACAAAATGCTTTACGAAGCGTCAGCCGTGCCAGGTAACGACTCCGGAGGTTGCGGCGCAAAACCTCGCAGGCCAACCACGTGGACGTGTTCACTGTTCTGGTAAACTTTACGCACCAGCTTATAGGTGGTCCCTTTTTCCGGACTGATGTTCTCCGGCGCTGCAATGATCAACTGCATATCGAGACGATCGCAAAGCTCAAACAGCGTGGCAATGGAGCGAGCATCAAGACGAGCGGCTTCATCAAGGAACAACAAACGGCATGGAGAGATATCTTTTCCGCGCAAACGGCGTGCTTCATCTTCCCAGCTCTGTACCACCATCACCAGAATCGACATCCCTGTACCGATCGCCTCACCGGTTGACAAAGCGCCAGATTCCGCACGCAGCCAGCCATCCGAACCACGGTTAACCTCAACTTCCATTTCCAGATAGTTACGGTAATCCAGCAGCTCTTCACCGATGGTTTGCGGTGTACGTTGTCCCATATCAATCTGTGGATTCAGTCGTTGATACAGTTTTGCCAGCGCTTCAGAGAAGGTCAGACGGTTGCTGTTGAACAGATCCTGATGCTGTTCATGTTGCTCAGACAGCACCTCCAGCAGCGTGGAGTGCGCTTCACGCACATTCACGTTCAGACGCACGCTGTTAACCTGGCCAAAGGATACGCTTTGCAGACCCTGGTTCAGTTGGCGAATACGGTTCTGTTCACGCTGAATGGTTTTACGAATGATGTTCGCCACGCTACGTGAACTGATCGCCAGCTTCTGCTCGCGCGAGGTCAGCTCTTCCGTCAGACGACCCAGTTCGATTTCCATCTGTTCGATGGCCTCAACTGGATCGTCGGTACGGATTATGTCCTGACGGATACGTTCACGCAGGTGCTGGTAAACAGCCACGAAGAACTGAATTTTACGCTCAGGACGCTTCGGATCTTCCGACATACGCAGCACATCGCGCAGATGCTCGTTATCCGCTACGGCCAGACGCAACGCCCCCAGGGCCTTATCCGACATCGAACGCAGTTCATCCGCAGACAGATAGGCCAGTTCACGGCGATGCAGACGGCGTTCAACACCATTGTCTTTCACCATGCGCATCACGGCACACCAGCCCGCCTTTGCGGTCACGACTTGCTCACGCATTTCGTGATAATCACGTTCGAGCTTACGCAGACGCCGGGTCAGGTTATCCATTTCCGCTTCGCAGAAGGTCAGCGCTTTTTCCAGTTGGTTGCGGCGCGCCCGGTTATTGCTGAGTTGGCTATGCAGCTCATCACGACGGATCCGCGCCCTCTCCTCCGCACCACTGTCAGCACGCACACCGATATCCTGCAGCTCTTTATGCAGATCGTTCAGCAGCTCTTTCTTGGTATCAAACGAGCTTTTCAGCGAGGCCATTACCTGGCTGTACTGACTCAGTTGTGCGGCATGGCTGCGCATCGCCTCACGCGCACGAGTACGTTCAGCTTCAGCCTGTTCAAGACGCTGGCGCAGTTTCTCGTTCAGATCGCTGTTACCACTCAGCATGTCAGCAGAATCGGAATAACCGAAATGGGCACGACGCTGAACCACTTCTGTCAGGGCAAACGCCTGCTGGCGAGCATCACGCTGAACCTGTTGCGAATACGCGTAATCTTCTTTTAACTGTTCAAACTGTTCCGGGTCGCTTTGCAGGACAGAAAGCAGTGGCTCCAGTTTTGCCAGTTGATTACCGTGTTGCTGAACAAATCTCGCGGCTTCCTGAGCCTCGTCCAGACGTTCCTGAATTTCATCCACGCGATCGGCGAGCGTCTCATCCGCCAGCAGGTTCAGACGCGGCAGGATACGGTTGAGAGCAGCAACGCCCTCTTTTGCCTGCTCAAACTGCACGCGGCTTTGCTGGTTATCATTTTCATGATTGGCAATGGCACGTTCCAGCTCACCACGACGGGTGTTAAGTTTGCGAATTTCCGCTTCTGGATCAGCGTCAAATGCGACTGCCAGATGGCTACCGATAAAGCGGCTAAAGGCCTGGTGCAGACGCTGCGTTTTCTGGACGTCAAACGACAATGTTGCGAAACGTTCGGAAAGCGTTTCACGTTCGGCGTGAAGCGTCTCGATACGGTTTTCACGCGCCGCGCGGCCGAACAATGGCAGAGACGGGAAGCGGGAATAACGCCACTGGCGATCGGCGATTTTCACCACCACCGCTTTTTCCAGTTCGTCGACGCTAAATACGCTGTCATCGAACGACTGCGGATCGCCTTCGATCAGGTAGAGATCTTCAGGGCAATCTTCCAGCCCCTCAAGTTGATCGGCAATCAACGAGAGGTCCGGAACCACAATCGCGTTACGTGAAGGTCCATACAGCGCTGAGAAGTAAGGCGCATCATCCAGACCAACATCATCATAAATTTCAGACAACAGCACGCCGCCAAACCGCTCCGCCAGGGTATTCAGGCGCGCATCTTCTGCACCTCCCGGCTGGCTTAAGCGTTCAATTTCTTCGTCAACGTCACGTTTACGCGCACCGACTTCATCGCGCTCAACAATGGCTTCACGTTCACGCTCCAGCAATTGTTGCAGGTATTCAGTCACTTGCTGGCTTGATTCGAACTCTTCACCGCACTGCTCGCTGAGCTGATTCAGGCTGCTCTGCGCGGCCAGCCAGACAGGCGCACGCTGCAGCAAGGTTTGCGAACGCGACTGGAGTTGCTCCATCTCCTGGCGCAGAACCATACGCTGCTCGCTGGCGTTTGAAACACTATCGGACAGAGAAGCGATTCGCGCCTCCAGTTCCTGATGCAGGGTTTCGAGATCGTCAATATCGATCTGTTTCCCCTGGCGCTTGCAGAACTCTGCCAGTAAACGCTCAGCTTCTTGCTGTTCACGCAGGCGCTGTTCCAGTTCATTCAGACGCATACGCAGCGGCTGAACTTGCTCCGCCAAATGACGCTGGTTCACGCTATCCCTGAGCAATTCGCGAGCCACGTTCCAGGCCTCACTGCGCGCCAGAGGGCCATTAATGGCAACCACCAGCTGGTAAGCCTGTTCAAACTGGCTGTGTGCGGTTTGCGCCACACTCATTTTTTGGTCAAGAGAAAGCAGTTTTTCTGTCGCTTCCTGCTCTTTTGCCTGGAAAGTCTCCAGCCACTCCTCAGCACTATCAGGCGTTAAATCCGGAAGATGACACAGCTCTTTTGCGCGCTGCAATGCCTGCAGCGCCTGGGTGTACTGGATTGCACGCGTCTGCTGTACGTCCAGCGCCTGCTGGTAGTCAGCAAGCTGGTTCTTCAGCTCATCCACTTCCAGTTCAGCAGCTTCTGCACGCGCCTCGTTCTCTTCCTGCATGTCGGCAGCTTCAGCCACCACTTCATTTTGTTCTTCGAGGCGAATTTGCAGCTCATCAAGATCGGCTTCGTAGCGCTCGATTTTTTCCTGCTGCCGCAGTGCGGTCTGCACCAGATTCAGATGATCGCTGGCAGCCTGGTAGTCCGCCTCCAGATCACCTTCCGCACCATTCTGTTCGCCGAGTTCGCGTGCCATTTCGACGTGTTTATATTGTTCTGCCACCAGTTGTTTGCGGGAGGTGAACAGTTCACGACGGAACTCAAGCGCCTGATCCAGATGAATGCGGCGCTCGTTGGCGTGGCGCATATAGTCTGCGGCCACATAATTGGTGGCTTCACTGATCAGGTGTTTAAACAGGTCGCGATCAGATTGAGTGACCCGGATCGCTTCCAGCGTCATGCGGTTTTCACGCAGCGCCGCTTCCATATCCTGGAAAGCCTTACGCACACCGCTATTCTCTGGCAGCAGATAGTCGCGCAATGAGCGGGTGATGGCACTGGAAATACCCCCGTAGAGGGACGCTTCAATCAGACGATAATATTTGCTACGGTCAGATGCGGTACGCAGACGACGCGCCACCACGCCCAGGTCAAACATCAGGGAGTGATAGTCAGTAATCGAGTTGAACTGCTTGAACTGCACACCTTCGATGGTTTCGAGCTTGTCTTTCAGCTCCTGTAGCGACAGTACACGCGCCTGGCGTTCATTCAGGGTTTCCGTTAACAATGCGGTTGGCTGAACCGAAGTTGGTAACCCCTGAATAGCAAACGGTTTGATGTCAACTTTACGATCGCGCCCCGCGACCTGCTGCAAGCGCACCCCGACAACCACACGCTGATGGCGGGAGTTGATCACATCCAACACGGAATAGCAGACGCCTGCTTTCAGTTTACCGTGCAGGCCTTTGTCGCGGGAACCGCTTGTCGCCCCCGCTTCGGTGGTATTACGGAAGTGCAACAGAGTCAGATCGGGGATCAACGCCGTAACGAATGCCGCCATGGTGGTGGATTTACCCGCACCGTTACCGCCGGAAAGCGTCGTGACCAGCTCATCCAGATCGAAGGTTCGGGCAAAGAAGCCGTTCCAGTTAATCAGCGTTAGTGAGCGAAATTTACCGCGTTCAATCATTACTCTTCCTCCCCGCTATCCGGCTGGTTGTCTTCATGCTCATCATTGAGCTGCAAATGGTTTTCCACCGGCATTGCTTCACCATCACGGATCATGCGCAGTTGCGCTTCACGCGCATCATCGCCTGCACGCACATCAGCGCCAAAGCGGAAGACTGATTCGGTGATGCGGAATTTGCTGCTGTCATGGCCCATAAACCAGACCATCCCCAGTCGGCGTAAGCGGTTCAGGGAAGAGCGAACTTTTTCCTGTAACTTCTGACGATCGAGATCCGATCCGGTTGAACGGTTGTTCACCAGCTTAAGCAGTTTGGATTCATCTGCCAGGCTTAACAGCTCATCGTAGAGTTCCTGCTGGGTGAAAATACCTTCATTTGCCAGACGCTCAGGGCTGAGATAGAGATAACAAAGTATTTTACCTACCATCATATCCAGTTCAGAGAGCACAGAACGTGGGATCAGCGTTGTGGAACGTGGGCGCAGGTAGAAAAAACCTTCCGGGGCACGAATCAACTCAACGTTATAACGCGCATAAAACTCTTCCAGATATTCCTGGAAATCCATCAAAAAGGCGTGATTATCCAGCTCGTCAAGGCCAATGTGACGACCGGCACGCAGCTGGCTGTCCAGCGCCGGAAACAACGGATTCGCCAGCGCCTGTGCCAGCTTCACTGGCATCACTTGTTCAATATTTGTCAATGACATGCGCCTGTACCTTGGCTCCGTAATCGTTAATCGGCTGCCACTTCGGCGGCAGGCCGGTGAAATCTGCTTGCGCTACGCCCAGGCGTACGGCCTGGTCGACAACAATACGTGCAATATCGAAATGACGCGCACGGGGATATTGCGCCAGATAGTCGCGCACCACGATGCCGAGATCCAGAGGCACTTGTCTGGATTTGTACACGGCCAATTGCTCTTCGATCATTGCTGCAAGTTGTTCACGAATTTCGTTGAACTCTTCATATTCCAGGTCCGGTGGTAGCTCACCCGTCACCTCTTCATCACGCAACGTCATCTCTTCGTCGCGCATATCCAGCAGGCGATCGGCATTCGCGTAGGTCAGCGCCCACGGCGCATCAAAATAACTCTGCACAGACTGGCGAAGGCGCTGAGCAAACACGCGGTTTTTATCCATATCAATCGCCGTACGGATAAATTTGTGCACATGGCGGTCGTAGCCGATCCACAGATCAATAGACTGCTGTCCCCAACTGATAATGCGGTCGAGTTTACTTTGTAAATCAAAGACAAGCCTGTCGACAAAATGCAGATCGTCATGAGCCAGTGTGGCATCCTGAATACGTAACAGGTTGGCCTGCAGCTTATCTCCTGCAGCCTCCAGCGTATCTTGCAGTTCACGTAACGTACCGGACGTTTCTGACAGTAAAAGTTCACAGCTAGAAATGGCTGCGCGCCAGTCCTTATTCAGCAACTGAGCAATATCATCTTTTACCTGCTGCTGCTGCTCGTCCATCAGACGCTGAGTCAGATCGATACTGTCGAAGATTTCCGCCACCGAGTACTTAAGGGGTGCATAGACGTTACGATGCCAATGGAATTCATCACCGTTTTCATCTGCTGCGTCGGCAGCTCGCTTCAACTCACCCGCCACGATAGATAGCTGCATAGACAAGCGCAGCGTAGAGAATTCACGTTGGCGGATATAGTAATCAGTGATCCCAATGCCCAGTGGTGTCAGGCGATAAATGGCGTTTCCTTCCGCCTGTTCGCTGGTAAAGCGGTTCAGCAGACGTTGACGCACCATCTCGTTGATTGCGTTGTTGGCACGCACGCTAATGGTTTCGCTGGTTTGCTCAAACGCATCACTGACATGGCGGAACGCGTCCACCAGTTCACCCTCGCTCATCTCTCCATCCAGACGCTCACCGTTCAGCGTCGCTACCGCCAGCAAGAAAGAGAGGCGATCGACGGGCAGCGAAATAGAGAAATCATTTTTCCTGGCCCAGGCAACCAGTTCGGGGACTGTCTGGGAAAACTCACTCATAGGTTATCCTTGCATCTGCGGTTTGCGCGCAGTGACGTGAATATAACGGCCAAGGCTGACATAGGGCTCCTGACGGCAATACCGCGTTTCTATTTCTGTTAAGGCGTCAAAACAGTCATGCTGTTTTTGTTTATCACGCAGATAATCATGAAACACTCTTACACCCGTTTTCCCGGTGATCTCCCATCCGATCTCTTCCAGCCAGCCATAGACCTGCTGAGGATCGCGCGGAAAATCAGGAGATAACGTGCGCCGTTTCTTTTTATACATTCCCTGCTGCACATAGCCAAAATTGCCTACAAGCACATTACGCATCAACAGACCGTTTGCATTGTAGAACATCAGCGACAGCGCACCGCCGGGGTTCAGCACCGACCACAGTGTTTTTAATACGTCTTGTGGTTCAGCAACCCACTCCAGCACAGCGTGAAACAATATCAGATCAACCTGTGTTTCCAAATGCTGCGCAATGTCCTGAGCGGCGCAATGTATAAAATGCATGTTGTCGCTCACACCTTTTTCTTCTGCTGCACGCTTAGCGCGACCGACCATCTCGGCGGAAAGATCGCACAGTGTGACGTGATGACCGCGCTCTGCCATTAAAATCGCAGTCTGGCCTTCCCCACCGCCAGCATCAAGAACACGCAATTTTTGGCTTCCGTAAGAGGCAAGCAGTTTGTCCAGATCCTGCCAAAGGATCGTTTGACGTAACTGCCCCTTGGTCGTGCCATAAATGTTTCGCGAAAACTTTTCCGCGATATCATCAAAATTGCGATCCCGCATTGGGAGAGCTCCACCCGCTAACAGCAAAACCGCTATTTTGTCACACCCACGCGGAGAATGAACCTCTCTGGTGTAATATCACTATCAATCGCCTGCTGTATGGTTAAAAAAGGAACCAAAAAGGATGCTTTTCACCCTAAAGAAAGTGATTGGCGGCATGATGCTTCCCCTTCCTCTGTTGCTCTCGGTCATTGCTCTGGGGCTGCTGCTGGTATGGTTCACCCGCTTTCAGAGAAGTGGTAAAACGCTTATCACGACAGGGTGGGTTGTCTTACTCTTGTTGAGTCTGCAGCCTGTCGCGGACGGGTTATTACGTCCTGTTGAAGATAAGTACCCGACCTGGCAGGGAAATCAGAAAGTAGAGTACATCGTGGTGCTTGGTGGCGGGTATACCTGGGATCCGCAGTGGGCCCCTAGCTCAAATTTAATCAGTAACAGTCTGCCCCGGCTTAACGAAGGTATTCGACTATGGCTGGCAAATCCGGGATCTAAACTGATCTTCACTGGAGCGGCAGCGAAAACAAACCCCGTGAGTACTGCCGAAGCGGGTGCGCGGGTGGCTGAATCGTTGGGAGTCCCCCGCTCAGCCATTATTACGCTGGACAACCCAAAAGATACCGAGGAAGAAGCCATCGCCGTAAAACACGCGATTGGTGATGCACCGTTTTTGCTGGTGACCTCCGCCGCACATCTTCCTCGCGCCATGATTTTCTTTGAGCATCAAGGGCTACACCCGCTCCCTGCTCCGGCGAATCAACTGGCGGTTACCGCTCCCCTGAATCCCTGGGAGCGGGCTATTCCGTCGCCAGTGTGGCTGATGCACAGCGATCGCGTGGGCTATGAGATGCTTGGGCGTTTCTGGCAGTGGATTAAAGGCTCGTCAGGCGAGCCAGGGCATGAGTGATTTTGCAGCAAGGTCGAAGTTGCTACGATTAAAACGTCCCGTATTCACCAGTTGCGCGACTTCATCCCAGAGCAGGTAGAGCCAGCGCCGCCAGAGAAATGCCTCTGCAACCGGCGCACGCTGCAGATAGTGCCACAGTAGCCCTTCCGCTAACGCGCTGTCACTGAGCCTGAAAAGTTCATACTCGCGCGGCGCCCAAAGCATAATGCCCGGCCCAACCATTGCCAGCAACTGGTCAGTGCGCGAGTCCTTCAACATACTGCGCAAGGTAAAGTTACCGTGCACCAATACACAGTTGTCGTTAAAACCCTCGAACAGTGCAGGTAAACACTCCCGAGTACGGAACAAGATGCGTTTGTCCTGCATCGTTAACCCGGTGTTATTAAACTGGTTGAGTGTTCCCCACAGGACCTCAACCCGCTGGCGATACCAGAGGGGCCAGAGATTCTCCTGCGTGCTATCAACCGGGCCCACCAGCCCACCACTGTCCTGACGATGCCAGCTCAGCAGAGCCTCGACAATCTGATCTTTCAGTTGCTCCCAGCGATCGGGGGTCCGTGCTGGCGCTTCAACTGATACCCCCCGTAAACGTTCAATCAGGAGCACATCCGGACCGGGGTGTTCCTCATGCGTCATCACACCATAAACCGTGGGCATACGGATCGTCCCTTCCCGCGCCAACATTGACATTTTCCATGCCAGTTGCCGTGCAACGCCAGGCGAGGTAAAACTTCGAGCCATCAACGGCATCGGGTTTCCCTGGCTGTCATATAACGCCCACAGTGCGGTATCCGCCTTCTCGTTCACGCATTCAACCCGGCTTAATTTCTCACCGAGCAGATGGCTTAGTTCGGCACGCAGTTGTTCCATATGAGATTACCCCCATCAAGACTACTGCTTTTATAATGAGCGTGCGGGGTGCAGATGTCACCCGAAGAGATCAATTAGAGAAAAGAAAGTGGCGAAAAAACCGGAGGAATGGCTATCCCCCCAGACGAGAGGGGATAGAAATGAAACTAACGCAGCTCCGCGCGAACGCGCTCAAGATCTTCAGGTGTGTCCACCCCTGTACCAGGGACTTCCTGTGCAACGGCAACGTGAATCTTCTCGCCGTACCACAGAACACGAAGCTGTTCGAGCATCTCAATATGTTCCAGCGGGCTTGGCGTCCAGGTCACATAGCGGCGAATAAAGCCAGCACGGTAACCGTAGATCCCCAGATGGCGCAGGAAGGTATCACCAATAGTCTCTTTTGAAACGGCAAAGCGATCGCGATCCCAGGGAATTGTCGCTCGGGAGAAATAGAGCGCGTAGCCTTCAGCGTCCATAACAACCTTCACCGCATTAGGATTGAACGCCTCTTCGGCATGCTGGATAGGCACAGCAAGCGTTGCCATTCCCACCTGGCGCTGGGCCAGATTTTCAGCGACCTGACGGATAATAACCGCCGGGATCATCGGCTCATCGCCCTGGACGTTAACAATGACCGTATCGTCACTGAAACCACATTTTTCCACGACCTCCGCCAGCCGTTCAGTACCAGATTGGTGATCGGCACGGGTCATGCACACTTCACCGCCAGCAGCTTCAACGGCACGCGCAACATCCGGGTGATCGGTTGCGACAATCACGCGGTCAGCACCGGATTCACGGGCGCGCTCCAGAACATGAACAATCATTGGTTTGCCGTTGATATCAACCAGCGGCTTTCCTGGCAAACGCGTTGAAGCATAACGCGCAGGAATAATCACAACAAAACTCATGGTCTGCTCTCTTCTGCCACCAGTGAGCGGGCTTCGTTTTCCAGCAGAACCGGGATACCCTCACGCAGAGGGAACGCCAGGCTATCCAGCTTGCAAATCAGCTCTTGTTTATCCTGGCTGTAGTAAAGTTTGCCGTTGCACACCGGGCAGGCAATAATTTCAAGTAAACGGTGATCCATAGTTCCTCCGTATAGGTATTCGCTAAAGCTTAACACATTCCTTTTTCAGGCCGTGCCTATTTCCCAGCCACTTCGACAAGAGGTAAATAACCCGTCAGGCAGACGTGCCAGCGTGACCTCACGCGCGCCTTGCCACGCGGCGAACTCTGTAATTGCCGATGCTAACCCTCTTTCCAGTGATACCGTGACGTTAACACCGTCTTCCAGATACAGCGCGATGATCTCAAGAATTCCCGTTTTACGGTGCATCTTGGCATCCATGCGTCCAGCCAGTTGCCCTTTATGTAATAACGGCAACACAAAGTAGCCGTACTGGCGCTTGGCTGCGGGAGTGTAACACTCCAGCCGGTAGCTGAAATTAAACAGTTGTTCTGCGCGTTTGCGATCCCAGACGACAGGGTCAAACGGGGATAAAACCGCACTGCGTGAAGCCGTAAGTTTGCCTTCCTGAGCGGGTGATAACAGTGGGAGTAGGTCTGCGTGGAGCCACATTTCGCCTAACGTTTCGACCTCTACGGGGATAATGCGTTGCTGCAGTTGCAGGTTTACCAGCAACGGTTTCAGTGCAGGCTGTCGCAACCGATAATAGTCCGCAAGCCACTGGGGACGGAATATTCCCAGGCTACGGGCACTTTTCTCCAGCATGATGGCTTCAGCGTCTGCCTGAGTGAGCAGGTCACGGCTGTCATCCCAGTGTGGCATGACACGGTGCGTCAGATCATAAACCCGCTGAAAATTACGACGTTCAACCACCATGACCTGGCCGGAGGTAAAAAGCCCTTCGAGATGACGTTTATGGGGTTTCCACTCCCACCATCCGCTTGTCCCTTTTTGGGGATGTTCGAAATCAGCTGAACGAACTGGTCCATTGTCCTGAATATGCGCAATAAGTTGCTCAATTTCAGCAGCATGCTCCTGCATCCATTCCTGGCGATATTTCCATCCCATTTTCTCAGGAGAGAGCATACGGTGGCGGATCAAAGCAAAATCATCACGGGGTAAAAAGCAGGCTTCATGTGCCCAGTATTCCATGATTTCCCCCTGGCTCAGCGCATTATCCAGCCACTGCTGTGGGTATTCCCCCAGACGGCTAAACAGTACCAGGTAGGGACTGCGAGCAACGATATTAATGGTGTCAATTTGCAGCAGCGACATGCGCTGTATGGTAGAGAGAATATCGGCAGGCTGGGCGCGACGTCGGGGCTTTTTTAACAGCCCCTGTGCGGTAAGATGTAAGTTACGTGCGGCTGAGAGTGAGAGTTGCGGTAAAGACATGCGTTTTCCTGTCAGTCAAAGCGCTACCAGAACCGTATTCGCGATTATGACTTCGCCAGCGCAACCAGTTCTCTGAGCAATTGTTCCGGTTGCTCGCCGCTGAGTTCAGCGTCAACCGGCAGATACCACCAGTTTTCTTTCGCAAAGGCGCGGCATTTCACTGCGTCTTTTTCCGTCATGATTAACGTTTGCCCCGGTATTGTCAGGGCTGCAATCTCCTCAGGAACCAAAGCCTGGTGATCGGCAAGTGGGACCTGTTTTTCAACCTGTGCACCGCATTGTTCAAGCGTGGCAAAAAAACGAGGTGGATGTCCAATTCCCGCCATAGCCACCAACGCAGGCAGCATAGCGACATCTTTCCGCTCCCCACTTAACAGATTGACCGCCAGCCCTGGACGGAGTTGCATCGAAATTTCATCCCCCTGCGCTTTGCCGCCATTCACAATCACAGCATCAACCGAATGAAGACGAGACTCTCGCTCACGCATGGGGCCTGCAGGAAGCCACCAGCCGTTGCCAAAACGCCGGACACCATCAACCACGACAATTTCTTTATCACGCGCTAATGCGTAATGCTGCAAGCCGTCATCGGTGATAATAAGCTGTAGGGAGTGTGCGGCAAGCAGCGCCTGAACGGCGTCGCGGCGCTTAGGCGAGACTGCAACTGGCGCCCCCGTACGCTGATAGATCAGTACAGGTTCATCCCCTGCTTCAGCCGTCGAAGTATGAGGTGTCAGCAATAACGGATATTGCTCTGCTTTGCCACCATATCCACGTGACACGACCCCAACACGGATGCCCTGCTTTTTCAGTTGTTCCACTAACCAAATCACGACCGGGGTTTTGCCATTTCCCCCGGCGGTCAGATTACCGACAACCACAACCGGTACTGGCGAACGCCAGGTGCGTCTCAGCCCCAGGCGATATGACAAGCGAATCGCACCACTCACCAGGCCATAAAGCCAGGAGAGCGGCAGAAGCAACCACCACAATGGAGACTCGCCAGACCAGATGCGGGCAATCATTGGCCAAACTGCATTTTATGAAGCTGGGCGTAAACGCCACGATGTGCCAGCAGATCGGCATGGCTTCCGCGCTCGACAATCAGGCCGTCTTCCACAACGACGATTTCATCAGCCTGTTCAATCGTGGAAAGACGATGCGCAATCACCAAAGAGGTACGGTTCTTTTGCAGCTCATCCAGCGCTGACTGAATCGCACGCTCGGACTCAGTATCCAGCGCTGACGTCGCTTCATCCAGAATCAGAATCGGGCTATCACGCAGCAAAGCACGGGCGATAGCAATACGCTGACGTTGTCCACCGGAAAGAAGCACTCCGTTTTCGCCAATGACCGTATCAAGGCCGTTATCCATTTTATTGATAAAGTCCATCGCATAGGCCATGCGCGCAGCATTCTCAATCTGCTCGCGACTGTACTCTTCAGTACGTGCATACGCGATGTTGTTCGCCACCGTATCGTTAAACAGATGAACGTTTTGGGATACCAATGCCACCTGATTACGCAGTGACTGCAGGGTATATTCCCGTAAGTCATGGCCATCTAACAGGATTTCGCCTTCGTTGATATCGTAAAAACGCGTGATCAAGCTGGCAATGGTAGATTTACCCGAACCTGACCGCCCAACCAGCGCAACCGTTTTGCCCGCAGGGATATTCAGATTGATATTACGTAGTGCCGGCGTTTCGCGACCTGGATAAGTGAACGTCACATTGCGGAATTCTACATCGCCATTTGCACGCTCAATAACCCGTGTACCTTCGTCTTTTTCCTGCTCGGAATCCAGAATGCTGAACAGCGTCTGACATGCCGCCATACCACGCTGGAATTGAGCGTTCACGTTAGTCAGTGATTTGAGCGGACGCATCAATGCAATCATTGATGAGAAGACAACGGTGATCGTACCGGCGGTCAGTGTCTCCATCACACTCGGGAAGCTCGCAGCGTAAAGTACAAACGCCAGCGCCAAAGAAGCAATCAACTGAATGATAGGATCAGAGATTGACGAGGCAGAGACCATTTTCATCCCCTGCAGACGCATCTTGTTGCTGACCTTATCAAAGCGTTTAGTTTCGACATTTTGACCGCCGAAAATTAACACTTCTTTGTGCCCCTTCAACATCTGTTCTGCACTGGTTGTTACCTGGCCCATCGTGTTCTGCATGTTCTTGCTGATGTTGCGAAAACGCTTAGAGACGACACGAATTGCCACGGAAACAATAGGTGCAAGAACGATCAGGATGATAGACAGCTGCCAACTGTAATAGAACATCATCACAAACAGACCGATAATTGATGCACCTTCGCGCACAACGGTTATCAAGGCGCTGGAGGAGGAGGAGGCCACCTGCTCTGAATCGTAAGTAATACGCGAAAGCAAGGTCCCGGTGGACTGTTTGTCAAAGAAAGAGACTGGCATGCCCATCATGTGGCTGAACAGGCGACGACGCATGCTCATCACGACTTTCCCTGATACCCACGAAATGCAGTAGCTGGAAACATAGCTGGTGATGCCGCGTAAGATCATCAGGCCGATAACCACCAGAGGCATCCAAAGCAACACTGAGCGATCCGTTTTACCAAAACCGTCGTCCAGTAACGGTTTGAGGAGCGATAGCATAAAAGTATCGCTGGCTGCGTTGAGAATTAACGCTACGCCCGCCACGATCAAGCCTGTTTTAAAGGGTGCAATCATCGGCCAGAGTCGGCGGAAGGTCTGCCACGTGGAGAGATCTTTGTCGTTATGCATTCAAAAAACCAGCATTTGTTGAAATAGCCGCATATTCTACCCGTTATCTACGGGCGCGCCAAACCACTGATGATACCAACGTGGTAAATAATGTTCTCGTAAGCGGCGGATTTGCCAGCTATGTTGCGAAAAGGTCACGGAGATTTGTCCAGATTGAGGTGTATCATGCCAAATATAGCCCTCTTTTCTGTAGCGCCTGGACACTTTTATTGACGGAAATCGCCACGCGTTGTAACGCGCAGCTGATGCCAGCGCAATGTTCCCATCCGTACGCTGTACCAGGGGAAGCGATGAAGAGGTATTGCTGCCATGATGCGGGACCTGAATGAGTGTAGACGCAAGATCGCGCCAGTGGCGACTTAACATCGCCAGTTCAGCCTGTGCTTCTATATCACCAGTTAACAATACGCTGTGTTCTCCATCATCAATTTTAACCACGCAGGAACGATTATTACCGGTTGCCACGGATGTTTCCGGTGGCCAATGAACTGAGAACGTTAACCCGTGCCATCGCCACTTCTCTCCACGAAAACAGGGAAGATGACCAGCCCAGCGTAACGGGCTTCGTATCCACATATCAGGCCAGGCAGCATGCAGTGACTGTAGCCCACCAGCATGATCAAGATGTTCATGACTCAGCACGACCCCCTCAGGCGTCAGATGATGCCAGCGCAACCAAGGGATGATCAGTTGCTGCGCACTATCGCCGCCCGGCCATGCAAGCCCGGTATCGTATAAAATGGCCTTCCCCTGACGCTCAACAACCATTGCCAGTCCTTGTCCGACATCGAGCATATGCACCGTCCAGCTTTCGTTCTTGACCGCTTTCCAGAACGGAAACGTCAACAATACTGACATCGTCAGACATATTGCTGGCACAGCTTTCCAGGCGCGGAGACGCCAGCCAATAACCCACAACCAAGGGAACAACGTCAGGTATTGCCACCGTTCATCAACAACCTGCCAACCATCAGGCAATCGTGTTAGCAGACCAAAAAGGAAGGACAGAGATTTATCTGCTGCGAACCAGGCAACTGACTCTGCCGAAGATAATGTGCATAAATGCAGCACCATACCCAGCAGGATCAATGGCACAGAGATAAAGGTGACCAGGGGAACAGCAAAAAGGTTAGCCACCAGTGAAGACAAGCTAACCCCATGAAACATGAGCACCTGCAACGGTAATAACAGGAACAACATACCCAGTTGCAGATACCCCAGATTGATCAGTGGCCTTATCCGACGGACGCGAGGCCAGTGTGGTAATGGCAACCACTGATACCAAAATATCAGTGCCGCCACCGCGAAAGCAGACAATGCAAGACTCTGCGAGAGCACCGCCATCGGATCGATAACCAGGATCGTCGCCACGCAACAGGCCCAAATCTGCCAGGAAGACCATTGTCGACCGCTCATTCGCAGAGCAGCCAGCACGAGAAGAGAAATCGCTGTTCGAAATGCCGGTGGCTGCATTCCCGTTAACCAGGCGTAAAAAGTGGCAAAAAGAACGCCAGCGAGCAAAGGTATACGCCAGTTAATCCAGTGACAAGGTAAACAAAACTGCAGTCCCCGAACCAGTAGCCAAACGACGGAGGCCCCAAGCGCGATATGTAATCCAGAAATTGCCATCAGGTGTAGTGTTCCCGTTTCCCGCATCAGATTCTTTGTCTCGCGCGAAACGGCCAAACGCTCTCCCATTCCCAGCCCGAGAATGACACTCCCCCACTGATATTCTGCAAGTTTTTTTTGCAGTGAAATAAGGTAACGTTCGCGTAAACTGCAGCTCGCATCGATAACCTCAGCATGGGTAAATCGGCCACTTAGCGTTTGATGTCGTGACAACGCACTTTGTTGTGCATCGAAACCACCGTCATTCAACTCGCCATGCACAGCTCGAAGCCTGAGATCCATAGCCCAACGTTGCCCGGTGCAGACTGCCTGCGGCAGATAATTGCCATAAAGCGTCACCCCCGTCTTTGCCAACCAGGGATGGCCATTTAGTCGCACAATTTGTCCCTGATGCATTGTTGCACCATCTGTTCCCGTAATAACAAGTTCAGCCTGTTGCAAGCCGCTCGTTAGGTTCTGCATCGGCCACACGCTCTCTTGCGCCGCCAATATTCCCCAGGCAAAAAATAATGACCAAAGACCAAACACTCGCAGCCAGGAGCGCTTTTGAATAGCTAACCATACACCTGCGGCCATCATTATCCAGACAGCGTGAATCCCAGGCAGTACTGGCAGCCAAAGCAACGGCAGTATTGCCAGAATGGCATACACGCTAATAGCGGGGATCCCCATATACACCTCCCTGTTTAAGGGAAAGTATGTAGCGGGAACAAAATGGTGTCAGGCAGGAAAGATGAAGCATACGGCAGGTACTACAGAATTTTTATCGTTTTGCAGAAATGTCAATCCAACGCTGCGAGCCTTATTCAGGATAAGGTGCGGAAAAGTAAAAGACCACCTTCTTAGAAGGTGGCTTTTGAGAATGCCCCCTGTAAGGGGGGCTATTGTCACTTTCCGTTTACTACTCTAGCAATTCCATCTACTGTTCATGCGTTTGTTCCGTTTTCTCCTGATGCCTCACGTATCGTCTGATAATTTCTTCATTCACTCCTACCGTATCCACAAAATAGCCACGGGACCAAAAATGGTTTCCCCATAGCTTCTTTCTGATATGTGGAAAACGGTTGTACAGCCTGATCGCGCTACGGCCTTTGAGATGACCCATCAGGGTTGATATTGAGAGCTTCGGCGGAACGATTACTACAAGATGTACATGATCTGGCTGAACATTTAGCTCCAGAACCTCACAATCTTTGATTCCACAGAGAATATAGATTGTTCTGTAAAGTTCCTTGCCCAACTTATCTTTGAGGATCCTGAAGCGGTACTTAGGCGTCCAGACTATGTGGTATTTACAACGCCAATATACATGTGATGAACTCCTGTAAAGCCCCATGTCGGTTTGTCTCCTTTTACTTGTGGTGAGTAAGCAGAGATATTCCGGCATGGGCATTCTTCAGGCTATAGCCTTACAGGAGCAATCACCATCTCCCCAGGAGGTGGTTTAAGGGTGACAACAAAAAAAGCACCCGCAGGTGCTTTCTTTTTAACTCAGTTTATCCCAGAAGGGTAAACTCAGTTTCCATAAATATTGGCGCGATCGCGCAGTTCTTTACCTGGCTTAAAGTGCGGAACGTACTTACCTTCCAGCTCAACTTTATCGCCTGTCTTCGGGTTACGCCCGGTTCGTG
Source organism: Enterobacter sp. RHBSTW-00994 (assembly GCF_013782625.1). NCBI lineage: Bacteria > Pseudomonadati > Pseudomonadota > Gammaproteobacteria > Enterobacterales > Enterobacteriaceae > Enterobacter > Enterobacter sp. RHBSTW-00994. The sequence continues at coordinate 1,605,254 of NZ_CP056199.1, read as the reverse complement.
GAGCACGATAGTGCAGGGAGAAGCTACCGAAACCGCGGATTTCAATGCGCTCGCCCTGGGCAAGAGTGGTGGCCATATGCTCCAGCATCTCTTTTACAGCATCCTCCACTGCCTTTGCAGGGATATGCGGTTGCTGACTGGCAAGTCTCTCAATCAATTCTGACTTGGTCATGATTCCTCCGGTTCCTTCAAACCAATTAGCTAAACAGCTTATTAAACAAGGGCGACCGTAGCCGCCCTTTGTTATTGATTACAGGACGAATCCTGCAATCTGTCAAGTCTGCTCGTTATACTTTGAGGTGTAATTACGTTACCACTCAAAATGATGCCGAGAACTTGATATTACTCGCCTTTAGCTGCTTTGAAAGCTTCAGCCATTGCGTTGTTAGAGAAGTTTGCATCTTCCTGCTTGTTAACAGTTGCGATTGCATCTTTCTCATCAGCTTCGTCTTTAGCACGAACAGACAGGCTGATTGCACGGTTCTTGCGGTCAACGCCGGTGAATTTAGCTTCAACGTCGTCACCAACACTCAGAACCAGAGTTGCATCTTCAACGCGGTCACGTGAAGCTTCGGAAGCGCGCAGGTAACCTTCAACGCCGTCAGCCAGTTCTACGGTTGCGCCTTTAGCGTCAACTGCAGTCACTTTACCGTTTACGATTGCGCCTTTCTTGTTCAGTGCAACCCAGTTGTTGAACGGATCTTCTGCGAGCTGTTTAACGCCCAGAGAGATACGCTCACGTTCTGCGTCAACCTGCAGAACAACTGCTGCGATTTCGTCGCCTTTTTTGTATTCACGTACTGCTTCTTCGCCTGCAACGTTCCAGGAGATGTCAGACAGGTGAACCAGGCCGTCGATGCCGCCGTCCAGGCCGATGAAGATACCGAAGTCAGTGATAGACTTGATTTTACCTTCAACACGGTCGCCCTTGTTGTGGGTTTCCGCGAACTGCTGCCATGGGTTGTTTTTGCACTGTTTCAGGCCCAGGGAGATACGACGACGTTCTTCGTCGATATCCAGAACCATAACTTCCACAACATCACCAACGTTAACAACTTTGGATGGGTGGATGTTTTTGTTGGTCCAGTCCATTTCGGAAACGTGAACCAGGCCTTCAACGCCTTCTTCGATTTCAACGAAACAGCCGTAGTCGGTCAGGTTGGTAACGCGACCAGTCAGTTTAGTACCTTCTGGGTAACGTTTAGCGATAGCAACCCATGGATCTTCGCCCAGCTGTTTCAGGCCCAGGGACACACGGGTACGCTCGCGGTCGAACTTCAGCACTTTAACAGTGATTTCGTCGCCCACGTTCACGATTTCGCTTGGGTGCTTAACGCGTTTCCACGCCATGTCGGTGATGTGCAGCAGGCCATCAACGCCGCCCAGATCAACGAATGCGCCGTAGTCAGTGAGGTTCTTAACGATACCTTTGACTTCCATGCCTTCCTGCAGGTTTTCCAGCAGTTGATCGCGTTCTGCACTGTTCTCGGATTCGATAACGGCACGACGAGAAACAACAACGTTGTTACGTTTCTGGTCAAGCTTGATTACTTTGAATTCAAGCTCTTTGCCTTCCAGGTGCAGAGTGTCGCGAACCGGACGAACGTCTACCAAAGAACCTGGCAGGAACGCGCGAATACCGTTCAGCTCAACAGTGAAGCCACCTTTAACTTTGCCGTTGATAACACCGACTACAGTTTCAGCTTCTTCGTAAGCTTTTTCCAGCGTGATCCAAGCTTCGTGACGTTTAGCTTTTTCACGGGACAGCAGAGTTTCACCGAAGCCGTCTTCTACTGCATCCAGCGCAACGTCAACTTCGTCACCGACCTGGATTTCCAGCTCGCCCTGTGCGTTTTTGAACTGCTCTGCTGGGATAGCAGATTCAGATTTCAGACCGGCGTCAACCAGTACGATATCTTTATCAATAGCAACAACAACACCACGAACGATGGAACCCGGACGGGTTTCGATTGTTTTTAAGGATTCTTCAAAGAGTTGAGCAAAAGATTCAGTCATGTTTAATCTTCAGGTTAATATAACGTCCACCTGGCTCCATGCCGGATGGGGTTGTTTCACATACCCGCCGTCAATCCATTGCAACGGGGTACTACAAATCTGTCGCGGTTACGCGAGTGCCAGTTTTTGGCGCGCGTATTGTAACGCTTTTTCAATCACTTGCTCAATAGTTAAACTGGTCGAATCCAGCACTAAAGCATCTTCTGCAGGAACAAGTGGTGCAACAGCACGATTTCGATCGCGATCATCGCGCTCTTTTATCTCGGATAAAAGGCGATCAAAGTTAACACTAAAGCCCTTTTCCTGCAACTGAAGCATGCGACGATGAGCACGTTCTTCCGAGGAGGCATCAAGGAAAATTTTAACAGGTGCATCCGGGAAAACGACCGTCCCCATATCGCGGCCGTCAGCAATCAAACCCGGCGCTTCGCGGAAACCGCGTTGACGGCGTAAAAGGGCTTCACGAACACGCGGGAAAGCAGCAACCTGCGATGCCGCATTCGCTACTTCCTGAGTGCGGATCTCACCGCTCACGTCTTCACCTTCAAGAATCACTTCCAGATTACCGTCAGTGGAGATAAAGCGAACATCAAGATGCGCAGCCAGAGGAACCAGCGCCTCTTCAGAGGCCACATCAACGTGGTGATGCAGCGCGGCCAGAGCCAACACGCGATAAATTGCTCCCGAATCTAAAAGATGCCATTGCAATGCTTCCGCCATCGCTTTACACAGAGTACCTTTCCCTGCGCCACTTGGCCCATCAATGGTGATTACCGGGGCAACTGCCGTCATCTTTTTCTCCTTAATCAAGGCGTACCGTTAACATGAACGCCGCGCATTATACGCGCCAACGCCTGCAACTGTTATCTTTGCGTGCAAATTACGGAATTATTGAAGCTGAGTGTAGAAGAAATGGGCGAGGATGATCGTCAGGAAACGTAAGGGATCGCCGCACCCAAAGGTGCGGCTGGCAAAGCTTAGGCAAGTGTACTGATGCGTGCTAACTGTTCAAAATAATCAGGGAACGTTTTAGCCGTACACTTCGGATCAAGAATAGTTACTGGCGTGTCAGACAGCGCAACCAGCGAAAAACACATCGCCATCCGGTGATCGTTATACGTACCAATCTCGGCAAACTGCAGTTTTGCCGGTGGTGTTATGCGAATGAAATCCTCGCCCTCTTCCACTTCAGCACCAACCTTACGCAACTCCGTCGCCATTGCAAACAGGCGGTCAGTCTCTTTCACGCGCCAGTTGTAGATATTACGCAGAGTTGTGGTTCCTTTGGCAAACAGGGCCGCCGTCGCAATCGTCATGGCCGCATCGGGAATATGATTCATATCCATATCGATGGCATCAAGTTTGCCATGCGTGCAGGAGATGAAGTCATCGCCCCAGGTGACAACAGCGCCCATTTTCTCCAGCACATCAGCAAAGCGAATATCGCCCTGAACGCTGTTACGACCAATACCCGTGACTTTCACCGTACCGCCTTTAATCGCCCCGGCAGCAAGAAAATATGACGCAGAGGATGCATCCCCTTCAACCAGATAATGACCTGGTGACTGGTATTGCTGCGCACCTCGCACGACGAAACGCTGGTACGCCTGGTTATCCACCACAACACCAAATGTTTTCATCAGGTGCAACGTGATATCAATATACGGTTTAGAGACCAGTTCACCTTTAATGGTGATCACCGTGTCCTGCTCAGCCAGGGGAGCCGTCATCAGCAATGCGGTCAAAAACTGGCTTGAGACACTGCCATCAACATCAACGAAACCGCCGGTAAAACCACCGCGAAGACGTAGTGGCGGATAGTTTTCTTGTTCCAGATAATCAATCTGGGCCCCCCCCTGACGCAGAGCATCAACCAGATGGCCGATCGGTCGCTCTTTCATGCGAGGCTCGCCAGTCAGCACGATGTCATTACTTCCCAGGCACAGGGCGGCCGCCAGCGGACGCATTGCTGTCCCGGCATTTCCCAGGAAAAGCTCAAGTGCGCCTGCAGAGCGCAGCGCACCACCGTTCCCCGTCACTTCACAACGAGTACGATCGTCAGACAGCGTGTAATGAACTCCCAACGCCTTCAGCGCATTGAGCATATGGCGAACATCATCGCTGTCCAGCAGGTTGGTGAGGACAGTCGTACCATTTGCCAGAGCAGCCAGCAGCAGAGCGCGGTTCGAGACACTTTTTGAACCAGGCAGATTAATCGTGCCATCGACCCGCGCGATAGGGTTTAACGTCAGGGATTCCATGAAACTTAACTCTCAAATCAACATAATAAAAACCCCGCAGCAGAACTGCGGGGGTGAAAAAAACGCAATTAGCCGTGACGACGTTCGAAGTCAATCATGAAATCGGTCAGCGCCTTAACGCCTTCCAGCGGCATCGCATTATAAATAGAGGCACGCATACCCCCTACCACCCGGTGGCCTTTCAACGCATGCAGGCCAGCAGCAAACGACTCTTCGAGGAAGACTTTATCCAGATTGCCATCCGCTAACTGGAAAGGCACGTTCATACGAGATCGGTTGGTCTTCGCTACGTCGTTACGGTAGAAATCGCTCTTATCAATCACGCCGTACAACAAATCCGCTTTTTGTTGGTTGACCTTGTCCATTTGCGCCACACCACCATTTTGCTTCAGCCATTTAAAGACCAGGCCGGAGAGATACCAGGCAAATGTCGGTGGGGTGTTGAACATGGAATCGTTATCGTTCAGCACGGTATAATCGAGAATTGACGGACAAGACTGATGGGCTTTACCCAGCAGGTCTTCACGCACGATAACGAGGGTCAGGCCGGCAGGGCCGATATTTTTCTGCGCACCCGCATAGATTACGCCATAGCGGCTAACATCCAGCGGTGTGGAAAGAATAGTAGAAGAAAGATCCGCGGTCACAACCACGTTCTTGTCAAAATTGGGCTCTTCGTGAATAGCAATACCATCAATTGTTTCGTTCGGGCAGTAGTGCAGGTACGCAGCGTCGCTGGAAAGCTGCCACTCGCTCATCGGCTTAACGGCACGCAGACCCTCAACGGTCACTTTGGCATCAATAACGTTCGGAGTGCAGTATTTGTGCGCTTCTTTTACCGCGCTGGCAGCCCAGTAGCCTGCATCAACATAGTCAGCAGTGGTTTTGTTACCCAATAGATTAAGTGGGATACCCGCAAACTGACCGCGTCCACCACCGTGGCAGAACAATACTTTATAGTTCGAGGGAATATTCAGCAGATCGCGAAAATCCTTTTCTGCCTCTTCAGCCACCTGAATAAATTCTTTACCACGGTGGCTGATTTCCATCACCGATGTACCCAGACCGTTCCAGTCACAAAGTTCCTGTTGAGCCTGTTTAAGCACATCTGCCGGTAACATTGCCGGACCTGAACTGAAATTAAAGACTTGAGCCATTTCCCCTCACCACGCTAAAAGCCATAAGTTATAACTGTGGATATCGGTTTTATCATTCAGTGACACGCGCCGCAATGTCTAAAACTTATGACCTGAGAAATGTGTTCGTCGTCACACAATATAATCTGCCAGAGGGCTGTCACAAAACCGACAAAATGGCTGTCAGCTAATGCGTTTAGCCCAGCTAACCTTCGACCATTCTGGATTTGCACAGCGGGGACATAATTGGCGATCGCCTGCCTGCAAGGTGATAACAACGCTACAGCGCACACACGCATATTCCCCACCTTCCGGGATGACCCTGAAGCGCTCAATGCAGCGTTCCGGCAAAATACACAATCCTGGTTTGACCGCATCATCCTCATAGTAATAGACGCTGATTTGGCCATTTGTTTCCAGAATGGCCAGCCTGACCTGGCCAAGCTGTTCAATATTGCTCAGACGTAGCTCCATAAAAAACTCAAATTCCGTCATATGCGCTTCACGGAGTTTCTGCCAGGCCAGTTGCCCCTCTTCTACGATGATGACCGGCTTTCCTTCCAGCAAATCCTCCAGTTTCTCGCTTTTTGACATCAGCCACATCACCAGGCGGTACATCAGTGCAAGAGACACAAAAACCACCAGTACAGGGATCATTGGTACGTTGTCATAAAATGCCACGTCCCCTGCCGCCGATCCCAGTGTCAGAATAATCAACACTTCAAATAACGACATCTGCCGAACACCGCGACGCCCGGTGATTTTCAGAAACAGGAAGACCAAAACGAAGGTATAGAGACAACGCAATGCAACTTCCCATAAGAAATCGGGAGGGGCTTTATCAAAAGCCATTCTGTGAAGATCGAATGCTTTCATTTTTATATGCCTTTACAGTCAGTTACTGTATCTAAGAATAGCCCAGGCTTTTATTTACGCCGCACGCCTCGCGAAGATAGCACCTGCCACGCAAAACCCGTATCATTGCGCGCTTTACGTACGATAAAAGTGAACGCTATGACTCAAACGTTTATCCCCGGCAAAGACGCCGCCCTGGAAGATTCCATCGCTCGCTTCCAGCAGAAACTGACCGACCTCGGCTTTAATATCGAAGAGGCCTCCTGGCTGAATCCTGTTCCTCACGTCTGGTCCGTCCATATTCGTGACAAAGACTGTGCGTTGTGCTTTACCAATGGGAAAGGCGCGACCAAAAAAGCCGCATTGGCTTCTGCTCTGGGTGAGTATTTTGAGCGTCTGTCGACGAACTATTTCTTCGCCGATTTCTGGCTGGGTGACACCGTTGCTAACGGTCCATTCGTTCATTACCCGAATGAAAAATGGTTTCCACTAACCGAAGATGACGAACTGCCGGAAGGCATTCTGGATGCTCGCCTTCGTGCGTTTTACGATGCCGATAACGAACTTACCGCCAGCATGCTGATCGACCTGCAATCGGGTAACGAGGAGCGTGGGATCTGCGCCCTGCCGTTTACTCGTCAGTCTGATGAGCAAACTGTTTATATTCCGATGAACATCGTCGGCAACCTGTATGTTTCGAACGGCATGTCTGCGGGTAACACCCGTAATGAAGCGCGCGTGCAGGGTCTGTCTGAAGTCTTCGAACGCCACATCAAAAACCGCATTATTGCGGAATCCATCAGTCTGCCTGAAATTCCGGCGGATGTGCTGGCGCGTTATCCGGGCGTGGTGGAATCCATCGCTAAACTGGAAGCTGAAGGTTTCCCAATCTTTGCGTATGACGGTTCTCTCGGTGGCAAGTATCCAGTCATCTGCGTAGTGCTGTTCAATCCGGCGAACGGAACCTGCTTCGCCTCCTTTGGTGCACACCCAGACTTCGGCGTGGCACTTGAGCGTACAGTGACCGAACTGCTACAAGGCCGTAGCCTGAAGGATCTCGATGTGTTCACGCCACCAACCTTCGATGATGAAGAAGTGGCAGAGCATACCAACCTGGAGACGCACTTCATCGATTCCAGCGGTTTGATCTCCTGGGATATGTTTAAGCAAGATGCAGATTATCCGTTTGTTGACTGGAGCTTCTCTGGCACGACAGAAGAAGAGTTTGCCACGCTGATGGCTATCTTCAAGGCTGAAGACCAGGAAGTGTATATTGCCGACTACGAGCACCTTAGCGTCTATGCCTGCCGTATTATTGTGCCGGGTATGTCTGATATCTATCCAGCAGAAGATCTGTGGCTGGCGAACAACAGCATGGGTGCGCATCTCCGTGAAACGCTGCTGGCCTTGCCTGGCAGCGAGTGGGAAAAAGAAGATTATCTTAACCTGATCGCCCAACTGGACGATGAAGGCCATGATGACTTCACCCGCGTACGCGAGCTGCTGGGCCTGGCAACCGGCAAAGATAATGGCTGGTATACTCTGCGTATTGGTGAACTGAAAGCGATGCTTGCCCTGGCGGGTGGGGATCTGGATCAGGCACTGGCATGGACTGAATGGACAATGGAATTCAACCAGTCCGTGTTCTCTGCAGAACGCACCAACTACTACCGTTGTTTGCAAACGCTACTGTTGCTGGCGCAGGAAGAAGATCGTCAACCGTTGCAATACCTGAATGCGTTTGTGCGCATGTATGGCGCAGACGCCGTCGAAGCGGCCAGCGCGGCACTGAGCGGCGAAGAGCCCTTCTATGGCCTGCAGGCAGTCGATAGCAATCTTAAAGCGTTCCCTGCACACCAGTCTCTGCTGAATGCGTATGAGAAATTACAGAAAGCAAAAGCCGCTTACTGGTCAAAATAAGCGCATATAACATTAGCAACTGTAGGCGGATTCAATCGTCTGGGCTATATTACGGGGCAATTTCATTGCCCCGTTTTTTATTTCCTTCAGCAATGACACTTGTTTGTAATAATAAAGTTAAATACAGGTAAATATAATAATTATTGCCTGCGTATTACTGTTACTTTTTATGGGTAATACTCCATTTTAATTAACTGTTTAACAGGGGGGCGGGAGAAAAAATTCAACTCTTTTCATAACTTTTAAAATTTATTTTTATACGGATAATCAAAAACTTACACCCACATTGTTGCAAAACCATGCGCTTTGAGGGCCTATAAGCCAGGCGAGATATGATCTATATCAATTTCTCTTCTATAATGCTTTGTTAGTATCTCGTCGCCGACTTAATAAAGAGAGAGTTAGTGTGAAAGCTGACAACCCTTTTGATCTATTACTCCCAGCTGCGATGGCCAAAGTTGCCGAAGAAGCGGGTGTCTATAAAGCAACAAAACACCCGATGAAGACGTTCTATCTGGCGATTACTGCTGGTGTGTTCATCTCCATTGCTTTTGTCTTCTACATTACTGCCACCACCGGTACAGCCGGAATGCCTTTTGGGATTGCCAAATTCATCGGAGGTATCTGCTTCTCACTGGGTTTGATCCTGTGTGTGATTTGTGGCGCTGACCTTTTCACCTCGACGGTTCTGATTGTCGTCGCGAAAGCCAGCGGAAGAATTACCTGGGGACAACTGGCGCGTAACTGGCTTAACGTTTACGTTGGGAACCTGATTGGCGCACTACTCTTTGTTCTGTTGATGTGGTTATCAGGCGAGTATATGACCGCTAACGGTGGCTGGGGCCTTAATGTCCTGCAAACTGCCGACCACAAAATGCACCATACATTTATCGAAGCCGTTGCTCTTGGCATTCTTGCGAACCTTATGGTCTGCCTGGCTGTCTGGATGAGCTATTCTGGTCGTAGCCTGATGGATAAAGCCATGATTATGGTTCTACCGGTTGCGATGTTTGTTGCCAGCGGCTTTGAGCACAGTATCGCAAACATGTTTATGATCCCTATGGGTATTGTAATCCGTCATTTTGCGAGCCCGGAGTTCTGGACTGCAGTTGGTTCAACCCCGGAAAGTTTCTCTCACCTGACTGTTATGAACTTCATTACTGATAACCTGATCCCGGTCACTATCGGGAACATTATTGGTGGGGGTTTGTTAGTTGGGTTGACATACTGGGTCATTTACCTGCGTGGCGACGACCATCATTGATGGTTTTCTCAGGCAGTAAATAAAAAATCCACTTAAGAAGGTAGGTGTTACATGTCCGAGCTTAATGAAAAGTTAGCCACAGCCTGGGAAGGTTTTACGAAAGGTGACTGGCAGAATGAAGTAAACGTACGTGACTTCATTCAGAAAAACTATACCCCGTATGAAGGCGACGAATCCTTCCTGGCTGGTGCGACCGACGCAACAACCAAGCTGTGGGACAACGTAATGGAAGGCGTTAAACTGGAAAACCGCACTCACGCGCCAGTTGATTTTGACACCTCTGTTGCATCCACCATCACTTCTCACGACGCTGGCTACATCAACAAAGCGCTTGAGAAAATTGTTGGTCTGCAGACTGAAGCGCCACTGAAACGTGCAATTATCCCGTTTGGTGGTATCAAAATGGTTGAAGGTTCCTGCAAAGCGTACAATCGCGAACTGGACCCGATGCTGAAAAAAATCTTCACCGAATACCGTAAGACCCATAACCAGGGCGTATTTGATGTTTACACCAAAGACATCCTGAACTGCCGTAAATCTGGCGTTCTGACTGGTCTGCCAGATGCGTATGGCCGTGGCCGTATCATTGGTGACTACCGTCGTGTTGCGCTGTACGGTATCGACTTCCTCCTGAAAGACAAATATGCACAGTTCGTTTCCCTGCAGTCTGATCTGGAAAACGGTGTAAATCTGGAAGCCACTATCCGTCTGCGTGAAGAAATCGCAGAACAGCACCGTGCGCTGGGTCAGATCAAAGAAATGGCTGCTAAATATGGCTGCGATATCTCTGGTCCTGCCACCAACGCTCAGGAAGCTATCCAGTGGACTTACTTCGGCTACCTGGCTGCGGTTAAATCTCAGAATGGTGCAGCAATGTCCTTCGGTCGTGTATCCACCTTCCTGGATGCATACATCGAACGCGACATCAAAGCAGGCAAAATCACCGAACAAGACGCTCAGGAAATGATTGACCACCTGGTCATGAAACTGCGTATGGTTCGCTTCCTGCGTACCCCTGAATATGATGAACTGTTCTCCGGTGACCCAATCTGGGCAACTGAATCTATCGGTGGTATGGGCGTTGATGGCCGTACTCTGGTTACCAAAAACAGCTTCCGCTTCCTGAATACCCTGTACACCATGGGTCCTTCTCCGGAGCCAAACATCACTGTTCTGTGGTCTGAAAAACTGCCTCTGAACTTCAAGAAATTTGCCGCTAAAGTGTCCATCGACACCTCTTCTCTGCAGTATGAGAATGATGACCTGATGCGTCCGGACTTCAACAACGATGACTACGCTATCGCTTGCTGCGTAAGCCCAATGGTCGTTGGTAAACAAATGCAGTTCTTCGGTGCACGTGCAAACCTGGCGAAAACCATGTTGTACGCAATCAACGGCGGCGTTGATGAAAAACTGAAAATGCAGGTTGGTCCTAAATCTGAACCGATCAAAGGCGATGTTCTGAACTTCGACGAAGTGATGGACCGCATGGATCACTTCATGGACTGGCTGGCTAAACAGTATGTTACCGCGCTGAACGTGATTCACTACATGCACGACAAATACAGCTACGAAGCCTCTCTGATGGCACTGCACGACCGTGACGTTGTTCGTACTATGGCGTGTGGTATCGCTGGTCTGTCCGTTGCTGCTGACTCCCTGTCCGCAATCAAATATGCGAAAGTTAAACCAATTCGTGACGAAGACGGCCTGGCTGTTGATTTCGAAATCGAAGGTGAATACCCGCAATTTGGTAACAACGATTCACGTGTTGATGACATGGCGGTTGACCTGGTAGAACGTTTCATGAAGAAAATTCAGAAACTGAACACCTACCGTAACGCTATCCCGACTCAGTCTGTTCTGACCATCACCTCTAACGTTGTGTATGGTAAGAAAACGGGTAACACCCCAGACGGTCGTCGTGCTGGTGCGCCATTTGGCCCAGGTGCTAACCCAATGCACGGTCGTGACCAGAAAGGTGCTGTAGCCTCTTTGACCTCTGTTGCTAAACTGCCGTTTGCTTACGCGAAAGATGGTATTTCTTATACCTTCTCTATCGTTCCAAACGCCCTGGGTAAAGACGACGAAGTGCGTAAAACCAACCTGGCGGGTCTGATGGATGGTTACTTCCATCACGAAGCGTCCATCGAAGGTGGTCAGCACCTGAACGTGAACGTTATGAACCGTGAAATGTTGCTCGACGCGATGGAAAACCCGGAAAAATATCCGCAGCTGACCATCCGCGTATCTGGCTACGCAGTACGTTTTAACTCCCTGACGAAAGAACAGCAGCAGGACGTTATCACCCGTACTTTCACTCAATCCATCTAACTGGAATTGACTGAAATCACGCGTTAAAAAGCGTAGAATAAAGGCTCCACTTCAGTGGGGCCTTTTTAACACCCTCTCCACCTCAGTCTCTTTTGTCCGCTATCTATACTCATGGATATCAGCCAAAATAGACTTAAACACAGCCGGTTTTGAGCTGTGCATGCACAGGCCCCGGACGGGCCGAATCTGGAGATATCACCGCAATGTCAACTATTGGTCGCATTCACTCCTTTGAATCCTGTGGCACTGTCGATGGCCCAGGGATCCGTTTTATCACTTTCTTCCAGGGCTGCCTGATGCGCTGCCTGTACTGCCATAACCGCGATACATGGGACACGCACGGCGGCAAAGAAGTTACCGTTGAAGAGTTAATGAAAGAGGTGGTGACCTATCGCCACTTTATGAATGCTTCCGGTGGTGGCGTTACCGCATCCGGCGGCGAAGCCATTCTACAGGCCGAATTTGTGCGTGACTGGTTCCGCGCTTGTCACAAAGAAGGCATTCATACTTGCCTCGACACCAATGGTTTTGTTCGCCGTTATGATCCCGTCATTGATGAACTGCTTGAAGTGACGGACCTGGTGATGCTCGATCTCAAACAGATGAACGATGAGATCCACCAAAACCTGGTGGGTGTTTCTAACCATCGTACGCTTGAGTTCGCGAAGTACATCTCTGGTAAAGGCATTAAAACCTGGATCCGCTATGTTGTCGTTCCTGGCTGGTCAGATGATGACGAATCGGCTCATCGTCTTGGTGAGTTTACCCGCGATATGGGCAACGTAGAAAAAATCGAACTGTTGCCCTATCACGAACTGGGTAAACATAAATGGGTGGCGATGGGCGAAGAGTACAAGCTCGATGGCGTGAAACCGCCGAAGAAAGAGACAATGGAACGCGTGAAAGGCATCCTTGAGCAGTACGGCCACAAGGTTATGTATTAAAAAAAGCCCGGTGAAAACCGGGCTTTTTTGTTTCAGGCGTGCGCCACAGGAGTGGGATGCTCCCCCACTTTGCGCAGCAGCATCAGAAGATAAATAAACGACACGCTGGCAATCATAATAAACAGCAAATTGTCGGAATAGTTCTGCATCAACATCGCTGTTAACGTTGGGCCAAGCAGACTTCCTATGGTATAGCTCAACAGTAATGCCTGATTCATGGCAACCAGTTGGTGGTGCTCGACTTTTTCGCAAGCCCACGCCATTGCAACCGGATACAAGGTAAAACCTGCTGCCCCCAGAATAAACAGTGCTGGTGCCATCGCCGCATTGCTCAGCATCGCCATGCATCCCATGATCACCACAAAGACCTGCACGCGTAAAATCAGCAAACGCCCAAATCGATCGGCCAGACGTCCAATGGGCCATTGCCCCACAATACCGGCGCTGACCATCACGGCCATCCAGAAACCAATTCCTGAATCGCTAACGCCCTGGTGGTTTAAATAGAGCGGCATCAGACCATAAAGCGAGCCAAGAACAATACCCGAGATCACGCAGCCATTAACCCCGAGGCGTGCCTGGCGCAGTTTCAGCATAGGCCAGACATGCGTGGCCTCCTGATGCTCGCTTTGCTGATTGACAATACGTGTAAAAAGTAATGGCAGAATAGCGGCCAGTACCATGCCTGTGACCCAGGGCAGAACGCTCATCAAGTCTGTCGGCAGTTTACTGACCATCAGTTGCCCGAGTACCGTGCCAACGTAATAAACCATCATGTAAGCCGCAAGCAAACGTCCCCGGTTACGTGAAGTTCCGCTACACATCAGTGCACTTTCCACCACAACCCAAATCATGGCGCAACCCACACCCGCGATAAATCGCCAGGAGAGCCAGCTCCAGAAGCCCATCATTAGCCCCAGCCCGACACAACCCGCAGCGAAAATCAGCGATGCCAGATAGTAACAACGGTTAAAACCGACACGCTTGATAAGCTTACCCGCAAGAACGGTTCCCAGCAGATTGCCGGTAAAATAGGATGAACCAATCATTCCAACTTGCCAGGTAGGCAAATTATCATGGGCGAGCCAAAGCGGGACGAGGGTGTTTAACACCGCAATCGCCAACGTCAGCAAAAGCAGGCCACAGAGCAACAACAGCACTGGGCGGGTATAGGTGGACATGAATTAAAAACCGTGAGGAAGTTCAGATTTCGTGCGCATCATGCCACTGGCAAAAACAAAGTCAATCCACTGGTTCAGGCCACACGCACAATATGCGCCCTGTCGATTTGAAAAACTAATCCTACTGATGCCATGTCTGCTATCAGCATGAGTTATCTATTTGTTTTTATTTATTTATATTAATAATTAAAACCAAACGACAGTTGAAAAATTTCATGATTGAAAAAAGAAAAGCCGGGTACTAAGTCCCGGCTTTTTATACCAAAAAAATAACGCTAACTGGCGATCACCATCCCGACGGTCATATGAAGACCGTAGAAAACCCCGCGACCGATCAATTCCCCCGCCAGCACGAGCACAAATGCCAGTGATAATAGCGGCAGTGCCGGTTGATAACCTTTGATCTGAGGGATAATCCAGCACACCAGTGCAGCCACCAGCAGTGCGATACGCCACGCCATCAATGAACCGTAATCAGGCACTAGCGCAGATGCTTGCTGGATTGAACTATGGATACTTGCCAGTTCAGCGCCTTGCATCATAACGACAATCGCACTGATCACCAGCGCCAGCATCGAAACCGCAGGTAATAAACGCATCGCCCATCCCTCAACCTGCGCGACGCGCAGGAGCAGGAAGCCCAACAGAGGCCCACCGATGAACATGGTCAGGAAGAAACTCAATGGCGTCCACACGCTATACCAGGTCGGTACGGTATCAATAGTGTTATACACCCGAACCATCATCCAAACGAAGACTACGCCCAGAACCATCGTCAGGATCAGCCAAATATTGCGCAATCCCGACGGGAGTTTTTTCAGAACGGCCAGTAACCAGCCTAAACCGCCAATAGCAAAGAAAATCGCTCCGCTGGCAATTTCATTACTCAGCGATGATGCGCCAACGCGATTCAGGGAATTAAATGCGCGCAGTGGTGAACCGAGGTGCAGAGTGGAGGCAAGAAATCCAATCCCCATTAGCACCCACAAGCCAAACATGCTCAGTACCAGGCGCTGCTGTTGCTCAGCATTCAGATTGCCTTTTAGCAGTGCCAAAGCGAGTACGATAAACCCACCGGCAACACATTGCCCAAAGACCGTGAAGATCATCAGCGGCCATTCATGCCATCCACTACCCATCTCACACCTCCTTCGGGTTCGCCAGATAGCCGGTGGTATCACCTGTCGGACGGCTGTTGGCATTAGGTTTAATCACAATACTCGGCTTAGTGAAGTGCGCGGATGGCAATGGCGCGACAGCCGCGAGCTGACCATGTTTCTGGCGCAGCGCCTCGATTGGGCCAAAGTCCAGCGCTCGCAGCGGGCAAGATTCCACGCAGATTGGCTTTTTGCCGTCTGCGACACGCGTATAGCAGCCGTCGCACTTCGTCATGTGACCTTTGGCCGCGTTGTACTGTGGCGCACCATACGGGCAAGCCATATGACAGTAACGACAGCCAATGCAGACATCTTCGTCCACCACGACAAAACCGTCATCACGCTTATGCATTGCACCACTCGGACACACTTTTGTGCATGCCGGATCTTCACAGTGGTTACAGGCGATCGACAGATAGTAAGCAAACACGTTTTGATGCCAGACACCATTGTCCTCCTGCCAGTCTCCGCCAGCGTATTCGTAAATACGGCGGAAGCTGACATCCGGAGTCAGGTCTTTGTAATCTTTGCAGGCCAGCTCGCAGGTTTTGCAACCGGTGCAACGACTGGAATCAATAAAAAATCCATACTGGGTTGTCATCGGTTACTCCTTACACCTTTTCAACCTGAACAAGGTTTGTGTGGGACGGATTGCCTTTCGCCAGTGGCGACGGGCGCTGCGTAGTCAGCACATTAATGCTGCCAGCCTGATCGATGCGATTAGCATCCGGGTTATACCAGGCCCCTTCTCCCAGCGCGACAACGCCAGGCATCATGCGCGGTGTGACTTTCGCTTCAATGTGCACTTCACCACGACCATTAAAGATGCGCACACGATCGCCATTTCCGATTCCGCGCGCTTTTGCATCCATAGGGTTGATCCACATTTCCTGACGACATGACGCCTTCAGGACATCAACGTTGCCATAAGTGGAGTGAACACGTGCTTTGTAGTGAAAACCGGTTAGCTGCAGCGGGAATTTTTCCGTCAGTGGATCGTTATAGTTCTCAAATCCAGGCGTATAAACGGGCAATGGATCGATAACGTCGCCCTCGGGTAGCTCCCAGGTTGCAGCAATTTTCGCCAACTCTTCGGAATAAATTTCAATTTTACCTGACGGTGTCGTCAGTGGGTTCGCGTGAGGATCCTCACGGAACGCTTTATAGGCGACATGATGACCTTCTGGATCACGTTGTTTAAACATGCCCTGCTCACGGAACGTTTCAAAATCAGGCAAATCCGGGACAGCCTTACGTGAAAGTTCGTGCAGATAACGCATCCAGCCTTCCTGAGTTCGTCCTTCGGTAAACTGCTGCTCTACGCCAAGACGTTTTGCCAGTTCAGACGTCATTTCATAGATGGTTTTACACTCAAAGCGAGGTTTGATGGCCTGATCGGTGAAGATAACGTAAGACATGTTGCCGCAGGAGGCATCCAGCGCGAAATCCATCTGCTCCGATGCCGTACAATCCGGCAGAAGAATATCGGCATATTTTGCCGACGAGGTCATGTGGCAGTCGATCACCACAATCATCTCGCATTTCTTATCATCCTGCAGGATATCGTGGGTGCGGTTGATCTCAGAGTGCTGGTTAATAAGGCAGTTGCCGGCATAGTTCCAGATCATCTTAATGGGCACATCCAGCTTATCTTTCCCACGCACCCCATCGCGCAGCGCGGTCATTTCCGGGCCGCGTTCAATGGCATCAGTCCACATAAACATGGAAATGCTTGTCTGTACCGGATTTTCGAGAGTCGGCATGCGTTCGAAGGGGACTTCATAAGAACCTTCGCGCGCGCCTGTGTTTCCACCGTGAATCCCGACATTACCGGTCAAAATGGAAAGCATCGATATCGCGCGCGTGGCAATTTCACCATTTGCGTGGCGCTGCGGCCCCCACCCCTGACTAATAAACGCGGGTTTAGCCGAACCGATCTCACGAGCCAGTTGCACAATGCGCGCTACCGGAATACCGGTGATGGTAGACGCCCATTGTGGGGTCTTCGCAATACCATCACTGCCCTGGCCGAGAATGTACGCCTTGTAGTGACCATTCGCGGGGGCACTGGCAGGCAATGTTTTCTCATCGTAACCGACACAATATTTATCAAGGAATGGCTGATCCACGAGGTTTTCAGTGATCATTACCCATGCCAGAGCACTGACGAGCGCAGCATCTGTACCCGGTCGGATAGGGATCCATTCATCTTCACGGCCCGCACCAGTATCGGTATATCGTGGGTCAATGATGATCATCCGCGCGTTAGATTTCGCACGAGCCTGTTCAACATAGTAGGTTACCCCGCCACCGCTCATGCGGGTTTCACCAGGGTTGTTACCGAACAGCACCACCAGCTTGCTATTTTCAATATCTGACGGACTGTTGCCATCGGCCCAGCCACCATAGGTATAGTTCAAACCAGCAGCGATCTGTGCTGAGGAGTAATCGCCATAATGGTTGAGATAGCCACCACAGCAGTTCATCAGGCGAGCGACCAGTGTGTTTCCTGGCGGCCACGAACGGGTCATCGTACCGCCCAGTGTGCCTGTGCCATAGTTCAGATAGATGGATTCATTGCCGTACTCTTTAATCAAACGCTGTATATTAGTCGCGATGGTGTCATAAGCTTCATCCCAGCTAATTTGCTCGAATTTGCCTTCACCGCGCTTACCCACACGTTTCATTGGATACTTCAGGCGATCGGGGTTATAGACTCGGCGACGCATAGAGCGACCACGCAAGCAGGCACGAACCTGATGTAACCCTTCATAGTCGTCGTCACCTGTATTGTCGGTTTCGACATATTGGATTTCGCCGTCCACGATGTGCATACGCAGCGGGCAACGGCTCCCACAGTTTACTGTGCAGGCACTCCACACAACTTTCTCAGGAGCACTGGCTGGGGACAATGCATCTGCCGCCGATGCCAGGCGAGAGAAAGGTAGCGTGAACGCACTGCTGGCAACAGCCAGACCGCCAATGGCCGTGGTTTTCATCAACCCACGGCGACTTACTTCGGCAGTCAGCAAAGCATCTGGCGCTTGTATTTTCATAGATACTCACTTTGGTTGCTCACAAATAAAAGATGCGGCGCAAACCGCTATATAGTTTTATATATAACGAATTTCTTCGTTATCAGTTTTTTATTCTGACTTTCATTCGGAGGAGTATTACTACTTTAGAGGGAGGCGTTATTGCTTCGGGTCAAAGCGGGGGCATAAAAAAAGCGCCTTAAGGCGCTTTTTTGTTTTAAGGCAAATTAACCAATGTACTGTTGGCCTTTCATGTACGGACGCAGTACTTCGGGGATCTCAATACGACCGTCTGCCTGCTGATAGTTTTCCAGCACCGCAACCAGTGTACGACCTACAGCCAGACCCGAACCATTCAGGGTATGAACCAGACGGGTTTTCTTGTCTGATTTAGTCCGGCAACGAGCCTGCATACGGCGCGCCTGGAAATCACCCACGTTCGAGCAAGAAGAGATTTCACGGTAGGTATTCTGCGCCGGGACCCATACTTCAAGATCGAAGGTTTTGCACGCGCCGAAGCCCATGTCACCGGTACACAGCGCTACGCGACGGTATGGCAGACCCAGTAGCTCCAGAACTTTCTCAGCATGGCCTGTCATCGCTTCCAGCGCATCCATAGACTCTTCTGGACGCACAATCTGCACCATCTCTACTTTATCAAACTGGTGCATACGGATCAGGCCACGAGTATCGCGACCATAGGAACCGGCCTCAGAACGGAAGCATGGCGAGTGTGCTGTCAGTTTAATTGGCAGATCGTCTTCGTCAATGATCTCATCACGAACAAGGTTTGTCAGCGGAACTTCCGCCGTTGGGATCAGCGCGTAGTTACTGCTGTCGGCTTCTTCATCGAGAGGACGAGTATGGAACAGATCGCCTGCAAATTTCGGCAACTGCCCTGTACCGTACAGCGTGTCGTGGTTCACCAGATACGGTACGTAGGTTTCACTATAGCCGTGCTGTTCGGTGTGCAGATCCAGCATGAACTGTGCCAGCGCACGGTGCAGATGTGCAATCTGGCCTTTCATCACGACAAAACGAGAACCAGTCAGCTTCACAGCCGCTGCAAAATCAAGGCCCGCGTGCATTTCGCCTAATGTAACGTGGTCACGAACTTCAAAGTCGAACTCGCGAGGCGTGCCCCAGCGTTTGACTTCGACGTTGTCATTTTCGTCTTTACCGACAGGAACGCTGTCATCAGGAATATTCGGGATCGCCAGCGCGATATCACGAATTTCAGTCTGAAGAAGATCCAGTTCAGCTTTTGCCTGATCCAGTTCTTCACCCAGTTTATTCACTTCCAGACGCAATGGCTCAATGTCTTCCCCGCGCGCTTTTGCCTGGCCGATGGATTTCGATCGAGAGTTACGCTCTGCCTGCAGATTTTCGGTTTGTACCTGCAGAACTTTACGACGCTCTTCAAGAGCGCGCAGCTTATCTACATCCAGCTTAAAGCCCCGGCGTGCCAGTTTTTCAGCGACTGCGTCTGGCTCGTTACGCAGCAGATTGGGATCGAGCATGCTTATCCTGTGCTTATCGAATTAAAATAGGAAAAAGTGACCACAGCCTGCGGTCACAGGGATACATTGCCAACATTACCGCAACGATCGCACTAACGGTAGCGTTTTATAGGGCTATTTTGATCCTGTCCGGCCAGCCAGGCGAGCTTTTCGCCAATCTTGCCTTCAAGACCTCTGTTTGTGGGGTGATAATAGCGCGTTTGTGCCATCTCCTGCGGAAAGTACTCCTCTCCGGCAGCATAAGCATTAGGCTCATCGTGGGCATAACGATATTCTTGTCCGTATCCCATCTCTTTCATCAGCTTCGTCGGCGCATTACGCAAATGCACCGGAACATCGTAGTCAGGACGCTCACGGGCATCCGCCATCGCAGCCTTAAATGCGGTGTACACAGCATTACTTTTTGGCGCACACGCCAGATAAACAATCGCCTGCGCAATAGCTCGCTCACCTTCGGCAGGCCCTACGCGGGTAAAACAATCCCAGGCGGAAATCGCCACCTGCATCGCGCGCGGATCGGCATTACCGACATCTTCAGACGCAATAGCCAGACAACGACGCGCGACATAAAGAGGATCGCCGCCTGCGCTGATAATTCGCGCATACCAGTAAAGCGCAGCATCCGGCGCGCTACCACGAACGGATTTATGCAAAGCCGAGATGAGATCGTAAAACCTGTCGCCTTTATTGTCGAAACGCGCGCTACGTTCTCCGGCAATTTCGGTAAGTAACTCGGGTTTCAGAATACGTTTACCGGAACCATCCAGTTCGGCCATATCAGCCATCATTTCCAGCGTATTCAACGCACGACGAGCATCACCGTTCACCAGTTCCGCAATTGCCCGCCGCGTTTCATCAGGCAGAAGGATATCCTGACCGCCATAGCCGCGCGCTTTATCATCCATAGCCTGCGTCAGAACCTGTTCAATATCGTCTGTCGTAAGTGACTTCAGCAAGTAAACGCGAGCACGGGAAAGGAGTGCAGAATTGAGCTCAAAAGAGGGATTTTCAGTCGTCGCGCCAATAAAAAAAATCGTACCGTCTTCTATATGAGGCAGGAAAGCATCCTGCTGGCTTTTATTGAAACGGTGGACTTCATCGACGAAGAGGATAGTACGACGCCCGGCATGACGATTTTGACGTGCACGTTCAATAGCTTCTCGGATCTCTTTCACTCCGGAAGTGACTGCAGAGAGGCGTTCTACGTCAGCATCAGCGTAGCGGGCAATAACTTCTGCCAGCGTGGTCTTGCCTGTACCCGGCGGTCCCCACAAGATCATCGAATGCAGATGACCTGCTTCTATTGCACGCGGCAACGGTTTACCTGCAGCCAGCAAATGTTGCTGGCCGATATACTGCGCTAAATTTTCTGGCCGCATACGCGCGGCCAGAGGTTGAAACGCATTATCCGAAAAATCGAGCGACAGATTGCTCACTCACGCCTCTTACTTACGTTGATCATCCACCGTTACGCCCTGCGGCGGGGTAAACGTGAATTTCGATGCGTCGATTGCGCCGTTTTGCTGGGACTTCAGTTGATAGCTACTGCGCTGATCGTCCTGCTCCACTGCACTGAACTGATTGATAGTCCCGCTGCTGCTCACATTAATAGTGAACTGTTTGAGGTTGCCGTTGTTGCCTTTCGGCGTCAGCACAAAATCGTCACCATTTTGTTTGATGTTGTACTGCTGCCAGTCACTGGACTGGTTACGGGCAATCAGCATAAACGGAGTGTTACTGGTGGCATCTTTCAGCCATGTGGCCGTCGCCTGTTCGACAAACGGGTTAAAGAACCACAACGTTTTACCATCAGAAACCAAAATACTTTCATCCGGTTGTGTCATATGCCAGTTGAAAAGATTCGGGCGCTTAACCCATAAATCACCCTGACCTTCCTGCACTGCATTACCGCTGCCGTCAGTGACCTTCTGCGTAAAGCTGGCATGGAAGCTGCTCACTTTATCCAGTCGGCTTTTAAGGTCGCTGGCGGCATCAGCCCAAACGCTACTGGCAACAAAACTGGTCAATAATGCACAGGTGATGGCGAATTTTTTCATTGTTATTCCTTAAAAACATCATCCCGGTATGGGGTTTCTGTCATCTATTCTGAACCTGCCAGCAGGCAGGCGACAGAAGAAAATGCTTAATTTTTGCTGATTTACCCATCTTTGCATTCGCTGAAAGGTCAATCAAACGGCGGCGGAGCCAACACCTCACGGTTACCGTTATGCCCCTGCTCACTCACGATACCCTGGGCTTCCATCTGTTCGATGATACGCGCCGCGCGGTTATAACCGATACGGAACTGACGCTGTACACCGGAGATGGAGGCTTTACGTTTCTCAGTAACAAAGTTAACAGCCTGGTCGAATAACGGATCCAGCTCTTCTGCACCGTCAAAACCACCGCCACCACCTTCGTTTTCACTCTCGGAGGTAATACCATCCACGTACTGTGGGCGACCACGTGCTTTCCAGTCCTGAACAACCGCATGTACTTCCTGATCGCGTACAAATGCACCGTGAACACGGACAGGAGACGTCGAGTTCGGCCCGGAATAAAGCATATCCCCCATCCCCAGCAACGACTCTGCGCCGCCCTGGTCGAGGATAGTGCGTGAGTCGATCTTGCTCGACACGGTAAACGCAATACGCGTGGGAATGTTCGCCTTGATAAGACCGGTAATGACATCTACAGAAGGACGCTGTGTTGCCAGAACAAGGTGAATACCGGCCGCACGCGCTTTCTGCGCAAGGCGCGCAATCAACTCTTCCACTTTCTTGCCAACAGTCATCATCAGGTCGGCAAATTCATCTACCAGCACAACGATATACGGCAGTTTTTCCAGCACAGGATGCTGCGCATCCATGCTGTCTCCGGGCTTCCAGTATGGGTCCGGAATTGGACGGCCCATACGCGCCGCCTCTGCAATTTTCTCGTTATAACCGGCAAGGTTACGCACCCCCAGCGCCGACATCAGTTTGTAGCGACGCTCCATCTCATTAACGCTCCAGCGCAGAGCATTGGCAGCGTCCTTCATGTCAGTCACAACTTCAGTCAGCAGATGCGGAATGCCCTCATAAACCGACAGCTCCAGCATTTTCGGGTCGATCATGATGAAGCGTACATCTTCCGGTTGTGCTTTATAGAGCATGCTGAGGATCATGGCGTTCACACCAACCGATTTACCCGAACCGGTAGTACCAGCCACCAGCAGGTGCGGCATCTTAGCCAAATCGGCCACGACCGGGTCACCCGCAATGTCTTTCCCTAATACAACCGTCAGCGGCGACGGATTTTCGCGGAACTTCGCGTTATCCAGCACTTCACGCAGATAGACGGTTTGACGCTTCTTGTTCGGCAACTCAAGTCCGACATACGGCTTACCTGGAATGACTTCCACTACACGTACGGCAACGGTCGAGAGTGAACGCGCCAGGTCACGGGACAGGTTAGAAATACGCGCCGCTTTTACGCCAGGCGCCAGGTTCAACTCGAAGCGGGTGATCACCGGGCCAGGAGAGTAATTCACCACATCCGCTTTGATACGGAAATCAGCCAGACGAGCTTCCACCAGGCGGGCCATCTGCTCAAGAGCAAAGGTGTCGACCGGCTCGACTTCAGACGGCGGTGGCGTTAACAGATCCAGTGACGGCAACGGCGTGCTCGGTTTTTGCATTGGACGGCTATCGCCGTTACGCATCAACAACGGATGGATCAGGCTCTCCTGCGGCTGCGCCGTAGGTTGCTGGAATTGCGGTTGCTGCGGTTGCACATAAGCCTGCGGAGCCCTCTGTTGCAGCTGTGCCTGCGGTGCTGGAGCTGGAGGCTGACGAACCGGTTCAGCTTCTGGCATCACGCCCGGCGTGAATAACGGTTCACTCGGGCCATCATCCACCAAATCTTTCATCGGAGAGAATTCAAAATCCGATAGCGAGAACGGATTCGCCCCCGTTGGCTGTTCACCAGAGTAACGTTGCTGCTGAGTGGCAGCGAACTGTCGTGCCAGCTCAGCTTCCGCCGCATCATCTTCGTCGTCATGCGCATGGCCAATCTGCGTATCGTGTTGATAGTCTTCACCATAACGATGCTGCTGTGTGGCGGCAAACTGGCGAGCGAGCTCATCCTGCTGCACTTCATCCGCGTCGTCGTACTCAGATTCGCGCGCTTTTTCCTCCGCCATACGCTGAGAAGGCAGTTTGATACCAAATGAAGCGAGCTCTCGGCGTGTTGGCACGCGAACCCGATTGGGTCGCGGCAATTGTGGGCCAATTCCTTCCTTCACCTGTGGACGTGGCGCGCCGCCTGTTGCAAGGCTAAAGACAGGTGCAGCTACAGCGGCGGCGGAAACTGCGGGCGCAACTGAATGTTTGACACTCTCCGCTACAGGGGAGACGAATGCCGTTGGATCTACAACCGGCGCTGAAACAGAAGGCGGCGCAGAATGACGAATAGTCGGTTCCTGAACCGGTTCCGGCACAGGCTGATACCAGGCAGCAAGCTGTTCGCGCTCCCGGGCTCGCTTCTCTTCCACTTCTTCAAAATAGTACATCGGTGGACGCGCGGGCTTCACCTCTTCAGCATCAGCAAGAGGTTCCACAACAGGTTGTTCAGGCTCAACTGGCTCTGGTGTGTATTCCTGGTAAGCAGGAGAAACCGGAGGTTCGTATTCCGCAAAAGGCTGGGATTCATAGACCGGTTCAGGTTGATAAGGTTGCTGCCAGTGTTCTTGCTGCTGAGCAGGCGCGTAGCTATGCGGTTCAGAGGCAATGACAGGTTCAGGTGAGTGAACGGCTGGCGCAGAGTGCCACTCAACCACAGGCTGCTCCATGGCCGGCACAGGTGTAGGTGTAGGGGCAGGCGCAGAAGGCATAACGGCATCAACAGGCGCTGCATAGGCTTGTGTTGCTGTCATCGCGGCAGCCGCAACAGCAACCGGTTCCGTAACCGAATGGCCATTTAGCAGCGGATCATACTCGTCATAGTCGTCCGGTGTGGCGCGATTACCTGAGAAGAGCACATCATCGGGATCGACAGCCACGCCCCCAGTGCTATACGCAATCTGCTCGTCATCATCCATACGCTTGCCAGAGAAGAGCGCCGCATCGGTTTTGCGACCAAGCGGATTGGCAAATTTTTCAGCAACGCGCTTACGCCGTGCCAGCGCACCGCGCAGAATCCGGGCCCGACGGGACTCACCACGAGGTGTTACAGGTGAATCGTCCTCATCATCTTCATACTCGTCTTCATCGACCCACGTATCATCACGACGCGTACGGTTGCTGGCAAAAGTCAGAATATTAAGGATGAGGCTGCCGAGTTTCTCGGCGATACTGACCCATGACCAGCCTGTAAACAACGTCAGTCCCGCAGCCCAAATACACAACAGCGTTATTGTTCCGCCACTGCTGTGCAGCATCGGTTGAAGCGCGGTACTCAGCAAACTGCCGATAACCCCGCCCGAAGCGAAATACCAGATGTCATCCGCATTGATTGCCGCCAACCCGCAAGAGGTCAGAATGATTGCCAATGCGCCAATCAGGCGTAGCGAAACAGCAAAGTAATCGATGTATTCATCGTTTTGACGGTGACGCCAGGCAAACCAACATCCGCCAATGATAATGACGGGAATGGTATAGGCCATGACACCGAAGATGAAAAACAGAGTGTCGGCAAGCCACGCACCTGGAATGCCACCTAAATTATGGATAGGCTCATGCCAGGCAGTTTGTGACCAACTGGGATCCGAAGGATTGAAACTGAGTAAGGCTGCCATCAGCCAGACGGCAAAAAGGGCAATAACTATCAGCAACGCCTCAAGAAGGCGGCGTCCACTGCTTAGCTTCGATAATGTGACTTCTTTGTCTTCAGTATATTCCTGGCTCAAGAAAGGCTCTCCAGGTATCAGGCATGTCCTGCCTGTTTGCTAAAACGGACAACAGCGCCGGGTAACCCCGGCACTGTTGCTGTATGGATTAACAGGAGTGTAATCAAACTATGCTGATTTTGCACCTGTTCCGTGTTAGCGCGTCTTAATTACCAGACGATTGCTCTGTTTTACTTCTTCCATCACCACATAGGTGCGGGTGTCATTCACGCCAGGCAGACGCAGCAGGGTTTCACCCAGCAGCTTACGATAGGCGGACATATCCGGCACACGGGTTTTCAACAGATAGTCGAAATCGCCTGAAACCAGATGACACTCTTGAATTTCTTCAAGTTTTTGCACGGCGGTGTTAAATTGCTCAAACACATCCGGTGCACCACGATTCAGAGTAATCTCAACAAATACCAGAAGTGAGGCATCCAGATAATGCGGGTTTAACAGAGCCGTATAGCCCTGAATAAAACCCTGTCTTTCCAGTCGGCGCACACGCTCAAGGCACGGCGTCGGGGAAAGTCCCACACGTTTTGAAAGCTCGACGTTGGAAATACGCCCATCCTTTTGCAATTCATTAAGAATGTTACGATCGATACGGTCGAGATCTTTGCCAGGGCGCTTCTTGCTATCTACCATTATTATTGTCTCTCTGTATTCCTTCCCTACTCCTGCCTGGACCCTGTGCACATCACTGTTCAGAGCCTGTACCCGTTGCTCATCACATCGCCTGGTTATGTAATATACGCGATGCGAGTGCGGGTTCTACGGTAAGAAGACCGTTGCCGAAAAGGCAGCCACCAACATCACGTATGGCATCTGTCCACACCATGCGTAGATTTCGTTGACCCGGTAAAAATGGCATTTACGTGCATGCCTATGCGGCACACTGTTAACGCGGCTTTTTTTCTTCCTTCAATGTTTTCGCAAAAGCGCAGGGGATTGTCAAAGCAAAACATCGATTTTTAGTACAACATGCCGGATATTCATTACCGCCGGGGAATAAACCTCATTTTATTGCCTTATAAACAACCGGTTTTCAGTAGAAAGCGTTATGTTATAGCGCTCGATCCATCGTCAATGTCTATTGCACATATCGATATCAAAATCGCTGTGCTCTTTTTTTACGGCAACAAATTCCCTACAATCCAGCCAAATGTCTGCCAACAACAATGGGGATCTCATGGGCACGGCTAAACACAGTAAGCTGCTAATCCTTGGTTCTGGACCTGCGGGATACACCGCAGCGGTCTATGCTGCACGCGCTAACCTGCAACCGGTGTTAATTACCGGCATGGAAAAAGGCGGTCAGTTGACCACCACCACCGAAGTAGAAAACTGGCCAGGCGATCCGAATGACCTGACCGGGCCGCTGCTGATGGAGCGTATGCACGAACACGCGACCAAATTCGATACTGAAATTCTGTTCGACCATATCAATAAGGTCGATCTGCAAAACCGTCCATTCCGTTTGACAGGCGACAGCGGTGAGTACACCTGCGATGCACTGATCATCGCGACGGGCGCATCTGCGCGCTACCTGGGCCTGCCGTCAGAAGAGGCGTTCAAAGGCCGTGGCGTCTCCGCCTGCGCAACCTGTGACGGATTCTTCTATCGCAACCAGAAAGTTGCCGTCATCGGCGGTGGCAACACGGCCGTTGAAGAAGCGCTGTATCTGGCAAATATTGCCTCCGAAGTACACCTGATCCACCGCCGTGAGACGTTCCGCGCGGAAAAAATTCTGATCAAACGTCTGATGGACAAAGTGGCGAGTGGCAATATCGTTCTGCACACAAACCGCACGCTGGAAGAAGTAACAGGCGATCAGATGGGCGTTTCCGGGCTGCGTCTTCGTGATACCCAGAATACCGATAACGTGGACTCACTGGATGTTGCAGGCCTCTTCGTTGCAATCGGACACAGTCCGAACACCGCCATCTTTGAAGGTCAACTGGCGCTGGAAAACGGCTACATCAAAGTGCAGTCAGGTATTCATGGCAATGCCACGCAGACCAGCATCCCAGGTGTCTTTGCTGCGGGTGATGTTATGGACCACATTTACCGTCAGGCAATCACCTCTGCGGGCACTGGCTGCATGGCAGCATTAGATGCCGAGCGTTATCTTGATGGGCTGGCTGAGCAAGGTAAATAATCTTTACAAGTCAGTAACAAACGTAAATAAAGGCGGCCACAGGTCGCCTTTATTTTTTCTGACGTGTAACATTGCGATGCCCAATTTCTTATAACTCACCTGCAAAGCACGCAATGGAAAAAACCCGTCAACAAGAGTTAACTCGCTGGCTGAAACAGCAAAGCGTTCTTTCCCGCCGCTGGCTGAATATTTCCCGTCTTTTGGGACTTATCAGCGGTCTGTTGATTGTTGCCCAGGCATGGCTGCTGGCCCGCATTCTCAATCATATGATCATGGAGAACATCCCGCGCGAAGCGCTCCTGCTTCCCTTTATCGTGCTGGTGCTGATTTTTGTCCTGCGCGCCTGGGTCGTCTGGCTACGCGAACGTGTCGGTTTTCACGCCGGACAACATATTCGCTATGAGATACGCCGTCAGGTGCTGGACAGGCTTCATGACGCCGGGCCTGCCTGGATTCAGGGAAAACCCGCCGGAAGCTGGGCTACGTTGATCCTCGAACAGATCGACGATATGCATGATTACTATGCACGCTATCTCCCGCAGATGGCGCTGGCCGTCTGCGTCCCGCTTCTGATTGTTGCCATTATTTTCCCGTCTAACTGGGTGGCCGCACTTATTTTACTGTGCACCGCCCCACTGATCCCACTGTTCATGGCGATGGTAGGGATGGGAGCGGCGGATGCCAACCGTCGTAATTTCCTGGCCCTGGGACGATTAAGCGGTCATTTTCTGGATCGACTGCGCGGCATGGAAACATTGCGTATTTTTGGTCGCGGTGAAGCCGAGACAGAAAACATTCGCCTCGCATCGCAGGATTTTCGCCAGCGCACCATGGAAGTCTTGCGTCTGGCCTTCCTCTCCTCTGGTGTCCTCGAGTTCTTCACCTCGTTGTCCATTGCACTCGTCGCTGTTTACTTTGGTTTCTCCTATCTCGGCGCACTGGATTTCGGGCACTACGGTACGGCCGTTACCCTTTCAGCCGGTTTCCTGGCACTGATTCTGGCTCCAGAGTTTTTCCAGCCACTTCGCGATCTCGGGACGTTCTATCATGCCAAAGCGCAGGCTGTGGGCGCGGCAGATAGTCTGAAAATCTTCCTTGAGACACCATTGGCTCATCCTGAACGCGGTGAAGTAACGCTAAACGCCAAAGAGCCCGTGAGCGTTGAAGCGACCGATTTCTCTATTCTGTCGCCTGAAGGCAACGTGCTGGCGGGTCCGCTGAATTTTACTCTCTCTGCAGGTCAGCGCGTGGTATTGGTAGGTATCAGTGGTTCGGGTAAAAGCTCGCTTCTGAACGCGTTATCTGGCTTTATGGCCTACACAGGATCCCTTCGTATCAATAAGACAGAGTTGCGCGATCTTGACCCGGAAGCCTGGCATAAGCAGCTAAGCTGGGTGGGGCAAAACCCGCAGTTGCCTGCCCCGACATTGCGTGAAAACGTGCTGCTTGCCCGTCCGGATGCACGCGAAGATGAACTGCAATCGGTTCTCGACCGCGCCTGGGTCAGCGAGTTTCTACCGTTACTCCCGCAAGGTGTTGATACCGTCGTTGGCGATCAGGCGGCCGGTTTATCCGTCGGCCAGGCTCAGCGTATTGCCGTTGCGCGTGCTCTGCTTAACCCTTGCCAGTTGCTGCTTCTGGATGAACCCGCAGCAAGCCTTGATGCGCACAGCGAACAGCGCGTCATGCAGGCCCTCAATGCCGCTTCTCTTCAGCAAACCACGCTAATGGTTACCCATCAACTGGAAGGCATTACCGACTGGGATCAGATTTGGGTGATGGAGAATGGCCATATTGTAGAGCAAGGCGATTACGCCACACTCTCTGCCGCACAGGGACCCTTTGCCACCCTGCTGGCTAACCGTCAGGAGGATATCTGATGCGCGCCTTACTCCCATATCTTGCACTGTATAAGCGCCACAAATGGATGCTGACACTTGGTATTATTCTGGCAATTGTAACCCTGCTTGCCAGCATCGGTTTACTGACACTTTCCGGTTGGTTTCTGTCAGCATCTGCCGTTGTTGGCGTCGCCGGGTTGTACAGCTTTAACTATATGCTTCCAGCTGCGGGTGTCCGTGGTGCAGCGATCACCCGTACTGCCGGACGTTATTTTGAACGTCTGGTGAGCCATGATGCGACCTTCCGTGTACTGCAACATCTACGCATCTATACCTTCAGCAAACTGCTGCCACTCTCCCCTGCTGGGCTGGCACGTTTTCGTCAGGGAGAATTACTTAACCGCGTTGTCGCAGATGTCGATACGCTTGATCATCTTTATTTGCGGGTAATCTCACCACTGGTGGGCGCATTTGTGGTGATCGTCGTCGTGACGCTTGGTCTTTGCGTACTGGATGTCCCTATCGCTCTGGCGTTGGGTGGCATCATGTTACTGACACTGCTCCTTCTGCCCCCGCTGTTTTATCGCGCCGGTAAACCTACCGGGGAAAATCTGACTCGCCTGCGCGGTGAATACCGTCAGCAATTGACATCATGGCTACAGGGGCAGGCGGAGCTAACCATTTTTGGTGCAAGCCAGCGCTACCGCGCGCGGATGGAGAGTACGGAACTTAACTGGCACGAGGCACAGCGTAAACAGTCCGAACTCTCGGCGTTTTCACAGGCACTGATGATGTTAATTGGCGGTTTCGCTGTCATTGTCATGCTATGGATGGCATCTGGTGGCGTGGGTGGCAATACTCAGCCTGGTGCGCTAATTGCGCTCTTTGTTTTCTGCGCCCTCGCAGCATTCGAAGCACTCGCACCCGTAACCGGAGCATTCCAGCATCTCGGCCAGGTTATTGCCTCAGCTCTGCGCGTAACGCAAATTGCAGAACAAGAGCCGGAGGTGCGTTTTGATGCACAACATGCCTGCGTACCTGAACGAGTCACTCTGCACCTCAACGACGTCACCTTCAATTATGCCGGGCAAGCCCAAAACGCGCTGGAGGGGATTACCTTATCCGTTCAGGCAGGAAAACGTATTGCGCTTCTGGGGCGTACAGGTTGTGGTAAATCGACACTTCTGCAGTTATTAACGCGTGCCTGGGATCCCCGGAACGGGCAAATTCTGTTTAATGACGTTCCACTGACTGAATTCAGCGAACAGGCATTACGAAAAACAGTCAGTGTCGTTCCTCAACGTGTACATCTGTTCAGCGCAACCCTGCGTGACAACCTGCTGCTGGCAGCCCCTCAGGCTTCTGACGAGGAGTTGCGCACGATGCTGGAGCGTGTGGGTCTGCATAAACTGCTCGAAGACGACGGGCTGAATAGCTGGCTGGGTGAAGGGGGACGCCAGCTCTCCGGTGGAGAGCTGCGTCGCCTGGCGGTTGCCCGTGCACTGTTGCATGACGCACCACTGATGTTGCTGGATGAGCCAACTGAAGGTCTGGATGCGACAACCGAAAGCCAAATCCTTGATTTACTGGCTAATGCCATGAAAGGAAAAACGGTGATCATGGTGACACATCGCCTGCGCGGGCTGGCAAGTTTCGATCAAATAATTGTGATGGACAACGGACACATTATTGAGCAAGGTAGTCACGCAGAACTGTTAGCGAAACAGGGTCGCTACTACCAGTTTAAACAGCGTCTGTAGACTATATTTGAACCGATCCTAACTCGCGTATTGGAGTTCTGCTGTCATGCGCCTGGTCCAGCTTTCTCGTCATAATATTGCGTTCCCTTCCCCCGAAGGGGCGCTACGTGAACCCAACGGACTGCTGGCGCTTGGCGGCGATCTCAGTCCCGCGCGGCTATTAATGGCCTACCAGCGCGGGATTTTCCCCTGGTTTTCTCCTGGAGACCCTATCTTGTGGTGGTCTCCCGATCCCCGGGCCGTATTGTGGCCCGCCCAGTTTCATCTCAGCCGGAGCATGACGCGTTTTCACGCAAAATCCCCTTATCGTGTGACTCTTAATCACGCTTTCGGCCAAGTGATTGAAGGTTGCGCCAGCGATCGTCATGAGGGAACCTGGATCACCCACGACATTATCGACGCCTATCATCGCTTGCATGAACTGGGCCATGCCCACTCAATCGAAGTGTGGAAGGAGGGTGAGTTAGTTGGCGGGATGTATGGTGTAGCACAAGGGACGCTCTTCTGTGGCGAATCGATGTTCTCCCGCGCCATTAACGCCTCCAAAACCGCGTTGCTGGTCTTTTGCCGCGAATTTGCCCATCACGGGGGCCAGTTGCTTGATTGTCAGGTCCTGAATGAGCATACCGCTTCGCTGGGTGCTGTCGAGATTGCCCGACGTCAGTATATTGAACACCTTGATGTCTACCGCCTGGAAACATTGCCACGCAACTTCTGGATACCCCGAACACTCTTTCTGCCCAATGCATAAATGTTTTCCGCATATTTTTTATGAGGGTGTTATAATTACGCCGCAGAGTAGCTTCTGCCTGTTGCCCCGCCGCCGTTTGGGAATTCTTCGCATTAGATAACGTTCTGACGTTTATCCTGTCGTCTCCCCTTTACGAATGCGCTTCTCGTGCGGTTATACCGTGACGACTGGGCAATGCGCCGAAACTGTTTTGCTGCGTTTTAAACGCGCAATTCTTTACTTAATTGATGAATTTCGGCATTATCTTGCCGGTTCAAAACTTGGTAGTGATACCCCAGAGGATTAGATGGCCAAAGAAGACAATATTGAAATGCAGGGTACCGTACTTGATACGTTGCCTAATACCATGTTTCGCGTAGAACTGGAAAACGGTCACGTGGTAACTGCGCACATCTCCGGCAAAATGCGCAAAAACTACATCCGCATTTTAACGGGCGACAAAGTGACTGTTGAGCTGACCCCGTACGACCTGAGCAAAGGCCGCATTGTCTTCCGTAGTCGCTAATTTTTTCGCCTGTAATGGCTGATGAATAATAAAAGGCCGGGATAATTCCCGGCCTTTTTTATTGTCACCCTTAAACCACCTCCTGGGGAGGTGGTGATTGCTCCTGTAAGGCTATAGCCTGAAGAATGCCCATGCCGGAATATCTCTGCTTACTCACCACAAGTAAAAGGAGACAAACCGACATGGGGCTTTACAGGAGTTCATCACATGTATATTGGCGTTGTAAATACCACATAGTCTGGACGCCTAAGTACCGCTTCAGGATCCTCAAAGATAAGTTGGGCAAGGAACTTTACAGAACAATCTATATTCTCTGTGGAATCAAAGATTGTGAGGTTCTGGAGCTAAATGTTCAGCCAGATCATGTACATCTTGTAGTAATCGTTCCGCCGAAGCTCTCAATATCAACCCTGATGGGTCATCTCAAAGGCCGTAGCGCGATCAGGCTGTACAACCGTTTTCCACATATCAGAAAAAAGCTATGGGGAAACCATTTTTGGTCCCGTGGCTATTTTGTGGATACGGTAGGAGTGAATGAAGAAATTATCAGACGATACGTGAGGCATCAGGAGAAAACGGAACAAACGCATGAACAGCAGATGGAATTGCTAGAGTAGTAAACGGAAAGTGACAATAGCCCCCCTTACAGGGGGCATTCTCAAAAGCCACCTTCTAAGAAGGTGGTCTTTTACTTATAAGTTCTTCACACGCTCTTTTCCCTGAAAACATGTGAAGTTGTTGTTTCTCAAAACCACGGAATAGTCGCGCCTGCACTTAACCCATAAGACGAAAACACACCTGAAACAGGTTCAGCCAGGCAATCACCATGGCGAATAAATAACCTGAATGATTGTCCTGTAGAAAGGCTTCGCATATTAATCCAGGGCAAATCGGTATACCCGGCTTCCGTTGTCAACGCGCGTTCTTTCGCCTCTTCTTCAGTTAACCACCCTTTCCTCACCGAGCGACGCAGTAGCCGCTGCGGGCTACTTTTTACCTGCACACGGCTGACACAACGCCAGACCGTCATGGATGGCACTGACAAAATCTCAGTACACTGGCAGTAATCGCTTAGCCCTTTTCGCCACACCATTGACTCAAGCTCATGTAATGCGTGCAGATAACCATGTAAACGCAAGATCGCGCCAGGTTTTAAGTCATGTAAGGGGAAACTCACGCCTATATCGCCCTTTCCTCTCTGAACCAGTGCGCGGTGCAGTTTGGCAAACAACGCCGCCATCAGCACCTCTTCACTGAACTCCGGATCGGGGAGCAGACGAATCTCCAGATAGTGATCCATTACCGCTCCTTAGTCACCTTTCTCACCAAACACACCACCGCGAATCAGAACTGCCATAACGTAATGTTGTTGCTCAGCGTCCGGTTTCTGCCCTTTTGTAACCCAGTTATCAAGGAGGGTATAAAAATCCATTTTCTCTTTCGGCTGACGACAAGCCACACCGCGGCTGGTAACAGATCCATATGGCTCAACGGCTATTGCGCCCAGTTCATCAACCTTGGGATGCCAGGTATCAATGGTACGGAGTGCATTACCTATTTTCTGAGAGTGCATTCCTGCAACATTATCCACCTGGTACAGCAGACGACTCTTACTACTGTTGCTGTCCAGCACCAGCTCCTGAGAAGGGAAAATCTCCTGCCCTGCCCCTAAAAGCACCTGAGCCTCCACACTCAACAGAACAAACCCGTCCCCACTGAGCCCTTTTTCAATTTCCCTAGCCAGTTCATTGAGATCCGTATCGCTGCTGGCAAAATCACGTAATCCGTAACTGTGCGCATCAAACACCCACGTCTTGCTTCCCGCAACCCTGACAGTGATGCATTCTGCGCCGACACGGTTACGCCATAAAAAACGCCCGTTTGCCAGATTGGTTGCATAGCGACGTGCCAGTTCTGAAAAACCGTGTTCACTGATATAACCCTCAATAACCTGCTGCAGTTCATCCTGATAAGCCCGGTCATTGCACACAGACGGTGTGGAAAGGTTGCCCAACACGCGCAGGGTAAATTTCACCTGCAACGTATCAGCATCTGCGGGTAATGCGGCGACATCCACACGCTGCAGGTTTGCTTTCTGGATTTCCGCATCCAGTTTTGCGGGATCGTTAACCAGCGCATTTTTCAGTCGGTTGGAGATTGTTCCCCGTACGGCTTTTTCCTGAAGACGAACCGGCTGCCACACTTTTCCCTCCCAGTTTCCTGAGTACATCACCGCGTCGGAAGTGGCCAGTTTACGTTCAAATGCCAGTACAGAAGCCGTTTTAACGGCCGTTGGAGCCTTTGCCATGTGTCAGTCCTTTTGATTTTGATGTTCTGATACCAGAGGTGCGTCCGCCCCCTGGCAGTAATAGCCGCTTTCAGTGGTGTGATAGCGCCAGAAAATATCGTTCAGCGAGGCAATTCGATGCAGTCCGCACCATTCACCCACACCATATACCGCCTCGGTAAAAGCAAACGGCGTACACGCATCACGCGCGTTGGCCACAACACCCGGCGCATAGCATTCCGATATTCGTTGATAACCTGTCATCAGCGGAACCAGATACCCCGGCTGAGGTTTGGGAACGTGTCGCCATGTCGCAGGATCGCCTTCCTGAATATCGCCCTGCTCAGGTATCTCGGCCTGGATTTTCAGTGCAGCAAAATCAAGCCATGCATCAAGCAGTGTGGCGTCAGGATTACTCTCAAGCAGTCTCTGATGATGCTCTGTCAACCAGCGACTGCGGTCGCGCAAAGCAAAACCGGGCATGAGTTGCCACTTCAGGCGGGACATATCACGATCTGTCGTGGGCATTGCCATCACTGAAATATCGGGAACAGAGACGATAATCCCACCCGCCAGCCGGAGCGTCGGGCAAATCTGGGCCAGATAATCCGCAAGATCCCGCAGCCCGTACTCACCATTCGGAATTTCACCGTGGCATTCCAGTAATAGTGAAACCGTCATATGCATGCGCCCCTCTTCATTAAAAGAGGCCGTTTTTGCCTCTCGCGTCAGAGGATTTCGGGTAAGGGAAAACTGATAATCACGACCAGACGTATGTGCATGAACCTGCTGCTCATGGCTGACAACAGCACAGCCATCAATCCGTAGTCCCTGGCTTTTCGTTAAGTGACGTGAGAGTGCGTGTGCAAACCCCAAAAAGTGGGTGATGGCAGGAAAACCATAGGTCATGCCTGCAATCGCATTCGCGTTTTCCACTTTCAGGCGACGAAGAAGGATAAGCGAACTCATTTCAGCCCCTCCCTGATAATTTTCTCCATCTCGCGCAGATTCGTACTCAAGCGCTCACGGGTTTCCCATTCATGTTTTTCAACGGCGCCCACGTCAGGCAAAGCCTTACGCAGACGCGCGTTCAGCCACAGGGCAAAATCCTCAGCCACATCGGCCTGCCAGTCATCTTTCTCTCGCTCCAGACGGAAGGCCTCATCGGTTTTCGTTCGCCACGGATCCAGCCAGAGCTTCTGATGGGGTTTTAGATCTGCACATTTGAGGGTCCAGCATTGCCATGCTTCACTTTGATATGCTGAAGCAATGGTAAATAACTGGTCGATTAGTGCATCAATGCATGCATCACGTGCCGCCCGAATACGAAAGTTGGTGTAATCACCGGTTCTTGTCAGCAATGACACAAGCGACTGGATTGTGCCACTGACCCGACGGTCAAACTGACCGCCAAAGGTAAACAGGGTGCGCAGATTCGTCGGGGGTTTATCAGACCTTTTCCATTGTGGTGGCTGGCAGGAAAGCAACCAGACGCGTCCGCCACGAACACTGTTGAGATAGGAGATATTCTGCGGCTTTGTGCCACCAAAATGCATTTCAGCAGCATCAGGAAATAACACCAATGGCCGGGGATGCCAGGTCTTCTCGCGGCGCGCTTTCCAGATGGCTTTTACGTCATCGCCAAAGCGCAACGCAACCATCTTCTGGTGCAAAGCATGGGCAAGGGAAGTCGCAAATAGAGGGCTTAACAAATGGTACTCTCCCTTGACGGGGAAATACCCCTGCTTTGCCAGCGTGTGTGACGTTGGTTCTCCTGGCGTTAATGCCCGGGAAAAACCGGAAACCCACGCCTTCAGTTGCTCGATGTCGTCGGTAAAAGCAGCCAGAGGACGGTGATCCCCCCGTTTCAGACAAGCCAGCAGGGAATCACCATTTTCAGCACGCGCCTGTAGTAGCTTTGCCACATCAAGTACGGCGGCATTACCCACTGCATCTGGCTCCAGATAAGGTAATACTGCACTACTGAGATACCCTTCCCTGGCGACTGCCTGACAAAAAATACTGCTGCTTTTTGAGTCTCCATGTGTGAATTTTGCTGCATGAGTCACAAGGCTAATTTGCCCCGCTCGTTTTGCCGCATCCGTCAGCCAGGCCTTTGGTTCATATCGCAGCTCAAGTTCACGGCGTTCTGCCGCAAGAACGACGCTATCTTCGTCACGACGTTTTGCCGCATCTTTATCAAATGCCTCCAGCTTTGTTTGCCGTCGCCCGGCGATATACTCAGCAATAAAAGCGGTTAGTGCTTCAACTGACATACTTGCTCCTGTCTATTGATCAGTATTCCCTGAACACACCCAAAACCGGGTGATATAGCCATTGCTCGGTTACCTCCTTTTTGTTGACCCTCAGCGTCATTTCGCCATAACGCTTCGACACAGCGGCAAGTTCCATTTGCTTTGCTTCTGCCAGCGTCACTAATACCTCGCTGTAATCGATATCCAGCCACGACTGTACGCCGTCGGCCATGTGCAGAGTCTGAAGACAGAACTGGCCAGCAGGTTTCAGACCACCGTCATCCTGCAAAAGACAGAAATCAGGCTTATCGTCGTCTTCCGTCATACTCAGGAAAAAAGAGGCCTGCGGTGAGGACTGACGAAATGGCGTGCGTCGTTGTAACTCTCCGTTCCACGTCAGTGGCAACCGCCACCACTGTGCTGCAATGGCATCTGACTTGTCGCCGCCCTCCAGCAACGCCGCACGCAGGCGAGTATGTTCCAGCGATGCAAGCGCATTACCAGGGGCATTCTCAACAATACGTGGAATAGCATTCAGCGTGCGGTAAGCCGCTTCGGTAAACAGTTCACGCAGATCGTGGTGATGAAGTGAATGCTGCTCCGTCTCAAAACCCGGCTGTGTATAGGCCACTTTCTCGCCCTGAAGGGCGCGGATATTCCGGTTCAGAATCACCAGATTTTCTTCAGCAGGAACTTGCTGGCGATGACGCTGAATGCGTCCTGCAAACTGGATGAGTGAGCGCATTGAACTGGGTTCGATGATCCCCCAGTCGGCATCAAAATCCCTGCCGACTTCCAGAACGGAGGTTCCCAGAACAACGAAAATATGGTGCTGATGCGATGAGATCAGTGCCTGTTTGACCTCCGGAAGCTGCCAGATTTGCGCCGGATCGTGCCGGGTAAAAGCACTGTCCAGCCGTTTTTCTATCGCCGCGCGTACCGCCAGAGGGTGCTGACTGTGGTAAACGCAATAATGAATGCAATAATTTTCGGGTGCAGGCGATGCCATCAACGCCTGTGCCACTGCCACCAAAGGATTAATATTGGCCAACCTAACAAGACCAAAAGAAACCGTCTTGCCCGTTTTATGTCTATTGTGGTGTTGCTGATGCAGCCCGAATATCTGCTCCTGAAGGGTTTTCGCCACCGCCGGTATCACATCAGCACGGCTGGTCGACTCCGGCTCCACCACGACCAGTTTACCGGGACGAAGACATGGCTGGTCCGGCAAACGCTTCGCTCGCTTATTCACAAAATCCCGGTGCGCAAGCTGAAACCTGGTTTCGTCCAGAACCTCTTCCGACTGTGAGCCGTATTCATCAAACCAGGCACAACAAATTTTAACCGGCCTGCCGGATACACCGCAGGCCATTTGCCAGGCCTCACGTCCTTTCCGGTATGCCTCAAATAACGCTTCAGTTAATGCCGGGGGTAACGTCGCCGACGAGAGAAGCACGCGAGAGCCAAGCATGCCAGCCCAGTTCACCAGCCGACACAACGCGTGCAAATCGTCAATATCAAAATCATCCGGTTCATCCAGAACCAGATCGCTGGTCAACAAACGCAGCATGGCAGGGATCTGTCTGCCGCCCCGGACTCCTTCCGTTGCTGGCATCAAATGATCGACCGTGGTGACCAGTACCGGAGCGCTGACCAGGCGATTAAGCGCAGGCTCAGTTGCCAACCATTGTTGCGCGATACCGCTCCCCGTAGCGCCTTCATAATGGACATAATGGTGGCTGGCAAAAAACGCCTCATCGCTGGCGCTGTTGTTATCTACGTCATTGTTCCCGTTGTAGAGT
The DNA here is from genome assembly GCF_013782625.1 of Enterobacter sp. RHBSTW-00994. NCBI lineage: Bacteria > Pseudomonadati > Pseudomonadota > Gammaproteobacteria > Enterobacterales > Enterobacteriaceae > Enterobacter > Enterobacter sp. RHBSTW-00994. The sequence continues at coordinate 1,566,400 of NZ_CP056199.1, read as the reverse complement.
TCCCTCACGGCAGCGGACCCTGTGACCACAGCCAGCGTGTCATCATCAAGCCCAAGACGAGACTGTAATGCCTGCCCGGTTTGCAGCGTCAACGTGCGTAATCCCAGAGCAACACTAAAGCGACACCCTTCCTGCTCATCAGACAGGGCATACATGATGCGTGCATTGGCAAAGGTTTTACCACACCCGGTAGACGCCATGTTTATGCCGAAAAAACCCTGCTCAACACTTTTTTCCCGCAATGCCAGCGCGACATCCCAGGCCTTATTTTGCCAGTGAAAGCGAGTGTCTTTCGCCCGCTCCCGAAACGTTTTATGACGGGCAATCGCTGGCAATGATCGCCGTAATAAAGGCAATGAACGTCCGAGCAGCAACGCATGATGTGCCACACCAATATTGTGCTCATCGAGCTTTTGTTTACGTTGTTTTGTCTGACGGTCGCTATTTGCCCAGACAGGCATAGCGTCATCCTGCCATTCCGTACGTGGGGGTTGGGAAGAGTAAAAGTGGTCAGCCAGCATGAGTGACAGACGGGCCAGGTGGAGGGTGAACAGATTATCCAGAACGCCATCACGCAGCAGTGCTGGCATATTCCTGATACGTTTGCCAATTTGTCTGGCTTTCTCACGCCACATCTGACTTTTCAGCGGCGTGCCATCCGGAAATTTCCAGACATTTTTAAAATCACGCTCTTTCCACTGACGCCTATCAGTCGACGTGTGATTCAGTGAATTCCAGTCTGCATTCAGTTGCCTCTCAATCCACCCATCGCAGTAAATAAGCTGAGGTGCAGTAGCGTGTGATTGCGGTAAACGATGGTGTGACAGCATTAACCACGCCACCACCTTAGCCAGCGGGGGCAATGTGCGGAACGGGCTGCCACTTCGGGTCGGTGTGTCTATATCCAGAGCCTTCAGCATGGCTTTTTCATCAGTTGCTTTTAAATGCTCCAGCTTTGCCAGCCACTGTTCATCTGTCTGTTCCCCGACAAATGCCTGAAACAGGCGAACGGAAATCCATTCATGCCGGTAAGGCTGGCAGGCATACTGGCTCTCCCCGCGCAGCGTTTGCTGAAAGCACATCCCGGCTTTGCCAAAATCATGAAATAACCCGGCAATAGCGGCCAGTAAAGCCATACTTTCCGCATTGTGCCAGCGATGTTCAGCATCATTTTTCACGACACGTTGTGTCGTACGATGGGTCGGAACACGTCCCTGAGCATTAAAACGACGAAGATTACCCACCACCCACAGCAGTTCAGTTTGCCCATTTTTTTTGAGCCAGTGACAAGCCACAGCAGTGTTACGTCGTGCTGTTTTGCGCAGCAATTTCCGTAGAGTGTTGACACCTTCCAGGGTGATGACCGTTTGCCAGGCGGCATCTCCGGTACGCTCAGCAAACTGATCGATGATCCTGCAACTTTCATTACGTGCATGTTTAGTGCAACGGGAGATGATCAGGATATTCACTGCGCGCCTCCAGCCAGCGCCTGCGATGTTTCCTGCAAGGTCGTGATCATGACATCCAGCGCATTTGCCTGCTGGAAGACGTTGATACAGCGCTGACGAAACATCTGATGATCTTCGCCTTCCATTGCGGCGATGAAGGCCTGCGGCATAACCAGAGCATCTTTCATCAGATCGGCAATATCAAAAACCAGCCCTCCCCGCCGGGTTTTGCCATGCATCACGGCAAGACCATGAGGTATGCCAGTCACCCACGCAGCAACTGCGGCCAGCCCATAGGCCAGATAGTTGCCCTGATCGAGAAACCGGTTTGCCATATCCGAGCCGCCACCCCGTTTAGCGCGGGTAAAATCACCATAACCAACCGTCTGGCTTGCCAGCCTGTAGAGTGATTTAGTCAGTTGCGCTTCCTGGAGCATCAAGGAAGTATGGTCACTGGCATGCTCCATGCCGTTCCTTGCACGCTCAAGGATCGTTTGCAATGCGTCGTTATCAGGCTGGAATGCGGTTTCACGTTGCATTCGCAATCCGGACCAGTGTTTTTCAATCTGCTGCAAACGAACAAGCTGAAACTGTTTTGCCGCCTGCAGGCGTTTTTCCTCGTTAAACCAGAATGAAACCCAGTTTTGCAGATACTCTGTCGGACGATATTCGCTTTGTGGGCAAAGCCAGGAAACATCGATATCCACTTCGTTAGCAGAATAAAGAGGCGTGCCGTCCGTACCACAGAATCCGACCATTACCCCGGCACGCGCAAACTCGCGCATGGCCATTTGCGTGACGGATGTTCCCATTCCCAGCATGACTGCGGTGGTATTCGCGATAGGGATATTCCAGTAAAACGATTCTTTACCTTCCTGGGTGATGTACTCTACTCGCCCCCCATTGACCTGAACTCTGCACTTTTCCAGGTAATAAATATTGGCTCGTTTGGAGTGAAGAATCGTCTTCAGGTCTGATGGCATGATGCTATTCGTGGACATCGTAACGCCTTCCGGTGGTAAGCATATAGGGCTTGCTATGCTAACGAATAGAGATAAAAATTAAATGTGACCAATATCAAATAGATATAAATAAAATTGAATATAAATCTTTTAGACAACTCAAAAACAGATTTAATTCATCGAACTTATATTTAATCTGATATGTATATTTTAAAATTCCAGATTCGCTTTAGCTCACCTAAATATAGTCTGCCTGTACGGCAGTGAACTTTTGCGCAGATGCACATCATTTCAGGTGGTGTTTCTAAGCTGCCTGTACGGCAGTGAACTTCGCTGACCTTTCGTTTATGCCGATAGTTGATTTCTAAGCTGCCTGTACGGCAGTGAACAGTGTCGCCAGAGTGACACCTTTCAGATTACCTTTCTAAGCTGCCTGTACGGCAGTGAACCAGGAACCGCATTCAGCACCGATCTTGTTGCGTTTCTAAGCTGCCTGTACGGCAGTGAACCACAGGTTGCAGCCAACATTTCATCTGACTCATTTCTAAGCTGCCTGTACGGCAGTGAACGTAAGGACTTCACGACCTTCTTTGCGCTCGATTTTCTAAGCTGCCTGTACGGCAGTGAACGTCACAAGAGGAACTACCAACTTCCCTGTGTTTTTCTAAGCTGCCTGTACGGCAGTGAACGACTGGAGCCGATTGCTGGTATGCCTGCAGGTTTTCTAAGCTGCCTGTACGGCAGTGAACGAGGTGCAGGGATTGCCGACAGACGAGATAGATTTCTAAGCTGCCTGTACGGCAGTGAACCCGGTTATCGCAACGCGCGTTGCGTTGCTTGCTTTCTAAGCTGCCTGTACGGCAGTGAACAAAAATCACGGGTTTCATGCTGTGATGATGACTTTCTAAGCTGCCTGTACGGCAGTGAACTGGAGCAATCTACACCTATCCTGTTGTCTGATAAAGATAAAATTCCTTTATATCCAATAAACCCTTTTTTCCGGACGTCCCTTCGCCTTTTAATAAATCAATAAGTTACATAAAGGGCCGAAAAAAGGGTTCGACGAGATACGCCTAGAATATTCCCCCGGCGTACTGGGTGGCACGTTAACAATTGAGGTGAATCGACATATTTCCACAGCGAGAAGCAATAAGATCCGCGGCCATTGAATGCGTTAAATCATGAAGCAACCCGGTCAAATGCGGCAGCATATCGCGGTCAAAATGCGAGATAAGTAGCACATGGTTTAATGCCCGGCAGTAATCGCATTTGGTTTCAGTATCTTCCAGCAGCCACTCTTTTCTCCGTGGTGCTTCCTCGGCTTCTTCAAACTCCACGACCTGAAAATCACTCATCGACTCCGCAAGCCCTGTTTTGACTTCTTCAAGGTACGCACCAAGACAGCGGCAAACAGGTTGAGTTTGCGGGAGTGAATGACAATCAAGCAGGATTTCGGTAAGCAGTTTACAGCGCTCGGCGAGCGTTGGGAGGTCGGGGGTAAGCGAGAGTTCGCTGTAGATCTGAGGAATACTCGTATGTTCCATTTAATTATGACTCCGTGTGAATTGTAAGATCTCCACCCGAACGCCAACTCAGGCGGCAGACTGAACCGGTTTGGCGTACCGACTCACACGAGAAAATCGGCGCTTCAAAGAAGCCCCGGCTCAGCCCACCATAATTGAGTCTGCGGATTATATCGCTAGCTTTCAAAAGTGTGAACGAACCTTATGATAGTCGACGAATCAACATCATTTCTCTCGTGTAATCAGGACGCCAATCCTGACACCTGATTTTGCAGGTGCGCCGCCATTTTATTACTGTAAATTTATCCAGCAATCATTACCGCAATAAACTGGAAAGCGCCTCGCAAAATTTCAGTGCGGCCTGATGCCCTCTCCCATGGGGAGAGGGAGAAAAGCAGGCATAAAAAAACCGGGCAATTGCCCGGTTTTTTAAGACTAATATTCGAAATCAGTGCGCCGCTTCCGGCTTATGCTTCTGTGCACTCTGGAAATCATACGTCAGCTCATTCTTCGCCTGATCCAGTGCAACCGTCACCTGTCCGCCATCCACCAGCGAGCCAAACAACAACTCGTTTGCCAGTGGTTTCTTCAGGTTATCCTGGATCACACGCGCCATCGGACGCGCCCCCATCGCACGGTCATAGCCTTTCTCAGCCAGCCAGTTGCGGGCCTCCTGGCTTACTTCCAGCGACACGCCTTTCTGATCCAGTTGAACCTGCAACTCGACGATGAATTTATCCACCACCTGATGGATCACGTCGGTAGACAGGTGATCGAACCAGATAATGTTGTCGAGACGGTTACGGAACTCCGGCGTAAAGATCTTCTTGATCTCTTCCATCGCATCAGTGCTGTTATCCTGGTGGATAAGCCCGATGGATTTACGTTCGGTTTCACGTACACCGGCGTTGGTGGTCATAACCAGCACCACGTTGCGGAAGTCCGCTTTGCGCCCGTTGTTATCGGTCAGCGTCCCGTTATCCATCACCTGCAAGAGAATGTTGAATACGTCCGGGTGTGCCTTCTCGATTTCATCAAGCAGCAGAACCGCGTGCGGATGCTTGATTACCGCGTCGGTGAGCAGGCCGCCCTGGTCGAACCCTACATATCCCGGAGGCGCACCAATCAAACGGCTGACGGTGTGGCGCTCCATATATTCGGACATATCAAAGCGTAGCAGTTCAATACCCAGCGCTTTGGACAGCTGAACCGTCACCTCGGTTTTCCCGACGCCAGTAGGACCGGCAAACAGGAAGGAACCGACAGGTTTGTGGTCATGTCCCAGCCCGGCACGGGCCATTTTGATCGCTTCGGTTAAAGCCTCGATGGCTTTATCCTGACCAAAGACCAGCATTTTCAGACGATTGCCGAGGGTACGCAGCGTGTCACGGTCACTCTGAGAGACACTTTTCTCAGGGATACGTGCAATGCGTGCTACCACGGATTCAATGTCCGCCACGTTAACCGTTTTCTTACGCTTACTGGCAGGCATCAGGCGCGCACGCGCACCCGCTTCGTCAATGACGTCAATTGCTTTATCCGGCAGATGACGGTCGTTAATGTATTTCACCGCCAGTTCCACCGCCGCTCGCACCGCTTTCGCCGTGTAGCGGACATCGTGGTGCGCTTCGTACTTCGGTTTCAGGCCGTTGATGATCTGCACTGTTTCCTCAACAGACGGCTCAGTGACATCGATTTTCTGGAAGCGACGCGCCAGAGCACGGTCTTTTTCGAAAATGTTGCTGAACTCCTGGTAGGTCGTGGAACCCATCACGCGGATCTTGCCACTGGAAAGCAGCGGTTTGATCAGGTTAGCAGCATCCACCTGCCCACCAGAGGCAGCACCCGCACCGATGATGGTATGAATTTCATCGATAAACAGAATGCTGTTGGTGTCCTGCTCCAGTTGCTTTAACAGCGCCTTGAAGCGTTTTTCAAAATCACCACGGTATTTGGTTCCTGCCAGCAGAGAACCAATATCCAGAGAATAGATGGTGCAATCGGCAATCACTTCCGGTACGCCACCCTGCACAATACGCCAGGCAAGGCCTTCCGCAATCGCGGTTTTACCCACGCCAGATTCCCCTACCAGCAGCGGGTTGTTTTTACGGCGACGGCACAGCACCTGGATGGCACGCTCCAGCTCTTTGTCGCGGCCAATCAGCGGGTCGATACCGCCAACGCGAGCAAGCTGGTTAAGGTTGGTGGTGAAGTTTTCCATACGATCCTCCCCGCCTGCTTGCTCTTCGGTATTGTTAACCTGGTTGCTGGAATCCGATGCCTGGTTAGGCTCGTCTTTCCGCGTTCCGTGAGAAATGAAGTTCACCACATCAAGGCGACTGACTTCATGTTTGCGCAGCAGATACGCTGCCTGTGATTCCTGTTCGCTGAAGATAGCCACCAGCACATTTGCGCCAGTCACTTCACTGCGGCCAGAGGACTGGACATGGAACACCGCGCGCTGCAAAACACGCTGGAAGCTGAGCGTCGGCTGAGTGTCGCGCTCTTCTTCACTGGCAGGCAGCACCGGTGTGGTTTGTTCGATGAAGGCTTCGAGTTCCTGACGTAGCGCCACCAGATCCACGGAGCAGGCTTCCAGCGCTTCGCGGGCAGATGGGTTGCTAAGCAGTGCGAGCAGTAAATGCTCGACGGTCATAAACTCATGTCGGTGCTCACGCGCTCTGGCGAAAGCCATGTTTAAACTGAGTTCCAGTTCTTGATTGAGCATAGGCACCTCCCCCAATTTTATGCCTTATCAGGCCTTTTCCAGCGTACACAGCAACGGATGCTCGTTCTCCCTTGCATAGTCGTTCACCATCGCCACTTTCGTCTCCGCGACTTCTGCGGTAAAAATCCCGCAAATGGCTTTACCACGGTAGTGAACGGTAAGCATCAGTTGCGTTGCACGTTCTACATCATAAGAAAAGAACTTTTGTAGCACGTCAATAACAAATTCCATCGGCGTGTAATCATCGTTCATTAACATAACTTTATACATAGATGGCGGTTTTAGCGCGTCACGCACTTTGTCTTCCGCCAGTTGATCAAAATCCAGCCAGTCGTTCGTCTTACTCATTTTTCATAATCACTATGAATCTACCTCAGATGTTAGATAACAATCATCTATTACTGTCATCCGCGATGTCTGTCACAAACCCTGCCAATAGCGTTAACTGCTTCAAATTTTTGGTTGATTATGGTCCCAACTCCAGCGCCAAACGCTTGACGGCTTGTTTCGTTTATCTAAATTGTACAAGCGTGAGTTGGCGAGGTTTTGAACAGCCCCCACTCCACCACCGGTTCATTCCATCTTAATTAATAAGATTTACGAAGGATGTCGAAGCATGGAAATGGGTACTGTTAAGTGGTTCAACAACGCCAAAGGGTTTGGTTTCATCTGCCCTGAAGGCGGCGGCGAGGATATCTTCGCTCACTATTCCACCATTCAGATGGATGGTTACAGAACGCTCAAAGCCGGGCAAACAGTCCGGTTCGATGTTCACGAGGGACCGAAAGGCAATCATGCCAGTGTTATCGTGCCCATTGAAGCAGAAGTTGTTGCATAGCTCTCTGATTCATTGTGTACATCCCGCACTCAAAATGCCAGCCCGATCGGCTGGCATTTTTATTTATGGCTTATTCACGCGCCAGCGCATCGACCGGATCAAGACGGGCTGCGTTTCGTGCAGGCAACCAGCCAAATAACACGCCGGTAAAGGTTGAGCATAAAAAAGCCGTCAGGATCGCCACAGGAGAGAAACCGATTTCCCAGCCGGGCAAAAACAGTTGTAAGGCGAACGCAATCATCATCGAGAGAGCAATCCCCATCGCCCCGCCAACCAGACACACCAGCACCGCTTCAATCAAAAACTGCTGCAGTACATCGCTTGCTCTGGCCCCGACTGCCATACGAATGCCAATCTCCCGCGTACGCTCTGTCACCGATACCAGCATGATATTCATCACGCCAATCCCACCGACAACCAGTGAAATCACGGCAACCAGCGTCAGGAACATCTGAAGAGTACGTGTGGTCTTTTCGGCCGTTTTCAAGAGGCCGTCCATATTCCAGGTGAAGAAATCTTTCTTCCCGTGGCGTAACGTTAACAGCCGTTCAAGCTGTTGTTCAGCCTGCGAACTGTCGTAGCCTTCTTTTACACGCACGGTGATGGAGTTGAGCCACGACTGGCCCATAATCCGCCCGGAAATAGTGCTATATGGCAGCCATACGCGCAGGATTTTACTGCTGCCAAACATCGACTGCTTCTCTTCCGCGACGCCAATCACCGTCGCGGGCATATTGCCCACCAGAATGACCTCCCCCACCACACTGGCCTTATTGGGGAACAGCTGTCGGCGCGAGTTGATATCAAGAACTACCACCTGTGCCCTGCCCGCGAGTTGTTCAGCATTGAAGGTGGTCCCCTCGCTGAAGGTCATCCCGTAGACGTTGAAGTAATCACCGCTTACGCCGTTCGCACTTGCCGCCACATCAATATTGCCGTAGCGCAGGCGCAGGTTTTGCGACACCGCCGGCGTGGCCGAATTGACCCAGGGTTGTCGCTGTATCGCGGTCAGGTCATCGTATTTCAGCGCCTGCTGATACTGAGGCTCATCATCACCAAAATCTTTACCGGGATAGACATCAATGGTATTCGTCCCAATCGCGCGAATGTCTGCCAGCACAAGTTGCTTGGCTGCATCGCCCACCACCACAATCGACACCACAGAAGCAATGCCGATAATGATGCCGAGCATGGTGAGCAACGTCCGCATTTTATTGGCTGCCATCGCCAGCCAGGCCATTGTCAGCGCCTCCCGGAAACCGCTGACGAACTGCCCCCAGCCCGATGTGGCGGGCAACGCCTCTTTGTGTACCCCAGTCTGCACACGTCCGGGTGGAGGATTGCTGACCAGTTCGCCATCACGGATCTCGATGATCCGCTCGGCTTGCGCCGCCACCAGCGGATCGTGTGTAACAATAATCACCGTGTGCCCCTGATCGCGTAACTGATGAAGGATAGCCATAACCTCTTCCCCCGAATGGCTATCAAGCGCCCCGGTGGGCTCATCAGCCAGGATCACCTGTCCACCGTTCATCAGTGCGCGGGCAATGCTGACACGCTGCTGCTGCCCCCCCGATAACTGCGACGGCTGATAATCCACACGCTCCGCCAGCCCAAGGCGCGTTAACAGCGCCTGCGCGCGCTCAAGCCGCTTTTTACGCTCTATACCGGCATACACCGCCGGAACCTCAACGTTTTGCGCCGCGCTCAGGTGGGAAAGCAGATGATAACGCTGGAAGATAAAGCCGAAATGTTCCCGGCGCAGTTTTGCCAGCGCATCGCCATCGAGGGTGGATACATCCGTTCCCGCAACGCGATACGTCCCGCTGGTGGGTTTGTCCAGGCAGCCAAGAATGTTCATCAGCGTGGATTTACCGGAACCCGAGGCGCCCACGATCGCCACCATTTCTCCGGCTTCCACCTGCAGCGAAATGCCCTTAAGTACGTCCACCGGCCCATCTCCCGACGGGTAACTGCGGCGAATCGCATTCAGCTCAAGCAATGCCGTCATTTCGCAGCTCCAGGCAGACTTTCGCTGATCACCACCTCGTCGCCCTCTTCCAGCCCTTTGACAATGACGACATCGGTGTCATTTCGTGCCCCTATCGTCACCTCACGCTCACGCGTTTCGCCAGTGCGCAACACTTTCACCTTGTAGCGATTCTCTCCCGCCGTTTCGCCCAAAGCGGAAAGCGGAACGGTCAGGACATTTTTTACTCCCGTCAGTTGGATATGAACCTGTGCCGTCATGTCCAGACGCAACACGCCCTGCGGGTTAGGAACCTCGAAACGGGCATAGTAGAAGATAGCGTCGTTTACTTTTTCCGGTGTCGGCAGGATATCTTTGAGCACACCTTCGTAACGGGTTTGCGGGTCGCCAAGCACTGTAAACCAGGCATTTTGCCCCGGTTTAAGATGGATAACATCGGCTTCCGACACCTGCGCTTTTACCAGCATCGTTCCCATATCGGCCAGCGTGAGGATATTTGGCGCTTGTTGAGCCGCAATCACCGTTTGCCCCTGAAGCGTGGTGATTTGCGTAACTTCACCGGCCATTGGCGCCACGATGCGCGTGTAGTCGAGGTTCGTTTTTGCCGTATCGAGCGTGGCCTGATTGCGCTTAATCTGGGCGTCAATTGTGCCCATCTGCGCCTGTTTTACCGCCAGTTGCGTCGCGGAGGTATCCAGATCCTGCTTCGATATCGCCTGGGTTTTGGCAAGCGCCTGCTGACGTGCCAGCGTTACCTTCGCGAGGTTACGCTCTGCTTCCGCCTGGCTGCGCTGGGCACGCAGCTCCATTAGTGTTGCTTCCACTTCACGGATCTGGTTTTCAGCCTGTTCAGGATCAATCACCCCCAGTAACTGGCCTTTTTTTACCTTATCGCCAATCTCAACCGACAGCGTTTTTAACTGGCCGCTCACCTGTGCCCCTACGTCAACTTTACGCAACGCATCCAGTTTCCCCGTCGCCAGTACACTTTGTTGCAGCTCACCTGGGCGAACAATCAGTGTTTGATATTGTGGAACAGGCGCATTTAACACCTGCCATAACCAAAATCCACCCGCCAACACAACCACGGCCAGCAGCAGAAGCAGCTTCCTGCGTTTTCCCTTGAGGTTCATAAATATTCCAAATAAGTGTCCTGGCAATCATAACCGTTGATTCTATCTAAACAGCCCTTCAACGAAACCCCTGTTTCTTATAATGGTCATAAATTGTTTACGAGATGTTGATAATTCGCCTGCTGAAATAGAGATCTTCCTAAAAGCAGTCGGGATCTATCATGTCTTCTATCGTCGATACACCTTATTCACAACAGCCACAACCTAAATCTGGCTGGCAGCTCTTTACGAGCCTGGCATCAGGCGCGCTCACCCCAGGGTTGGCGTGGCAAAACCCATCCTATCGTCGTAAATTCATGTTACGTTCGCTGGCTACACCGTTTAGCACCGCTCGTCTGCTGACAAGCCTTGCAAAGCAACCACGTCTGATGCAAATGCTCCAGGTGCAGCCTGGTCTGCCGTGTCGTCTTCACCGTCCGTGGCTTACCGTTAATATGAACCGCCAGCAGTCTCTGGAATCACTTAACTGCCATTACCAGACGATGAGCCGTAAGCTTCCACCTGTGTTGATGAACGGTTATTTGTCTAAACAGGGTGTGACACTGCTAACGCTGACAGGCAAAGACGAACAGCAATTTACCGTGCGTCTGTGTGCCGATGCGTTTCTCGACAAAGAAGGCGAAGCAACAATTGCATTCTGCGACCATCAAAACACCGTACTGGCAGAAATGACCTTTACGTTGTGCCAGTTTGAGGGCAAGTCCACGCTCTTCATTGGTGGATTACAGGGAGCCAAATCGTATGTCTCCCATGAACTCATCCAGGGCGCAACCAAAGCATGCCACGGTTTATTCCCGAAACGTCTTCTGGTTGAAACGGCCATGACGCTGGGTGCAGCCTTCCCGGTAGAACAGATTGTTGCCGTGAGTAACGCCACCCACATCTATCGCAGCTGGCGTTATCGCAAGAAAAAAGAAGGTAAGTTGCTGGCAGATTATGACAGCTTCTGGCTCTCCCTTGGCGGAGAGCAATCCAGCAGTGGTAACTTCGTGATGCCGCTGACCATGCCGCGTAAACCGATGGAAGAGATTGCCAGCAAGAAACGCTCGGAATACCGCCGTCGCTATGAGTTACTGGACAGCCTGATTGACCAGGTCAAACAGGCCACTCACAGTTAATCCGCTCTCCCGCGTGCCAGCCACATCACGCGGGAGAACATTTTGCGCAGCAGAGTTGGTACAGACTCAACGCCCCGTTTTCCCGCTTCCGTTGCAACTTCTATCGCTAAATCCGGTTTTGACGATCGATGAATGGCTTTAGCGATCACTCGCCGCATATTCATCGGCACATCGACAGGAACCATTGCGACGCGATGGAAAACATCATCAAAGCCCTGTCGATACATGAAATGCTCCATGTCCATGGCGGGTAATACCGTCAGATGATCCCGCTCTTCATCACGGTCATTGTTCAGCAGGCCACGCACGGTTGAGGCATATTTTTTACCGGCTTCATCACCATCCACCAGCACGTGCCATTCAATCCCCATCCGACGGGCAAATTTGATCAGTGGCTTTAATCCCGATTGCGCAAACTCGATGACTTTAATGCCTTCCGCATCGAAATGATGACCGCACTGGCGCGCAAGCTCGTTAATCACCCAGGTCTCGGTTTCCCCTTCGACCAGTAGCCAGCAACGTGCAAACAGCGATGACGCACGATTAAAACGAATATGAAACGCAATACGACGCCCGTCTTCCGCGCTTAATCCGCCTGGACCAAGGCGGTAAGCGGAAACGCGTGATGATTCACGCACCAGACGGCAGACGTATTCCACCGGCGTCAGCGATAACAGCTCACCGGAGTTGGTGGTGGTAATACGCTGAAGGGGCAAGAGATTAAGCAAATGCCAGGCAACGGAGAGCATGATGGGATGCAGACGCGTTTCGGGATCTTCCACTAACAGCAACGGGCGCGCATCCCGGTCCAGCCGGACCGTACCTTTGGCCTGCAAGAGTGTGGAAAACAATCCCAGCAAAATAACCCGATGAGTTCGACCTCCAGGTTTGTCGATCATCCGGTTAATGATATCGAGGTAACGCCAGCTACGCTGCTCGTCATGAGAGCGGCGACGCATCAGCCGGTTTCGGGAAGGCGATATTCCCTGCTCAGAAAAGTAATGCTCCAGCAATTGCACCATGGCAGACAGCCCCTGGCGGATCTGGCCGTCGGTTAAATTCTGTGGCCGGGAAACCAGTTCTCGCGCCAGAAAATCCAGCTCACGGGCGGTAACTTCCGCTTCAGGCATATTGGGGACTGTGCCGTTGCGAATACGGCGCATAAAACGCGCATCGCGCAAACGCAGGACCGGCATCAAACGTATCAGATGACGCGCCTGATCATCGATATTCTCCAGCGGGATCGGGTTGCCTTTCGCATCGAGGAATTCACGCAGGGTCAGTACGCCCTCGGTTTCATCCAGCTCACCTTCAAGGCGGTAAAAAATGCGGTGATAGTCGTCATCACATTGCACCCAGCAGGGCGACATTGGCCGGAAGCGACGCACGCGGTGACGCCCTGGCTCAGCTTCCCGAAATGTCAGAATAATATGCAGATGCTTTTCGCGCCCCATGACATCACCTGGCGGGAACCAGAAATCATCATGCACGAAATGGTATAAATCGTCTTCGGGGGAAAGCAGTAGCGTAAGCGCATCCAGCAGGCTGGACTTACCCCAGGCGTTTTCCCCAATCAGGACATTGTTCTGCTCCAGCATTAGCGATAACCGATTAATGCCACGAAACCCTACGATATCGACACGTTCGAGAAGCATACACCCTCCGGGTAACAGAACTTTTTTCCTTCAAGTTATCAGCAGTATAACGGCTCGTACGCAGACAGGACACTCCCGGAAAGTCAGGTTATGTCGACAGAACGCAATAAATTGCGAATTTTCATGTCAGGTTTCATTTGAAATATTGGTTTAGCGAAAGAAACTCTGTTTTCAGAATTGAACTATGCTTTATTCACCTCCCGTTCGAACAAGGATTGACATCACATTGCCTTAAATCAAATTAATCGAATTTATTTAAGTGGCGAAGGGGTGTTGTTGGTTTCTAAAATACTCGCTCTTTGAGTCGTCATCCCTTTATGGCGATATAACCCGTGCGCAGGATAGCGCCCGGACATTTTAATTGAGGTGGTTATGTTCAGAAAATTAGCGGCAGAATGTTTCGGTACATTCTGGCTGGTGTTTGGTGGCTGCGGTAGTGCAGTTCTGGCAGCAGCATTTCCGGAATTAGGGATTGGTTTTGTCGGTGTCGCGCTGGCTTTTGGCTTAACCGTTTTAACTATGGCGTTTGCCGTGGGACATATTTCCGGCGGTCATTTTAACCCGGCGGTGACATTAGGACTCTGGGCTGGCGGACGTTTCCCGGCGAAAGAGGTGATTGGCTATATTGTTGCTCAGGTCGTCGGTGGCATTATTGCAGCCGCAGTGCTGTATGTTATTGCCAGCGGCAAAGCAGGCTTTGACGCAGCGGCCAGCGGCTTTGCCTCTAACGGTTATGGTGAACACTCACCAGGCGGCTACTCTATGCTGTCTGCTATCGTGATTGAAATTGTACTGACCGCAGGCTTCCTGCTGGTTATTCACGGTGCAACGGACAAACACGCGCCAGCCGGTTTCGCCCCTATTGCTATCGGCCTGGCATTAACGCTGATTCACCTGATTTCTATTCCAGTAACCAATACTTCCGTTAACCCGGCCCGTAGCACCGCAGTCGCTATTTTCCAGGGCGGTTGGGCACTTGAACAGCTGTGGCTGTTCTGGGTGATGCCAATCATCGGCGGTATTCTGGGTGGTGTGCTGTATCGCACTCTGCTGGAAAAACGCGATTAACCATACTTTCCCCTCTCCCGATGGGAGAGGGTCGGAATGCGGAATTAAGGTCCCACGTTCCCACGCAAATAAAGCCGGGTAAGCGTTAGCGCTGCCCGGCTTTATTTTGTCACTTTACTGGGCAGCCTTTATTGGGTAGTGTCTCTGGCGCTAAGCAGATACTCAAAAGGACCGGCGGTTCATGTTTTCAGGACTCCTCATCATTCTTCTGCCCCTGATCGTGGGCTACCTTATTCCTTTGCACCAGGTTTCAGCATTAAAGCTGATCAATCGCTTTCTCAGCTGGATTGTTTACGTCATTCTTTTCTTTATGGGGATAAGCCTGGCGTTTCTGGATAATCTCGCCACCAACCTGCTGTCGATCCTTCATTATTCCGCCGTAACTATTGTGGTTATTTTAGCGTGCAATATTGCCGCGCTTTTCTGGCTGGAACGGACGATTCCGTGGAAAAATCACCACCAGCAAGAAAAACTCCCTTCGCGTATTGCCATGGCCATTGAATCATTAAAACTCTGTGGCGTAGTCGTACTTGGTTTCCTGCTTGGCCTAACGGGATGGGCATTTTTAAAACATGCAACACAAGCCAGCGAATATACCCTGATTTTCCTTTTGTTCCTGATTGGTATTCAGCTACGCAATAATGGTATGACACTGAAACAGATTGTCCTGAATCGCCGGGGAATGATTGTCGCGGTTGTTGTGGTGGCCAGTTCACTTATTGGTGGCGTGATTAATGCCTTTATCCTCGACCTGCCGCTAAAAACCGGGCTGGCGATGGCGTCCGGGTTTGGCTGGTATTCGCTTTCCGGCATTCTGTTAACCGAATCATTCGGTCCGGTGATTGGCAGTTCAGCCTTCTTTAACGACCTGGCGCGTGAGTTGATTGCCATTATGCTGATCCCTGGCCTTGTACGCCGCAGTCGCTCTACTGCGCTGGGGTTGTGCGGCGCGACATCAATGGACTTTACCCTGCCGGTCCTGCAGCGTTCAGGTGGGCTTGAGCTCGTTCCCGCCGCCATTGTGCATGGTTTTATTTTAAGCCTGCTGGTTCCCATCCTGATGGCGCTGTTCTCTGCCTGATACTTCTTTGGCGGTAGTTCCTCTGCCGCCAATATTGCGCTAAATCAATATCCCTCTATTTTGTAGCAGAAAGCCCTTTTCACCTTTCTGGCACAAGCATAACCTTAAACATGTATATCAAATATAACTTTAACAGGTGTGATTATGTTTTGTGTGCAATGTGAACAAACCATCCGTACCCCGGCAGGCAATGGCTGCTCCTACGCGCAAGGTATGTGCGGTAAAACCGCAGAGACATCAGATTTACAGGATCTGCTGATTGCTGCCCTGCAAGGGCTTTCCGCATGGGCTGCAAAAGCCCGTGAATACGGCATCATCGACCACTATGTCGACAATTTCGCCCCCCGCGCTTTTTTCTCCACACTGACTAACGTTAACTTCGATTCCCCGCGCATTGTGGGTTATGCCCGCGAAGCCATCGCCCTGCGTGAAGCGCTGAAAGCGCAAAGCCTGAGTGCCGATGCCACCGCCTGCGTTGATAACCCCATGGCGGGTCTGCAACTGGTAAGCGACGATCTGGGCGAATTGCAGCGTCAGGCCGCCGAATTTACCCCGAACAAAGACAAAGCCGCGATTGGCGAGAACATTCTGGGTCTGCGCCTGCTGTGTCTGTACGGCCTGAAAGGTGCGGCTGCCTATATGGAACACGCCCACGTATTAGGTCAGTACGACAATGATATTTACGCGCAGTACCACAACATTATGGCGTGGCTGGGCACATGGCCGTCCGATATGAATGCACTGCTGGAATGTTCAATGGAAATTGGCCAGATGAACTTCAAAGTGATGAGCATTCTGGATGCCGGAGAAACCCTCACTTACGGTCACCCAACGCCAACACAGGTGAACGTGAAAGCGACCGAAGGGAAATGCATCCTGATTTCCGGGCATGACCTCAAAGATCTCTATAATCTGCTGCAACAAACCGAAGGGACGGGCGTGAATGTCTATACCCATGGTGAAATGCTGCCTGCGCACGGTTATCCGGAGCTGCGTAAATTCAAACACCTGGTCGGTAACTACGGCAGTGGCTGGCAGAACCAGCAGGTAGAGTTTGCCCGCTTCCCTGGCCCTATCGTGATGACATCCAACTGCATCATCGACCCAACCGTCGGTGCATATGACGATCGGATCTGGACGCGCAGCATCGTCGGCTGGCCGGGTGTGAGCCACCTTGAAGGCGATGATTTCGGCCCGGTGATCGCCCAGGCCCAGCAGATGGCAGGCTTCCCGTACAGCGAAATTGAACACCTGATCACCGTCGGCTTTGGCCGCGAAACCCTGCTGGGTGCTGCAGATTCCTTAATCGACCTGGTGAGCCGCGAAAAACTGCGTCATATCTTCCTGATTGGCGGTTGCGATGGCGCACGTGGTGAACGTAACTACTTCACCGATTTCGCTACCAGCGTACCGCAGGATTGCCTGATCCTGACACTGGCCTGCGGTAAATACCGTTTCAATAAACTGGACTTCGGCAACATCGAAGGCCTGCCACGTCTGGTAGATGCGGGTCAGTGTAACGATGCCTACTCCGCCATTATTCTGGCCGTCACCCTGGCGGAAAAACTGGGCTGCGGCGTGAACGACCTGCCGCTGTCTCTGGTGCTTTCCTGGTTCGAGCAAAAAGCGATTGTGATCCTGCTGACCCTGCTCTCTCTGGGCGTGACCAATATTGTCACCGGGCCAACGGCTCCCGGTTTCCTGACGCCGGACCTGCTCGCCGTCCTGAACGAGAAATTTGGTCTGCGTTCTGTGACTACCGTTGAAGAAGATATGCAGCAACTGCTGAGCGCGTAAGGAGCCATTCATGACGATGCCAACCTCACAATGTCCGTGGCGGATGCAGGTTCATCACATCCATCAGGAGACGCCGGATGTGTGGACGCTCTCGCTGCTGTGCCATGACTACTATCCGTACCGTGCAGGTCAGTACGCGCTGGTCAGCGTTCGCCACTCTGCCGATACCCTTCGCGCTTATACGATCTCGTCTACGCCGGGCGTGAGCGAGTACATTACGCTCACCATCCGTCGGATTGATGACGGCGCAGGTTCCCAGTGGCTGACTCGTGACGTAAAACGCGGAGATTACATCTGGCTGTCTGATGCTCAGGGGGATTTCACCTGCGATGACAAGGCTGAAGATAAATTCCTGCTGCTGGCAGCCGGTTGTGGCGTGACGCCGGTGATGTCGATGCGCCGCTGGCTGGCAAAAAACCGTCCTCAGGCCGACGTACAGGTGATTTTCAGCGTGCGTTCACCCGACGATGTCATTTTTGCCGACGAATGGCGCAATTATCCCGTCACGCTGGTGGCTGAAAACAACGCCACCCACGGTTTTGTGCCGGGTCGTCTGAGCCGTGAACTGCTGCAAAGCGTACCGGACATTGCCAGCCGAACGGTAATGACCTGTGGCCCAGCGCCGTACATGGATATCGTGGAAAAAGAGGTGACAGCACTGGGTGTGACCCGCTTCTTCAAAGAGCAATTCTTCACGCCCGTTGCTGAAGCCGCCACCAGCGGCATCAAATTCACTAAGCTGCAACCGGCGCAGACATTCTTTGGTCGTGTGGGGAGTACGCTGCTGGATGCGCTGGAAAGCAACAACGTGCCCGTGGTTGCCGCCTGTCGCGCTGGTGTATGTGGTTGCTGTAAAACGAAAGTGGTTGAGGGTAACTACACCGTCACCAGCACCATGACGTTAACGGACGCAGAGATTGCCGAAGGCTACGTACTGGCGTGCTCCTGCCATCCGCAGGGTGATTTGGTCCTGGCCTGATAACCTGTGCCCGGCGGTACTGCTGCTGGGCACAGTTTTTCGTAGTGGTCATTTCAGGGGGTTGATGCAGGATTAATCGCCACCCTGTGCGGGTCTGCTGATGTGAATGTTTAAGCTGCCAGTGAACGTTCCAATCCTTAAACGTTGACCCTTTCGATTTTTCTAAGCTGCCTGTACGGCAGTGAACTTGACGCGGTTATTTGTGGAGGTGTTATTCGGTTTCTAAGCTGCCTGTACGGCAGTGAACGAATGGGTTCTGTGTAATGATGAGTTACCACCTTTCTAAGCTGCCTGTACGGCAGTGAACGCGAATGAAAACGCAGCGCTTAACCGCCAACTTTTCTAAGCTGCCTGTACGGCAGTGAACTGAAGCAATCTACACCTATCCTGTTGTCTAATAAACAGAATTATTCTTTTTCCTGAAAAAAACCCTTTTTTCCTCACCGTTATTTCAAGCCAAGAAAATCAATAGGTTATAACCGGCAAATAAAAAAGGGTCCGCAGACCCTTTTTTAAAAAATCATTTCCGGTTAACAAGGAACAACGTTCACTGCCACGCCGGATCTTTCGCCAGGGCATAACGTCCTGCGCCTAGAAATGCGACGGCAAGCGCGCCAATAAAGAAATAGACCAGGCTTTCAATCGCCCATGCGCCCACCGCATCCAGCGCGAACGTTTCGCCTGTTCCCACCATCAGCCATGCCACGACCATTGTAAATGCCAGTACCAGCGCAGCGGGACGCGTGAAGATCCCCAGAATAATCAGAACCGGCGCGACCACTTCCCCCACTAACACACCGTAGGCGATAAAACCGGGCAGCCCTTTTTCCACCAGCATGCCGCTGATGAAACCCACGCCACCAAAGAGTTTGTGTAAACCGTGAAACAGCATCAACCCGCCGACGGCGAGTCGTAACAAAAGTTTGCCAAGATCGTCGCACGCTAGCTTTTTATTAACAGTAATTAACAATGATTTAACCATCTGAAATGATTCCTGTTTTCACCCGAGGTTTCATCAGACTAATCTGAATAGATACCAATGAAAAGCACCTTTTAATGGTGGGGAATTACCGGGCGTTGCGGTGAGTTTCATCTAAGCTTGTAAGCGATATCACAAAAAGGAGACGGACAACCATGAAACAAACCGTAGCTGCCTATATTGCCAAAACGCTTGAACAGGCAGGTGTAAAACGCATCTGGGGTGTCACTGGCGACTCGCTTAACGGGCTAAGTGACAGCCTCAATAAGATGAAAACTATCGAATGGATGCCGACTCGCCACGAAGAAGTGGCTGCATTTGCCGCTGGAGCCGAAGCGCAACTCACGGGTGAGCTGGCAGTTTGTGCCGGGTCATGCGGGCCGGGGAATTTGCATTTAATTAACGGCCTGTTCGACTGTCATCGCAATCATGTTCCGGTGCTGGCGATTGCCGCCCACATTCCCTCGACCGAAATCGGCAGCGGCTATTTTCAGGAAACGCATCCTCAGGAGCTGTTCCGTGAATGCAGCCACTATTGCGAGCTGGTCTCCACCCCGGAGCAGATCCCCCAGGTGCTGGCAATTGCCCTGCGTAAAGCGGTGCTGAACCGTGGCGTTTCAGTGGTGGTATTACCCGGTGATGTTGCGCTGAAAGCTGCGCCTGAAAGCGCCAGCACACACTGGTATCACGCGCCGCAGCCGATGGTTATCCCTCCCGAAGAAGAGCTGAAAAAACTGGCTCAACTGCTGCGCTATTCCAGCAACATTGCCCTGATGTGCGGCAGCGGCTGCGCCGGAGCACACAAAGAGCTCCTGGAATTTGCCGGAAAACTGAAAGCGCCAATTGTCCACGCCCTGCGTGGCAAGGAGCACGTGGAATACGATAACCCTTATGATGTCGGTATGACCGGGCTTATCGGCTTCTCTTCCGGGTTCCACACCATGATGAATGCCGACACGCTGGTATTGCTCGGAACACAATTCCCCTATCGTCCTTTCTACCCTGCCGATGCCAAAATCATTCAGATTGATATCAACCCCGCCAGTATTGGTGCGCACAGCAAAGTCGATATGGCGCTGATAGGCGATATCAAAGCAACGCTTGCCGCCCTGTTGCCCCATCTGGAAGAGAAAACCGATCGTCAGTTCCTCGACAAGGCGCTGAGTGATTATCGCGAAGCACGTAAGGGTCTGGATGACCTGGCAAAACCCAGTGAGAAAGCCATTCACCCGCAGTATCTGGCGCAGCAGATCAGCCATTTCGCGGCAGATGACGCTATCTTCACCTGTGATGTTGGTACGCCGACCGTGTGGGCTGCGCGCTATCTGAAAATGAATGGTAAACGCCGCCTGCTCGGCTCGTTCAACCACGGCTCGATGGCAAACGCCATGCCACAGGCGCTGGGTGCGAAAGCCACCGTACCGGATCGCCAGGTGGTCGCGATGTGTGGCGATGGCGGGTTCAGCATGTTGATGGGGGATTTTTTGTCTGTCGCACAGATGAAGCTTCCGCTCAAAATCGTGGTCTTTAACAACAGCGTGCTCGGTTTTGTGGCGATGGAGATGAAAGCCGGGGGGTATCTGACGGATGGGACAGAACTGCACGATACCCACTTCGCCCGTATTGCCGAAGCCTGCGGCATCACCGGGATCCGCGTTGAAAAAGCCTCCGAGGTAGATGAAGCACTGCAGCGAGCCTTCTCCATCGACGGCCCTGTTCTGGTGGATGTGGTGGTCGCAAAAGAAGAACTGGCTATCCCACCACAGATCAAACTGGAGCAGGCCAAAGGCTTTAGCCTCTACATGTTGCGCGCCATCATTAACGGGCGCGGAGATGAAGTCATTGAACTGGCAAAAACCAACTGGCTCAGGTAAAACATCTGGCATCGCCTTTACTGAATAAGGACATGCCATGATTGATTTACGCAGTGATACCGTTACCCGCCCGAGTCGCGCCATGCTGGAAGAGATGATGGCCGCCCCGGTCGGGGACGACGTTTACGGCGATGACCCGACGGTCAACGAACTCCAGCGCTATGCCGCAGAATTGAGCGGAAAAGAGGCTGCGCTGTTCCTGCCGACCGGCACACAGGCCAACCTGGTTGCACTCCTCAGCCATTGCGAACGCGGCGAAGAGTACATCGTCGGACAGGGTGCGCATAACTACCTGTACGAAGCCGGTGGTGCGGCTGTACTGGGCAGCATTCAACCACAACCGATTGATGCCGCGTCTGATGGCTCCCTGCCCCTCGATAAAGTCGCGGCAAAAATCAAAGCCGACGATATCCATTTTGCCCGTACAAAGTTGCTCAGCCTTGAAAATACCCACAACGGCAAAGTGCTGCCGCGTGAATACCTGAAAGCTGCGTGGGCATTTACCCGCGAACGCAAACTGGGTTTACATGTTGATGGTGCACGTATTTTTAACGCCGTGGTGGAGTATGGCTGTGAACTGAAAGAGATCACGCAATATTGCGACTCGTTCACCATTTGCCTCTCCAAAGGCTTAGGTACGCCGGTTGGCTCGCTGTTAGTAGGCAATGCTGACTACATTAAGCGCGCCAATCGCTGGCGTAAGATGACGGGCGGCGGAATGCGTCAAGCCGGGATCCTGGCCGCAGCCGGTTTATATGCGCTGAAAAACAACGTCGCACGTCTGAAAGACGATCATGACAATGCCGCGTGGATGGCAACACAGCTCCGCGAGATCGGTGCTGACGTGATGCGTCACGATACCAACATGCTGTTTGTTCGCGTCGGCGATGATCACGCGGCCGCGCTGGGTGAGTTTATGAAAGCACGCGGTGTGCTGATTAATGCCTCTCCGGTGGTACGCCTGGTCATGCATCTGGATGTCAGCCGTGAACAGCTCGCAGAAGTGGCTCGCCACTGGCAGGCTTTTTTACAGCGTTAATTGAGGAGAACAACGTGCCGCAACGCATTCTGGTACTCGGGGCCAGTGGTTATATTGGTCAACACCTTACCGTTGCGTTAAGTCAGCAAGGGCATCAGGTGCTGGCAGCGGCACGTAATACTGAACGCCTGCAAAAACAAAATCTGCCTGGTGTAGCCTGCCACAATGTCGACCTTAACTGGCCGGATACGCTCCCTTCTTTGCTGGAGGGCGTAGATACCCTCTATTATCTGGTTCACAGCATGGGAGAAGGTGGCGATTTTATTGCGCATGAACGTCAGGTCGCGATGAACGTGCGCGATGCTCTTCTGCAAACACCGGTGAAGCAGGTGATTTTTTTAAGTTCGCTGCAAGCCCCGGAACATGAACAATCAGACCATCTTCGCGCGCGCCAGTTGACCGCAGAGATCCTGCGCAGTGCCGCGATCCCCCTGACGGAATTACGGGCAGGCATTATCGTCGGTGCGGGTTCCGCTGCGTTTGAAGTGATGCGCGATATGGTTTACAACCTGCCGATATTAACCCCGCCGCGCTGGGTGCGTTCACGCACCACGCCCATCGCCCTGGAGAATCTGCTGCATTATCTGGTTGAACTCCTGCGTCATCCCGCAGAACAACACCGGGTTCTGGAGGCGGCCGGGCCTGAAGTGTTGACCTATCAGGCGCAGTTCGAACATTTTATGGCTGTCAGCGGTCGTCATCGCTGGCTGGTTCCAGTCCCTTTCCCCACCCGCTGGATCTCCGTGTGGTTTTTAAATGTCATCACCTCGGTTCCTCCCACGACGGCAAAAGCACTGATCCAGGGGCTGAAACACGATCTCCTGGCGGACGACCGCGATCTGCGCGCGCTGATTCCGCAGGATCTGATCCGTTTTGATGACGCAGTGCGTAACACGCTGAAAGAAGAAGAGAAGCTGGTGAACTCCAGTGATTGGGGGTATGACGCGCAGGCGTTTGCCCGCTGGCGGCCAGAGTATGGGTATTACCCGAAGCAGGCAGGTTGTACCGTTAAAACGCAGGCCAGCCTGGAAGCACTCTGGGAAGTGGTTAACCAGATTGGCGGCAAAGAGCGCTATTTCTTCGGCAATATCCTCTGGCAAACACGAGGGGCGATGGACCTGCTGGTAGGGCACAGGCTGGCGAAAGGTCGTCCTGGCCGATCCTATCTTCAGGTCGGTGATACGGTCGATAGCTGGAAAGTGATCATCGTCGAGCCGGAAAAGCAGCTGGCTCTGCTGTTCGGTATGAAAGCGCCGGGGCTTGGGCGACTCTGTTTTACGCTCAAAGATAAGGGCGATCACCGTGAGCTGGATGTCCGCGCCTGGTGGCATCCCCATGGTATGCCGGGGTTATTCTACTGGTTGTTTATGATCCCGGCGCATCTGTTTATCTTTCGCGGAATGGCTAAACGTATTGCGCAGCTTGCAGAACAAAAGAAGGAAAAGATCTAAATAAAACTCTTATTCTTTCACCTTTCCCATTGCATACAGGCGTAATTCACGGAAGAATGCGCACGAAATTCTTTTTCAACACAGTGGATTGATATGAAGGTACTGGTTACCGGTGCGACCAGCGGCTTAGGCCGAAACGCGGTCGAGTTTCTGCGCAACAAAGGCATTAGCGTCAGGGCGACCGGTCGCAACGAGGCGATGGGAAAACTGCTGCAAAAAATGGGCGCAGAATTTGTCCATGCCGACCTGACGGAACTGGTTTCCTCTCAGGCTAAAGTGATGCTCGCCGGAATCGATACGCTGTGGCACTGTTCCAGTTTTACCTCCCCGTGGGGCACACAGGAAGCCTTTGATCTCGCCAACGTCCGCGCCACGCGTCGTCTGGGTGAGTGGGCGGTAGCCTGGGGCGTACGTAATTTTGTTCATATCTCCTCCCCTTCCCTTTATTTCGATTATCACCACCACCGTAATGTTCAGGAAGATTTTCGCCCGGCACGTTTTGCCTGCGAGTTTGCGCGCAGTAAAGCCGCCAGCGAAGAGGTGATCGATCTGCTGGCGCAGTCGAACCCGCATACCCGTTTTACCATCCTGCGTCCGCAAAGCCTGTTCGGACCGCATGACAAAGTATTTATCCCACGCCTGGCGCAGATGATGCATCACTACGGCAGCGTGTTACTTCCACGTGGTGGCGATGCACTGGTGGATATGACCTATTACGAAAATGCCGTTCATGCCATGTGGCTGGCCAGCCAGACTGCATGCGATCATTTACCGTCAGGCCGCGCCTACAACATTACCAACGGTGAGCCTCAGGCGCTGCGTAGCATCGTGCAACGCTTGATTGATGAACTGAATATTCACTGTCGCATCCGTTCTGTGCCGTATCCCATGCTGGATATGATCGCCCGCAGTATGGAGCGTTTCGGTAGCAAGTCGGCAAAAGAACCTGCGTTGACGCATTATGGCGTATCGAAGCTCAATTTCGATTTCACGCTGGACACAACGCGCGCGGAGAACGAGCTGGGGTATAAACCCGTCGTCACGCTGGATGACGGGATCGTACGCACTGCAGCCTGGTTACGGGATCACGGGAAATTGCACCGCTAGTCACACCTGAAAGCACCAGTCGTGACAATTCCCTCTCTTAACGGAGCGGAAAACACGAAAACGGCAACCCTCGGGTTGCCGTTCGTTTTTACAGCGCAGTCCAGGCGTCAGACCAGGCCAGACCTGCGCCCGGTTCGTAGTAGGCCGGGGCGTTGTTACACCAGCCACTGTACGGGAACGGTTTACACTGGAAGAGCTTACCGTGGTTGTTCACAATATCCCCCGCTTTGTACTTGCTGTTCGCACTCCAGCCAGGATAAGCGCCAGATGTCCCCTCATCCTGAGAAGGTGCAGCCGCTTTCGCTTTCACATTCAGCAGGTAAGACGTGGTGCTGCTCAGTTCACCGTCGCTGACGGTCAGGCCCACTTCATACTGCTGAGCGGTAGCCGCTTCTGGCGCAGTGAAGGTAACAACCGCTTTGTCTTGTCCCGTCACCGTCTGGCCATCCTGGGAACGCCAGGTATAAGTCAGTTTGTTGCCGTCAGCATCGGTTGATCCTTCAGCACTCAGGGAAACCTGCGCACCCGCTTCAACCGCACCAATCGGGCCTGCAATGTGTGCCACTGGGGCGTGGTTAACCGTTACAGGTTCTGCTGGCGTTTCATCCGGAGTTGGGGCTGGGACTGGTGTTTCGTCTGATGGCGCTGGCGTCACAGGTTCGTCAGCCGGTTTTGTTGAGGAACCGTCATCATTCACAATGTTCACGTTATAGAACTTCTGTACACACTTGGTGTAGTCGCCCTCTTTAAACGCACTGAACGGAGTCTGGTAGCCCACCAGTTGGCAGGAATAGGTTTTCCCGTCAGGCGTATCCGCACTCCATCCCCAGTCCTGCTCCCAGTAAATTTTCAGTGCGCCTGCACCGCCTTCATCAAACTGTTTCATGTTGGCGCAACCCAGCACTTCATTCGCCGGAACCGGTACTTTCAGGTAGTTAGCAAACTCTTTGTAATACTTAATACGGTTCTGAGACTGCGCGATCTCCGTCGGACCACCGCACTCTACACCACCGTTGATGATCTGGGTGGTTACACCGAAGCCAGAGACCAGGCCGTTGGCCTTATCGCGATCGTTCGGCTGCCACGTCCCGTCAATCACCTGCAACATGCTTGGCTTAGGCGGCTGAGGATAGGCGAAGAAGAAGATCGCACTTGCCAGGTTCAGCCAGGTGTCTGCCACCAGTTCGGGTTTATCCAGCAGCGTGCGGACGTCACCAAACATGGCTTCCGAGAACGGGCCATAGTTGTAGTTATAGGAAAGCTGTTTTGCGCCGCGACCAAAGTAACTCACAAAGTCACCGTCTTTATCTTTGCCACACGGCCAGGTCTGCCCCTGCCAAATACTCGGGTTACATTCGCCGTTGTAACCCCCTTTCTGGCCCTCGGTCCAGCCCATTTCACGGACATGAACCAGCGCCTGACGCCATTCAGCTTCAGGACGCCAGCTTTCATGACCCCCCGTTTCCTGTGCAAAGTGGGCAAACATGGTCGCCAACTCTTTGCGGCAAATCGCATCGCTGTCACGACCGTCATTATAGGTCTTACACAGCGCCGGGAATTTACCCACGGCTTTCAGGAAATTGCTGTAGGTATATTCTTTCGCACGCATCGGGAACAGATATTCCCAGTCGCTTGCTTTGACAATACCTTCAACGCGCTTAACGTTATCCGGGTTGGTAGCACGCCCTGGCTCAATCTGCTCAACCAGACTGTTATCCAGCGTTGCGATGGTATCTTTTACCGAGGCCATCAGCGGGAAGCTGGTGAGTTCTTTTTCCTTTTTCGCCAAATCACTGGCTTTCATGGTGTACGGTTCGCTGCTGGTTGCCTGCAGCGTTGCAGCCTGAGCCATAAACGGAGCAATACATGCCCCGGCAACGAGAATGCTCAGTAATGTCCTTTTCGTCATGTCAAATAGTCCTGTATTTAAGCAACAATGATAATGCACTCCTGGTTTATGTATTATTCCTTTAATAAATAAACCATAGATGCGGTTCTTTTCCTTTTTTGAAGGACACGGAAAACATCCTTCAAAAAAGAAAAATCAATCCCTGTATATTTCACTGCCTTTTATTTCCTGATATTTTCGCCACACTTTATGAGCATAAAGCATCCGCTTAGGGTAATTCTCTTTTCTCACCCCGGCGTTATAAGCCCCAACGGCTTCCCAGTTATAACCGTAGACTCTAATCATCTTCGATAATATTGATGCGCCCACCATAATGGAGGTGCAGGGCTCTGATATTAAGCGATACTCATCAATCCCCTGACGCTCTAACTCGCTGAAGTGAGAGCTGTTAATCTGCATTAACCCAACATCTCTGGAGCCATCATGGTTCCAGCCGACGGCATAAGGATTCATTCCTGATTCCACATTTGCTATTGCAAATAATAAATAGGGGTCGACATGGTAATAATGTGCAGCACTGTCCCAACAATTGGCCATTACACCCGGACAAACGAATAAAAATAACCACATCAAACGCTTCATGATATTCATCCCACCGTTCAGTTTTCCATACTCTCCTTGTGCATTTATTCTATTTAGGTGTAATTGGCCACACCCGAAGCGGGGTGTGGCCAACGATTACGGGCAGATATCATTCCCGTAATGACAGGTTAATAACCTTATTTACACTCTGCAGATGAACCTTCTTTCACCCATACATCACTCTTGGCAGGGTTATCACCACGGGTCCACCATTTCGCACGGTATACAGAGCCCTGATACGTGGTTGTTTCACCGCCGTTGTAAACCAGGTCAGAGCGCCAGTTCATGCTCACTTTGCTCACCAGTTCCCAGGCATCCACACCAAAGCCAGGTTTGTTGCCCTGAGTCCAGTACTTCGCTTTCCACACCAGATGGTCGGCACTGACGGTGTCGCCATTGTTGTAGATTTTGCTGGATTCCCACGCAGCATATTTGCTGGCATTAGCATCAACCGGGGCGTCACAACTGCCGGTAGCCGTACCTTCGTCAGAAGGCTGAGTGCCTTCATCAGATGGCGTTGTTCCTTCGTCAGATGGCTGAGTGCCTTCATCAGATGGCGTTGTTCCTTCGTCAGATGGCTGAGTGCCTTCATCAGATGGCGTTGTTCCTTCGTCAGATGGCTGAGTGCCTTCATCTGCCGCTTTCGGTGTCACCACAACCTGTACGTTGGACTGAACGCTGGTTTTACCGTCACTCACAATCACGCTCAGGGTGTAGGAGGTTTCCGCGCTCACTGCTGGTGCAGTGATGTTCACGTTGGCAGTATTCGTGCCGGTAGCGTGCATATCTGCCGGAACACTCCATGCATAGGTCAGTGCATCACCATCTGGATCGGCTGCCTGAGCATGCAGAGCATAGCTTTCACCTGCTTGCAGAGAGACGGTTTCCATCGGGTTCACCACCGGCGCCTGGTTCGCTTTTGGTGCTTTATTCACCACCTGCACGTCAATCGCGTTACTCAGACCTTTCGCATCCGTCACTGTCAGACGGAAGGCCAGAGTCTGGTCAGCCGCCACAGCATTAACGCTGAAAGAGGCTTTCGCTTTGGTGCTGTTGGTCATGGTGACCGCCGGACCAGAGATCTGGGTCCATTTGTAGGTAATTGCATCGCCATCCGGATCGGATGAAGACGAACCATCCAGAATCACCGATGCCGGGCCAGTGACCATCTGATCCACTGCTGCCGCAATCGGCGCATGGTTTGTCACAACCGGAGTATCGGAACCGGAAGAACTGCCGCCCATCAGGCTTTCATTCATCGCGTTCAGGATATCGCCGTTATCAGAGTCAATGGACCAGGAGAACAGGCCACCCAGTTGATTAGCCAGAACATACTTGCCTTTTGCCGCAGTGGAACGTGCATCTTCATAAGAGATCAGTTCACCGGTCGACTTATTGAAGACATACGGGGCTTCAGCATCAGCATCGTATTTGTATTCCCAGCCCGGTTTACCTTTGTATTCGTTAACGATCTGACGATAGTCAACAACACCAGGTTCCCAGGTGCCTTTTACCGGCCCGGTTGCGGTTCCGGTAAATGGATTATCGCCAGTCTGGCCGTGTACACCGGTCCAGCCACGGCCATACATGCCTGCGCCTACCACGATTTTGCCTGGTTGTACGCCCTGCTCCAGCAGTGCTTTAACACCGTTTTCTGTGGTGTAGTTGGTCTCCGGACGCCATGCTGGTGCATGCAACGCCGCCTGGTGGCCCAGTTCGGTATTACTCCATGCGCCGTAGAAGTCGTAGCTCATCAGGAAGATGTGGTCGAGGTATTGTTGAGCCGCGGTGTAATCCACATCTTCAATTTTATCTTTCCCGGAACCAATTGCCGTGGTCAGTTCATAGGTACGACCGGTTTCAGCAGACAGTTCATTCATCATGGTGCGCAGATCGTGCATCAACGCGGTATAGGTCGCTTTATCTTGCTGCGGATTACCCAGTGAGGCGTTTTCACCGCCGCCGCCAGGGAATTCCCAGTCGATATCCACACCGTCGAAGAATTTCCAGGTTTTCAGGAAGTCTTTCACGGAAGCCACAAAGCGCGCGCGAATCGCAGGGTTACCCATCTGATAGAACGGGTCAGACAGCGTCCAGCCACCGATAGAAGGCAACACTTTCAGGCCTGGATGCGCTTTTTTCAGCGCCATCAACTGACCAAAGTTACCTTTGTACGGGTCATCCCAGCCTGACACACCAGACTGCGGTTTTTGCAGCGCGGCCCACGGATCGTGGATGGCTACGGTGTAATCCTGACGGCCGTTACAGGCGCGTTGCAGAGCCTGGAAACTGTTCCCGCCTTCGATTGATTTCAGGCTGTCGTTGATACCGTCGCCACCACAGATTGGGATAAAGCCGTACAGAATGTGGTTCAGGTTCGCAGCCGGGATTTTATCTACCGGGAAGTTACGTCCATACACGCCCCATTCCGGGAAATAGGCCCCAACCACTTTGTCAGTATGCTGCGCGAAGGTTTTGTTGTTTTCCTGCATTGCCGCATTCAGGGGCAACAGATGGCTGCCGTCAGTATCTGCAACAATGATCAGCTTGCTGGCACTTTTGGAACAGCCGCTGGCGTTACAGAGTTCAACCTGTTCCTGATAACGTCCGCCTTTTTTCACTTTAAACGTGGCAGAACCGGACGCGCTACCTGCACCAGACCATACAGTTTGACCATCCAGCAGCACTTTAGCTGAAGTTGGTGCATCGCCGCTCCAGACGTTCCACTCCACCTTCACATCCACACCGTCGTTATGTACTTTAACGAGGCTGTTATAGTCCTGCGCAGCCTGGTCAACCTCAACAAGGGCAAATTTATCGTTACCGCTGCTGATGGACGGTGTACCTGGCGCAGCCGCAAAAACAGAGCCGGAAGCTGCTGCAATTAATAGCGCCAGATATTTAGGCTTCATAAATTTCATTATTAATTCCTGATAACTTTATTTGTGAATAGTTAAAAATCATGCATTCCATCTTGCATGTGAGATTACTTATTGACTGACTCAATAAAAGGTTGCCAAACATTTATTTATTGCGCTACTCATCCCCCATAAAAGATATACGCGAATAATTCCTACACCTTATGTTTATAACAATACCGCGAGAAACACATTATTTCCCTTCATTCCCCTGGCGAAATAATCCCAAAAAAAACTTGACTCACCAAATAAAAAATCAATGGATGTTATTTAGAATAAAAATAATCAATCCGGAGGATGCTAAAAGAGGACCAAATGGAATAGCGCCCTGTGAATGTGGCGATTTATAAAACAATCCATAAATAACGATACCGCTGACTGCGGCAGCCAGTAATAACGTCGGTAATACCTGCCAGCCGCACCAGGCGCCCAGAGCAGCAAACAATTTGAAATCACCATAGCCTAATCCTTCGCGCCCGGTGCATAACCGAAAAGCCCAGTAGAGCAACCACAGCGAAAGGTAGCCGGCTATGGCCCCGTAAAGTGCATCAGTTAATGGCTGGAGATGGAGAACGGCTGTCAGTAACAGCCCAGCCCACAGCAGAGGTTGCGTCAAACAATCCGGCAAAAGCTGGTAGCGCCAGTCGATCATCGCCAACGGCAGCAGGAATGCGGCCAGCAACCAGATTGAAAACAACACCGGGATACCGGGGATACACCAGGCCGTAATGCCAAAAAATAGCGCGGTAAAAAGCTCAATCAGAAACACGCTTAGCGGGATGAGCGTGTGACACTCACTGCAGCGCCTGTGCAGCAGAAGCCAGCTTATCAGTGGGATATTTTCCCATACGGCTAACGAATGCTTGCAGACCGGACAATGCGACGCGGGCAAAAGGAGATTTCCGCTCTCCCCTTCATTCATCACCATGCCCGGTACGCGGTCAGCCACAACCCCCAGAAAGCTCCCAACAATCGCACCGAAGCCCCCGCTCATCAGTGCGAATCCCAGCGGATGACATGCCCTGACCCACATCAGGTTAGTCATACCCCCTTTTTCCAGGTGAGCTGAATTTCAGCTTTAACATCACTCATATGATCGACAGGTGTAAGGTTCATTTTTT
The DNA here is from genome assembly GCF_013782625.1 of Enterobacter sp. RHBSTW-00994. NCBI lineage: Bacteria > Pseudomonadati > Pseudomonadota > Gammaproteobacteria > Enterobacterales > Enterobacteriaceae > Enterobacter > Enterobacter sp. RHBSTW-00994. Next base: position 1,535,100 of record NZ_CP056199.1, on the reverse strand, counting down.
CCAGTCGAATACCGGATGTCATATTCATCTCCCGCAACCAGTTTTTTAACGCATAAACGTTGATCCGGTTGATCGCAAAAGAGAGTGCTTGCCCATCCTGACGCACATCCGTCAGCGATATGTTAATCTCGTGTGCACTGTTTTCCACGACGCTGCGAGGGTTGTCTGTTTTAATCTGCTGCAACTGAAGATGGTTTTTATCTATTTCACTGCGCATCCAGTTCAACGTTTCTTTTTGTCGCATCAGCGTTGATTTGCTATTTTGAATAATATTATCCAAGGGAAGGACTCCTGCGTAATATACGGCGGCGCAGAAAACTGCTGCCGCACACACTTTTAATACAATTTTTTCTCTGTCGCTGTAACGCTGGTAGCGCGATTTCAGCTGCATAATTCGTTCATTCATTTATATTTCCCGGAGATCATGGCGGTATAAGGAGAATTATTTGAAACAGGCTGTAGCGTAAAATCAAAACGCTCACTGGCCTGGCTTACAAATTCCTTCAGCCCCTCCTGGTTTTGCGTACTGACGCTCAGGGTCAATGTATTTTGCGTGCCGTCATATTCCAGCAAATTAATTTCCACAGCAGGGACCATCTGCTTCACTTTTTCCAGTTCATCGAGCTGGAGAAAGATCCCTTTACTCTGTTTCTTCAGATTCTGTCCAAAGTGGTATTTGATATTGCTCTGCTGACGCATACTGGGAAAGTGATGCTGGTAGACATCGACGATCTCCTGCTGCAAGCGGTTTTCTTGCTGAACCGCCATCCATGCCATGCCCATTCGTGGCCCTAACAGCAGCCCGAGCGACAAAATTCCCATCACCGCCATTGCGGCGTTACGCCCTTTTGTCGTGTTGCCCTTTGTACCTCTGGCGCTGAATTTACCGTGTAAGAGATTGATACGACAGGTTTGCCACTGAGGCTGAATCAATACCAGCGGGTGTTGCCACCGCAGATTCTCATCGACGTGGATGCCCGCCGGGCTCTCGCCATAGCAGCACACCTCACCGTTCTGCACTTTTTGCATCAGTAGCGGCAACAGTGTTACATCAACGTTACAAGCTACATGCGAAGAAAAGCGTAGCCAGTAGTTCTCCTCCAGAGAGATGACCGTATTCCCATGCGGAGAAACCGGCAGTAACCAGGCATCCGGCAACACCTGGATCACCTTTAATCCTGCCTCGTTAAAAATACTCAGCCAGTACTGCAGACGTTCTGCGTCAATGGCGACGGCATCAACCTCACGGCCCTTTTTGTTGAGCACCGTCCAGTGCAGGTTATCCACCTCACCAATCAGCGTCTCCTCTGCCATCCAGGAAAATACCGTAGCCTGGGCTGCCCCCCCTTTTTTGGGCAACGTAAAATGGCGAAAGACCATCTCACTCGCGGGTAAGAGCAAACATACGCGAGATGCCAGAGGATGCTCCGCCAGTGCGGCAAGCGCTTGTGTGCCATCCAGAGCATCAACCTGCTGGCTACCGGAAACACACCACCACAATGCTCCATCCTCACGGCTGTCAGGACGAATAAAAAGTACCTGTTTCATAGAATTCGACTTTTGTTATTCAATCATTCGGTAACGACGCTGCCACGTCACAATCTCGCCAGCATCCTGATTCACCTGAAGCTGGCTGATCACGCGAAGCGTTAAATCATCGGTATTACCGGTATAACGGACGCGGAAATAGCGGCTGTTAATGGCCAGTTGTTCGGTGACTTTCGGTAAATCGTCTTTTAGCTGCGGGGCGTTTTGCTCCAGCGCTTTCATGAAATCATCCAGACTTTCCCATCCAGATTCGGGGCGCGAAGCAATCAGGCGAGAAGCCCCCTCTGTCGTGAGTTTGCCGGGAAATAGCGCAGCCAGAATCACCGCTTTCGCCTGACTCAGGGTGTTCACATCAACCTTGCTGACCGTATCCGGCAATGCACACAGCAGCTTGCTCACTTTGGGGTACGCACTGACGGGAAATGCAGGCAACAGCTTGATCTCAGCAATATCACGCATCATTTGATTCGCGGGTAAACGCGCCGGAACCGTCCCGGCCCAGGCATCACGTTCAGCCCCCTCTTTTACCGTGGAAGGATCGGCATCGAGGTAATCCACCAGTTGCAGGTAAATCTCCTCGGCTGTCACCTGGCTGATACCGCTGTCGGCCAGCAACTGTTCCAGGGTCTGTTCGTTACGCGGTTTTTCCGGTGCAGCCTGAACGTTCACCGCCTGAGTCGCGTTGTCAGCCGCAAGCAGGTTGTTAACGTTAAAGCAGTCCTGGGCGTCTTCCACCTGGCTGACCACCGTATAGTCTTCTCCCAGCGTCTCCAGCGGCTGATGCCAGTCGCCATCAGGGGCAAGCGGTTTACTTTCGCCGCTGGCGTCGGTTTGCAGGGTATCTTTCACCACCTTTTCCTGCGCCTGTATGGCCCAGCGGATCTGCTGCTGACTCACCTGATAGCGCGTTTTCTGCAAATTACGGCAGAACTGCTGACTGATTTTGGCTGCCAGCGCCGACATCATCACCAGCAGGATCAGCACCACCAGCAGGGCAACCCCTTTCTGTTTACGCAACGTATTCATCGTGTTGTGCCCGGTACGGGAGCGTTTTGAGGCGTCGGCGTTATCGCCTCCATCTTCTCTTTTGGTACAGTCACCACATCTGGAATATCCCCTGGAGTGGTGAATACCCAGCGCCAGGTCTCCCCGTTGTCCATCGTCAGCGTGAGTTCCACGCCATCCGGCTGATGCGCAGTGTCGGTCCAGTTTTTCTGCCAGCCATTGCGATAAAACCGCCACTGCACGGATTTCACCTGACTGATAATCGGCACTTCTTCGGGCTTCACGTCTGGCGGGCTATCAATCGTGGGCCAGACATCCCGCCACAAATGGCCTTCTTCCAGACGCCAGCGCACACGCTCCAGTTGTACTGTTCCGCTTACCCCACTTAACGTCGTGAGTTCAAGCGTCTCCCCTTCCTGACGAAACAGGTCCGGCTCATTACGTGGTGCTCGCGCCTGAAGCTGGAAAAAATCGCGCTCCATCAAACTCCAGGCACGCTGCAGCTGGTTGAGCCGGGCCGCACGGGTATCCGTCGCAGAACTGGTGCGCATTGCACCGTCCAGGATCTGCCAGGCAAGCGTACTGATCACCGCAAAGATGGTCAGCGCAATCATGATCTCCAGCAACGTAAACCCGCGCTGACGTTGCACTTTTTTCACTTTCGCGCTCCCGGCGGAATAATTTGCAGGGAAATCACGGGCTGATTCTCGTCCCCTTCCGCATAGACGCGAATGGCGTTCGCCCAGCCGTTATTCGTGGTTTTGATCCGTTGCTTGCGCCAGTTCCAGTTGCGTCCTCCCATCATTTCCGTCCCTTGTTCTTCGGCATCGGGAAAATCGGCTTTACTCAGTTGCGCTTCTGCCAGCTGGTTTTCCGCCACCCAACTGGCCTGTAACGTATCGGCAAGACCGTACGTAAAACGCACATTCAGGGAGACGGAATTCATCAACGCCAGCGCCGCAGTAGAGAAGATCACCAGTGCAACCATCACCTCCAGTAGCGTCATCCCACTCTGTTTTGCTCTGCCTTTAGCCATCATTCTCTACCGATACAGGCGCAGCACCTTGCGACACCACGCGGAAAAAGTGCTGTTTGTCATAGCTTTGCAGTGTCAACGTGAAGCGGCCAATCTCGCCATCCGGCAAAAAAACAATCTGCGGTTCAGACTCTGTCGTGGCGGCCAGACGCTGAGGGGAAAGCGAAACGTGCATGTCTTCAGGGAAATCACCCAGAGTGGTAATACGACCAGCGGATAAGGGCATCCAGCGACGTTCACCATTTTTCTCAGTTAGCGTCACCAGTTGATATTTATCCGCCGTGATGACTAACCCTAGAATATTCCCGTCCATGACTGCGCGGTCGGAACCATAATCAACGAGTGCTTTTAATTGCTGGCCAAATATATCTGCACCACTGCGCGACGGAATAGTGGAGACCACCATCATGGCGCAACTGGCAAATATCACCAGTGCCAGAATAATTTCCAGCAACGTAAAGCCGCGTTGTTTATTCATTATTTTTTATCGAGTGACCAGTTAGTAATGTCATCGGCCGTATTCGCTTCACCATCCGGGCCGGCGGAAAATACATCTATCGCGCCATGTTCGCCAGGGCTGACCAGAATATAATCGCTGCCCCACGGGTCCTGCGGCAGACGGCGAATATAGCCATCCGCGCGGTAACCGTTCGGAACAGGGGCGATTTCCGGTTTTGTCACCAGCGCCTGCAACCCCTGCTCGGTCGTTGGGTAGCGGTGGTTATCCAGCTTATACATATCCAGCGATCCTTCGAGAGCAACAATATCGCTGGTCGCTTTTTGGGTATCCGCTTTTTCTTTGTTTCCCATTAAATTGGGCACGACCATACTCGCCAGAACGCCGAGAATGACAATAACCACCATTAATTCGAGCAATGTGAAGCCCGCCTGGCGAGCCAGGTTTTTTTGTTTTACAGCCATGAATTAACCTACCATGTTATTAAGTTGCAAAAGCGGTTGTAATATTGATAAGACGATGAATAAAACAATTGTCGCCATAGTAACGACCAGAGCCGGTTCAAATACCGATAACGTTAATGTAATTCGATGCTGTAATGCGGACTCCTGATTTTCCGCCGCACGATCCATTAAATGACCTAATTCACCGCTCTCCTCACCTGAGGCAATCATATACAACATGGTGGGCGGGAATAATTTCGCCTGTTCCAGTGCCGCGTATAATGATGCCCCCTGACGTACGGTATCAGCAGCCTGCTCTAGCACCTGGCGGGCATATAAATTTTCGATGCCGTCCATCGCGATATACATCCCCTCCAGCAGCGGAACGCTACTGGCCTGCAAGATGCTCAGCGTGCGGATGTATCGGGCACTGTTGATGGCACACACCAGTTTTTTAACCGGCGAGCGGTTCACCAGCCAGCGGTTCCACTGAAAGCGATGGTTTGCGTTCCTGACCCAGGCCTTAAAGCCGACAATCCCTGCCGCCAGGCCACCTGCAATGTAGATCCCATAAGCCTGAAGGAAATCACTTACCGCAATCAGCGTGCGGGTGGTGATCGGCAGTTGCTGTTTCATATGGGTAAACTGCTCAATCACCTGCGGGACAACCGCCACCAGCAGGATACTGATCACCGCGATCGCCACGACCGTCAGGGTGATCGGATAGACCATCGCCTGCGTCAGCTTGCTTTTCATCTTCTGACGCTGTTCGTTGTACTCCGCCAGTTTCTCCAGTACATCGCCCAGATGACCGGTCTTTTCACCGGCCATCACCAGCGTGCAGTAGAGCTTGTCGAAGGTACGCGGAAACTGACTAAACGCATCAAACAGCGTATGCCCCTCCACCACTTTTTCGCGGATCTCCACCACCATCGCCGCCAGCTTTTTATCTTCCGTCTGTTTCGAAATCGCTTTTAGCGCGCTTTCCAGCGGGAGCGCCGCGTTGACCAGCGTCGAGAGCTGACGCGTAAACATCGACAACACGGGGGTGGAAAGTTTTGCGCCGGTGTGTGCTTTCCCGGTGACTGCTTTCTCATGCGTTTCTGTGATACTGACCGGCATTAACTTTTGTTCGCGAAGCCACTGGCGAACCTGCTTTTGCCCTTCAGCCTGTAGTGTCCCACGCTGGGTTTTCCCTGCGGCATTCTCCGCCGTCCATGCATAGAAGGCCATTACTCATCGCCCCCACGCTCAGCGGTAACGCGCATCACTTCTTCCAGCGACGTTACGCCAGAAATCACTTTCAGCAGCCCGTTTTCACGCAGGCTGTACGCCTGTTTAAATAACTGTGTTTCAATGGACATCTCATCTTTATCTTCATGAATGGCGCGACGCATTGTGCTGTCGACCACCAAAAATTCATGAATACCTGCCCGTCCCTGGTAACCGCTCTGGCGACAATGTTCACACCCCACGGCGCGATAAATCGCGTTGGGTGGGTTATCCATAAAACTGAACAACGTTTTTTCATTGGCATCCAGCGGACTGGTTGTCCGGCAGTGAAAACACAACCGGCGTACCAGACGCTGGGCAATGACGCCAAGCAGCGATGAACCAATTAAAAAGGACTCCAGCCCCATATCACGCAGGCGAGTGATCGCCCCGGCAGCACTGTTGGTATGGAGTGTTGACATCACCAGGTGGCCGGTGAGCGAGGCCTGAACCGCGATTTGCGCCGTTTCCCCGTCACGAATTTCCCCGATCATCACCACGTCCGGGTCCTGGCGCAGGATCGCGCGCAACCCGCGAGCAAAAGTCATATCAACGCGTGGGTTGACCTGCGTTTGCCCAACCCCTTCCAGCTCATACTCAATCGGATCTTCAACGGTCAGAATGTTGCGTTCATGCCCATTCAGCGCCGAGAGGATCGCGTACAGCGTGGTACTTTTCCCGGAGCCTGTCGGGCCTGTCACCAGGATGATGCCGTGCGGACGGTCAATCAGCCCTTTGAGTTTTTCCAGCTCTTCATCAATCAACCCAAGCTTATTGATGTCAGGCTTCAGGTTGCTTTTATCGAGTAAACGCATCACCACCCGTTCGCCATACTGCGACGGAATAGTCGAAACACGCACGTCGATAGCTTTGCGGCCAATGCGCAGGGAAATACGGCCATCCTGCGGAAGACGTTTTTCAGCAATATCGAGTTTTGACATCACCTTGATACGCGATACCAGCAACGGCGCAAGTTTGCGCGCAGGCTGAAGCACAGGACGCAAGACGCCATCCACGCGAAAGCGGATACTCAACGTGCGCTCGAAGGTTTCGATATGAATATCGGATGCGCCCTCTTTCACCGCTTCCCCCAGAATGGCGTTGATCAGGCGGATCACCGGCGAGTTTTCATCGTTATCCAGCAGATCTTCGTTGTCGGGGATCTCTTCGGTTAACGCCATCAGATCGATATCGGCATCCATGTCGTCAACCAGTTGCTGAGACACACCGCTGTTCTGCTGCCAGACTTTCGCCAGCATCTCCTCAAAGGCTTCTGGTGTCAGGATGACGGGCGCAAAGGTGCGCCCCAGCACCCGGCGAACCTCCAGCAGTGCATGCGCGGGCGCATCGTCGCGTATGTAAATGTCGCCATTGCAAAACAACACACCGTTGTCCTTCGCGTAGCTGCTGCTGCACGCGTATTGACTCAACTCTTCCACGTTGGCCTCCGCTCTATTCTTTAAACGGATTGCGGGATGTCACGGTGCTGCTCTGCTCAGGAAAGGCTGGCAGCACAGGATTATCACTGTTTTCAATAATCCCCAGCTTCTTCTCTTCCGTCCGTTGCTGCTGACGTGCACGGATCTGGTCATATTTCTCTTTCGATGCCGCACTG